>NZ_JBRJHH010000003.1:0-347582 GCF_053628915.1 Pseudoalteromonas sp. MBR-15
GAAATTTCATTTTTCGAGTTTGTTTCATCAATATAGTGAACATCAAAGCTAATTGCTGTTTCTTCTGTGGTTACCATATCGTCAAGCGCTACAACCGTGATGTTGCTTGGTACTGTAATTTCATTAAGCTTAGTGATTGCTTCGATGCCATCAACATTTGCAATGGTGTTCAGTGCCAATGTTTGACCTGCAGCAGAAGGGAGTACTTCAGCCCATGCCGTTACTTCGAACTGAGACATTTCAGGGCCAACGTAATCCATACACACGATGTAGTCATCTTTTACTACTTCGTCGATGTTATCGTACGCAATATCAACCCCTAAATAATCACCTAATGGACCAAATGTTGATACTTGGCCTTTAAAGCCTTGCACACCGATACTACCGTGAGTACCTGTACTGCCAAAGTCGATGTTATCGTACGCATAGTAGATTTCATGCTCATTCTTACCAAAACGTGTTTCAGCATTGAAAATTAATTGGAAATCGAATGAGTTATCACGACGGTCATAAGAGTACTGACCTCTAAAGCCAAACTCGTTACCGTAGTCAGATGCATTATCCCACTCAATAATAGCCCAACCATTTGCCGTTGAAGCCAGTGAGATACCTTCAGATGCAGATAGACCTACAGAGAGAACATCTTTGGTGATAGATGATTCAGTGATAGACCAACCACGCCAAAGTGGTGCCATATTTTCGTATGGAACATTTTCATATGGGAAGCGTAAATGTGCTGGAACAAGGTAACGCGCACCTAGCGTATCAACCGTACCAATCCCTTTAACTTGGATGAAGTTATTCCACATATTTACTTCATCACCATTATTAAACAGGCTTACTTTATCGTATGCACCATTGAATAAAGTGTTAACTGGAATTATCCAACCACGGCCATAGTTAGCTTGACCATTTTCTTGGAAACCCGACAACATTGGGAAAATACCAAAATCAGATAAGTTAACATAACCACCTGGGTTTGAATTACCAAAACTTGGAAGGCGACACATTTCATCGGTTACATTGTTAGTAACAAGGTAATCAGGTTGAACATCTCGTGTATCTGGTTGTACACCCGAGATAACAAGTTTACCGTCAACAACTTCAGCATCCACATCTGACGTGCTTGAGATTTCAATGCGATCAGAGTGGAAATTTAATCCTGCAGGCGCATCAATATCAAATGAGAACTCACGGTCGGCACCCGAGTTATTCGCAAGTACATTAAAGCTAACAGGAATTAAGTCACCGACTTTAGCTGCTTCAGTGCCTACGGCTACGTCAACAACATCAACACCACGTTCAATGCGAAGTGGAATAGTCCCGAGGTTATCTGGGTTTACGGTTGATGTACCAGCGTCGATTGCACTGTAGTAAATACCGCCTGCATTCATGTTCATATCCCAATTGATTGTCATATCAACTGGGTTTACGCCATCACTTGCAGGAAGTGTAACGTCAAGCGTATCCGCTACATCATTACTAACAACGGCTGTTGCAATTTGAATTTTTTCGATAAAGTCAGGGTTACGTTGTTTCGCTGGGTTATAAATAACGGCCCAATATTCACCTTCTTCTGGGTTATTAATATTACAGAAGTTGTTATATACAACGTGACCAGAGACACACAAGATTTCATCTTCAATCTGAATTTCGCCATCACCATTGTAGTCTTTACCAATGTAGACAAGCGGGTTAGCACGGTCAGAGTTTCCTTCAAGTTCAGACTCTACGCCCACAACTTCAACGACTAAGCGTTTAGAATCAGCTGGCACAGTGATGAACTTAGAATAGGTAGCCTCATCAAGTATATCAGCGGGGTCTACTTCAACCGTACGATTAGAAGCCCACGGGAAGAAATTGTCTTTATCTTTTGGTAATTCAAACGTATCTATAGTTGCTTCAACTGGCATATATGCTTGTGCAACAGGTGATGAAACAACTGGTAACTCAACGCCTTGTACAACGTAGCTGCCTTTATCAGAGTGTGCAACGGTTGTTAGGTTCGCTGGTAAATCGCCACGATCATATTTGAATACAACAGGCCAACGCGCATCAGGAATGTTCTCTTCTTCTGCTTTAAACAGTAGGTTGCTGTGCAGCTCTACTTCTGAGTTACTTGACCAATCTTGTGTTTCCATGATTGATGCTTTAACAATAATGGTTTGTGTTTCACCCGCTTTTAGAGAGAACTTATTAGGGGTAATTTCAAAGTTGATACCATTTTGTGGAATTTGCTTATTCATGTCGAAATTCCAGTTCACAACTTCTTCGTTGCTTACTGTCCATGTACCATCTTCGGTGGCTGTAATGGTACGCACCCACTGACACTCTGGCTTACATGAGAAATTAACAAGATTTGGCATGTTCAACTTATGTGGTGTACCGCCACTGTCAGGGTTTGCTGCAATAAAGTTTTCCGCAGACTCATCCATGACAAAACCGGCTTTAGCTGCATTAGCAACATTAATACGACCTGCACCAGCACGGTAAACTGACGCTTCACCGATGGTATCTTTTTCATTGTTCAAACGATGATATTTAACCACGTTATCAGCAGTCATTGATAATGCTGATTGAATTTCAGTTGCTGACCAATCTGGGTGTACCTGGCGTAGCAATGTCATTGCACCTGCAACGTGCGGTGATGCCATTGATGTACCACTAGAACTTGAGTAATCAGTGCCGTATGGTGTGGCAACAAATGGATGTTCATCAGCGTAAGCCGCATAAATGTCAACACCTGGTGCTGCAAGGGCTGGAGCCAATACTTCACGGTTTGGATACGACGGACCACGAGAAGAGAATGGCGCTAACCAATCAGCATCTTCAGCATTAACTATACGCTCAACATTGGTTGCTTTAATGGTGATCATGTGGCCTTTTTCAGAGAAGCTATCAACCCAATCCTCTAAACCATCATTTGGGTATACACCATTCCACTGATCATAAGTAAAGTGAACACTTGGAAGTGAGTAGCCTTCAGCAACTGTCCCTTGGTCTCTATTACGGTTAAACATAATGAAACCATCTGCTCCGCCTGCTTTGATGTGATCAGACTTTGCACCACGTGCATTAGCATTAGGGTCTTGAGGGTCATGGCGTTGACAAATAACGATTACGTTAGTTTCACCCTCTGCAGCACCCACAATTGGCGAGCCATCTTTGTAAAAGTCAAACGTGCCAGCTGGGTAGTCAGCAGTACAATACCCATTCGCATCTTTAACACCATTCACATCAGCATAGTCTTTAGCCCACACAACGACACCCGTGATGTCTGTTTGGTTAAGTGAGCCACCTGTTAGACCCATTTCTGACCAGCTTGGCACTTCAGAGCCCATTGATGCGTCAGCAAAGCCTGCATATTCAACCGGCGTTTCAATCACAACACTTCGACCATGCGTCGTTGCTGCAACTTGCGCAAGCCAAGGTGATGAGTTATCCAAATAGCCGAAACACTCTGCGCTACCACACCCTTGGCCGCTGTTACCAGCCGCAGCCGCAACGTTAATACCCGCTTCACGTGCTGCTAAAAACGCAAGTTGTACTGGGTCTGTCCAGCTGTTTGAATCTGAACCACCAATTGAGAAGTTAATAACATCAACACCATCAGAAATCGCATCTTCGATACCTGCTAGTAATATTTCGCCCGGACAGCCATTCGCACCGATATCATTTGATGGGTAACACACTTGGTAAGAAATAATATTTGCATGCGGTGCCACACCCGAAATTTCTGGGAATAGATCTTCTTTAATCACCATGCCATCTGATTGGTCACCAGCACCAACAGTGACTAATGGTACGTTTTTAACTACGTTACCCGCTGCTGTTGACGCAACGTGCGAGCCATGCCCTTGGTAATCTTCACCAATTGCAGGCCAGCCTGGGATAATTTCAGAGAACACATCGGTGATCATGTCATAAGAACGTACACCGATTAATTTATTATTACATTGGATGAACTCTGCATCGTCAACACAGTCACCTAAAAAGTTACCATCGCCGAGCGGGTTAGTGTGAACATAACCGTCGCCGCCAACTTCTGCAAAAGACGGGTGATCTGAATTAATACCGGTATCGATAATACCAACGATTTGCCCTTCACCTTTGCCTTTGATACCGCTTGGTACGCTCGTACCATTCCACACTTGGTCTGCACCAATATGACGAGGGCCTTCATCAGATAAAAGGTCATAATTCTTTGAACGCATAACAGATGAAACAGAGCCAAGCTCTGACACTCTGCGCGCTTCGGCTTCTGTCATTTTTACTGAGAAACCATTGATTGCTTTAGTAAACTGGCGGCGCATTTCTGTACGGCCTGTTACTGAAGCCACGCTCTGCATTACCGATTGCTGCTTAGTTAATAACTTATTTTGATAGTCGATTACAGCAGGAGAAGACGGCTTACCGTGTTCAAAAATCTTGCTTACACCTTGTTGTTGCAAGCTACGAGCAAGTGGAGACTGAATATCTCTTGCTTCTAATGCAACGGCATTGTCACGAAGTTTTACAATATAAATACTTTCGCCTGTGATGCCTTCTTCAACGAACTTTCTTGTTTGTGCATTTATTTTTACGTTCAAGCCATTGTTTTGCAACATTGTTTCTGAACTAGCGTCATGAACTTTATTTGAAAGTGCTTTGACTTCATCGAATGTAATATTAGGTGCTTGTAATTTATTTGCGTTGTTATTAGCTTCAATACCAGTCGCATAGGCTGCGCTGGCACTGTAAAGAGCCGCAGCGACAGCAATTGAGAGTGTTTTTACTTGCATAAGTAATTCCTGGATAGTTATTTGAATAATTATTTAAGTTTTATGAATATCCATTTCAAAACTTAACCGTTATTCAATCACACCCATGAAACAAATTAATCAACTTAGTTGTAGCGTTTTGTACTTAACCTTAACAAATAAATTACCAAAATAACGACAAAATCAAATTTAAGCTTATAAAACAAGCCATAACGCTAATCGAAATTTGATGGACACTCTCTAAATGTGAAAATTTCTACTTTTATTTAAGACGCAAAAAATCGACACTGTTAACAAAGATTCAAGCTTAGTTACATTTTCAACCCCATTTAAGACTAACCAAAGTGCATAAATAGATGTATTTATTCAATATTAGCCTCAATTTTTAACAACAAAGTCATGCTTTTAGCGATAGAACAATAGAGCTTAGTTAAAGTGAAAAAACATCACTCGACTGCTCGTTTTACTCACCACTTTTTCAACTTTATCTGCCTGCGGCAACATAGGTTTAAGACTAACAGTCCCCTAATTTATTTACTTATGAATTCGAAAAGTAGTGAATATAGGCATTTATAAGTGAAGAACAAGCTATTCAAAGTGATGCATATTATTTTGGCGATGTTGAAGAACTTAACTGCCTGGGGCAACGTTCAGTGCAATCTAGCGGTTACACTCCAACAGCGATAAATAGAGTATTGCTATTGAGCAGTTAAAACGTGAGGGGGTAAATAGAGGCGGCAATGGCTACAAGGTTGAAAGTTGTAAAGGCTTTACCAGTGACGAACAAAACTGCGATGTCGCAACGTCGTGCCCTGGTAAAGCCTATATTGTTAGCGGTTTAGCGCTTGCTTTGAAATCATTTCAGCGACACTATCCACTTGTACTGACATGCTCTCTTGGCTAGGCGGGAAAGCCTTAAAGGTTTTTACAAACTCTGAAATTTGATTACCTGCAGGGCCTAAAATCCAGCTACGGTTTTCAGCCCACTCATCGTAACCCCTTGCATCAATGAAGCGCTCAAATGGGTCCATTTTTAGGTTAATGATGTAAGGTGTAGTAAGGGCTTGTTGCGAAGATCTGAACCAATGCTCTTGCTCTGTGAAAATTAACTTCCAATCACCGTAACGCATACCGTGGAAAGTCGTTTCGGTAAAATAATAAAACTCTTTACGGTTTGTTTTACCATTATTCAACAAGATATCACTTTGATCGAAGCCATCTAAATGAACTTTATACTTTTGGCCATTAATTTTTGTACCTTTAAGCAAATTAGCTTTTAGGTCTTTATCACCGAGCCATGACATTATCGTTGGTATCCAATCTTCCATGGTCATAAACTCACCCGTGCTTACACCACTTGGAATATGGCCTGGCCATTTAACAAGCATAGGAACTCTGAAACCACCTTCCCAGCCACCAACACCTTTTTCACCATGAAACGGCTGGTTACCACCATCAGGCCATGAGTTTGATGCAGCACCATTGTCGGTAGAAAACATCACTATTGTATTATCAGATACTTTAAGCTCATCAAGTAAGTTAAGCAGCTCTCCTACATCATCATCCAGTTCAGCCATACCATCAGCATATAAACCAAACCCTGTTTTACCGTCATACGCTTTGTTAAGGTTAGTTTGGTAATGCATGCGTGTGGTGTTATGCCAAACGAAGAAAGGCTTATTTTGTTTTACAGCATCACGAATAAAACGTTTTGATTCAACAAGCACTTCTTGGTCTAAATTACGCTGACGTTCTTTACCAAATGGGCCAAGATCTTTAACCTCTTGTTTACCATTAGCAAGCGCTTTTGAATGAATGACTCCACGCATTTTTAGACCAAACTTTTCTTGTGTTTTGGCGTCTTGTGGATAATCTTGCTGTTCTGGGTATTCACCCGCGTTGAGGTGGTACAAAATACCAAAAAATTCATCAAAACCATGATTTGTTGGTAAGTGTTCATCAAGGTCACCTAAATGGTTTTTACCAAACTGCCCTGTTACATACCCCTTAGATTTAAGCATCGTTGCTAACGTTGGATCTTTCTTTTGCAAACCTTGTGGTGCTCCAGGTAGACCTACCGTACTAAGGCCGGTACGCATTGGGTACTGACCAGTAATAAATGCAGCACGACCAGCCGTACACGAGGCCTGTGCGTAATGATCCATAAATATCATGCCATCATTGGCAATGCTATCTATGTTAGGTGTGCTACCTCCCATCATGCCACGATGGTAAGCGCTAATATTCCACATACCAACATCATCACCCCAAATAATAAGCACATTGGGTTTATCAGCAGCGAAACTCGACATACTAATGCCAAAAACGGTCAAACAGACCAATAAGTATTTGAACATCACTTTCTCCTTGAAAATTAACCGAAGCATTCACTTCAGCTTAAAAAATCCCTCGCTTGCAGCTACCTTATACTGCTTAATTAAGATATTCCTACAAGTGATAAGTTGTACATGTTTAATACTATTAGAGTAGTACCTATTTACAAGTTAAATCTGCGTTAACTTTGATTTAAATATAAAAAAACCCCCAGTAATTGGAATGTCCAACTATTGGGGGTCACTTCACATATAGCTCGGTTTTTAAAGCGTAATAATTTTTAAGCTTGCGGGTAATCGCGGTAAGCGCGCTCAATATTTTTCGCTTGCTTTTTTGACACGCCAATGTGCGAAAGTGCAACACGTAATCGCGCACGCGACAGGTCTGAGCCTAATATTTCCATTGCATCAAGTACCGATGTTGATGATGTTTTGCCCGTAATAGCGACAAAAATCGGCTCAAGAAAATCTTTAATCTTCAGCTCATGGAACGTTGCAACTTCTTTCGCAATGGCAAAAATCGCTGATTTTTCCCATGTACGTAAGCCTTCTAATTGCCAGATGAAGAATTGCAGTGCTTGACGTGTTGCATCTTCACCCGCTTTACCAGCCGTTAACAACGCAGGATCATAGCTTGGAATACCGCCCACGAAATGACCGGCAAGATCAACCATGTCTGATAACGTATTAATACGTGTTTTTGCTTCTGGTAATACTTTAGCGAATAACTCAGTATTAAATTTCCAATCAACAAAACGTTGCATTAACTCAGCATCTGACAAGTTTTCACGGATCCACATACCGTTTAACCAGCTAAGCTTATCCACGTCGAAAATAGGCCCACCCAGAGAAACACGTTTCATATCAAAGTGTTCAATCATCTCATCTAGCGTGAACTTTTCACGTTCATCAGGCATTGACCAACCCATGCGGCCTAAATAGTTCAATAGTGCCTCTGGCAGGTAACCCATTTCTTTGTAGTAATTGATTGAAGTTGGATTTTTACGCTTTGATAACTTTGATTTATCTGGGTTACGAAGTAACGGCAAGTGACCAAGTACAGGCGCTTCCCAACCGAAGTCTTCGTATAATTTTAATAGCTTAGGCGCTGAGTTGATCCACTCTTCACCACGGAAAATATGGCTAATTTGCATGTGGTGATCATCAACAACGTTAGCAAGGAAATACGTTGGGAAGCCATCGGCTTTCAACAACACTTGCATGTCTACGTTTTCCCACGGGATCTCAATTTCGCCACGAAGATAGTCGTTAAACTTAAACGTGCCTTCGCTTGGGATCTTCATACGAATAACGTACGGCTTACCCGCGTCAAGATTCGCTTTGATTTCATCGTCTGATAGATTTAAACCACGACCATCATATTTAGGACGCAAACCCTCAGCCATTTGTTCTTCACGCATTTGATCTAGCTCTTCGCTAGTTGCAAAACAATAAAATGCTTTGCCTTGCTCAACTAACTGATGCGCAAACTTTTTGTATAAATCACTTCGCTCAGATTGACGGTATGGACCAAACTCACCGCCCACATCAGGACCATGATCCCAGTTTAAGCCTAACCAACGTAAGCTATCCATGATAGCTTGCTCTGATTCAGCTGTACTGCGCACTTGGTCAGTGTCTTCTATACGTAAAACAAACTCCCCACCTTGCTGTTTTGCAAAGCAGTAGTTAAATAAAGCGATGTAAGCAGTACCTAGATGCGGATCACCTGTTGGTGAAGGAGCAACACGGGTGCGAATTGTCATGGTTATATCTCTCAAAAGACAATTAAAAATTTGCCCAAATGCTAGCACAGCATGAGCTATTATCGAAGTGAAAAGCCGCTTTATGCAGCGACTTTATCTAAATAAGCAATGATATCGTTTGATTCATACAACCACGTTACTTGGCCGTTTTCTTCAATACGTAAACACGGTACTTTAATTTTTCCGCCCTGCTCTAATAGCTCTTGGCGAAAGAGTTCATTACCTTTGGCGTCTCGAGTTTCCACAGATAAGCCCTGGCGTTTAATCGCACGGCGTACTTTTACGCAAAATGGGCACGCTTTGAATTGATATAGCTTAAATTGTGATGTTACTAAATCAAGCTGTGCTTGCTCTGCAGCAGGACGTTTTTTACTGCGCGGCGTAAAAATAAAATCAAAAAGTAAAATAAGGCGGCCTAACAACCAGCGGACAAACTTCATCTCACATTCTCATACTGAATAAAATAAGGTGGGCAATTTTAACACAGCACTACACGCTGCAACAGGCTCAAAATAACTCTATCGAGTCATCATTGTGTTTATTATCTTGAATATCCAATTCGCAATACGCCGTTATGCGATTACGCCCCATGTTCTTTGAATGATACAAGGCGTTATCTGCTTTTTGAACTAAGCTTGCAACCATTTCAAACTCACAAATAGGCAAAAAACCACAACTTACAGTGAGGCTACCTACTTGCGGAAATGGATACTCAGCGACACACGCACGAAATCGATTTAACACGTTGCGCGCATCACATTCGTCGGTTGCTTGAAATAAAATGGCAAACTCTTCTCCCCCATAACGAAATACATAATCTTCGAATCGGAAGTTATTTTTGAGTAATTGTGCGACCAGCAAAATGACTTCATCACCAATAACATGGCCGTAGTTATCATTCACACGTTTAAAGTGATCAATGTCGATCATTGCCAAATACCAGTGGCGGTGATTTACATCTGAGTGAGTAACTCCATACGCGGCTTGCGCCGCAATATCAATCACTTTTTTATCAAACGTTTGACGATTAAGTAATTCTGTCAATGGGTCAAGGCGGGACTTATGCAACAATGAAAGTTGGTTAGCGTAAATATTTAGCATGTAAATTGCTAACATACTACAGCGTTCGGTGAGCTCTTGATTCGACTCAATCACTAAAACCCCTACTACATTTCCCGTATGATAAACAGGCACATAGGTATAAATGCAGCCATAATTAAGGCTAATGCGGATTTTATTGCGACTGACTTTTTCTATTAATTCATTGACCTCGTGTTCAGAGAGCTTCTCTATCACGGTGTCTTTATTAATTAATTGTGCAGGTAGCCCAGGTTTAAAAAATTTATTGACGTAAATAGCAAACCGCGAAAACTCACCTAACCCTGCCACCGCATCGATAAGGGCCTGATCAAGCTCTGGCTCTTCTTCTTGCTGTGTTATCGTCACAACCCATTCATGTCCGCAAGGGTTTGCCTGCATTGAAAAGTCCCCAGAACTATAAGTAACTTTAGTGTAGTTAAATTTATAAAAATTACTAAAAAACTATAATAAAATCATATCATCTCTGTGTATTACTTCACTGCTTGGTGCAAACACAAGTAACTGCGCAATTTGTGATGAGTGGCAGCCTTTTATTGTATCGATTTCTTGATGGTTAAAGTTAACGAGCCCCTTTGCAATACATTGACCTTCACTCGATATCACTTCAATTACATCACCTCGTTCAAATTGGCCTCTAACAGCTCTGACCCCTTTTGCTAAAAGACTGGCTCCGCGCTCTTGAAGTGCCAAACTGGCACCATCATCGATCACCAGTTGCCCAGAACTTTTAGGGCCCGCTAATAGCCATTTTTTTCGACCATCTTTGGGGGCGGTTAATTTTAAAAACCGAGTACCTGGCAGTTTGTCAGCCATGCAATTTAAAATCACATTTTTGCCCGCACCTTTGGCAATAATCACTTCAACGCCTGCACGACGAGCAATATCAGCAGCTTGAAGTTTAGTTGCCATTCCGCCAGTTCCTAAACTTGTACCACTTCCACCAGCAAGCTCTCTGAGCTCATCGTTAATGTGTGATACTTCGTTTATGAGAGTTGCATTAACATCAGAGCGCGGGTCACCAGTAAACAACCCCTCTTGGTCGGTAAGCAACAAAAGTTTTTCTGCATTTGCTAAAATAGCCACCAACGCAGACAAGTTATCATTATCGCCGACTTTTATTTCAGTCGTGGCTACGGCATCATTTTCGTTAATGATTGGAACCACATTATGCGCAAGCAATGCATTGAGTGTGTCGCGGGCATTTAAATAACGTTCGCGGTCTTCAACATCTGCCCGGGTAAGCAGCATCTGCCCAACATTAATACCATAGAGTGCAAATAAACTCTGCCAAGTATGAATAAGATGACCTTGGCCAATTGCTGCCAGCATTTGTTTTTCGATCAAAGAACGGCCACAGGGGGTTATTAATTGCTCACGACCCGCAGCGACTGCGCCACTGGATACTAAAACAACCTGATAACCTTGTTTTTTTAACTCACAACACTGGCGAACAAGCTCCACCATATGTGCTTTATCTAATTTGTCTGTACCGCCTGTCAGCACACTTGTGCCTAGCTTTACAACAACGACGTGTGGCCTTTGCATCTGCGTTATTAATTCTGTAAATAAAATAGAGAATTTATATATACCAGCAAACAGTTTTTGAACAAGTTAAAAAAATTCATGCTAGGATCGTTTTTTCATTTTTAACACACGAAGCGACACCTATGCCTGCCAGTTTATGCTTAATAATTGCCACTTTTTTATGGGGAAGTTCCTATATTGCGTTAAAGCATGCAATCACAATTTATGACCCCGTATTGGTAATTTTTTTAAGGATGTTAACCACCCTTTTAATTTGTTTATGCTTGTGGCGATTTGTGATCCGCTTTGAATTTAAAAAAGGCGACTGGAAATACTTGATAGGCATGTCGCTGGCAGAGCCTTGCTTATATTACTTATTTGAAGGTCATGCGCTTGAATACACATCAGCATCGCAAGCGGGTGTTATTGTGTCTTGCTTACCGATTATTGTCGCTATTTTAGCTTTCTTAATGTTAAAAGAGTACATCAGTAAAGCCATTGTGGTTGGCTTTACCCTCTGTATTGGTGGCAGTATTTTGTTAACCTTGCTTTCGCCAAGTAGCGAGCAAGCGCCAAACCCTTTACTGGGTAACTTTTTAGAGCTCATGGCCATGGTCTGCGCGGCCTTTTATACTGTCAGTGTTAAACACTTAGTAACACGTTACTCCCCGCTTACACTAATAGCCATACAAGGCTTTAGTGGCAGCCTATTCTTTGCACCCTTTTTATTCTTTATTGAACTGCCGAGCGAGAATCAACATGATTTGAGTGCCCTATTGAGTATTTTATATTTAGGCTCGTGCGTGACCTTAGGCGGCTATGGTATGTATAACTATGCCATCAGTAAAGTATCGGTTCTAACTGCCGCGGCTTACTCTAATTTGATTCCTATTTTTGCGTTAATTTTATCCGCTATCTTACTGGGGGAAGTGCTAACAACTTGGCAGTGGTTAAGTATCGGTGTGGTATTTGCGGGCGTGATTGTCAGTCAACGCCATCAAGAACTTAAAATTGACGTAGATGATGAGAGCTTGTCTGCCGACACTAATAACCTCAACTCGGTACCCGATGCCAAAGAATCAAAAGGGTAACAGGTTAATAAATACAAACCGGGTTGCATTAAAAAGGCCTGCTCGTGTTGATGAATGACACGAACACTGCGTACTTGGTAGTGCACGACTTGGCCGTTTTGTAACTGCATAGAAAACGACTCGCCCACTTTCACATTTTTTAAAAATGCAAAGTGGGTATCGTTGTGGCCTGCAATTAACACCCCATTGTCACTCGAAAGTTCACCACTGGGTAAGAAATGCCCGGGAGCAAAGGCTAAGTTACGCCCCGACGCCCCCGCTAAAATAGTTAAACGTTGCTGCTGAGTAGGCCAATTTAGTTGTGCTGTGACATAACCGTCAGCATAAAACCACGGCCTGACTTTTTCATTTGGCGTCAGCAAAGCATGTTGCCAAGCTGACTCAATCAGATGCTGGGCAAGCCACGCCTTGGCTTGCATATAACTGCCATTGAGTAGCAGTGAAATGCCAAGCAACCCCACACACAGTGGTAAGGCCTTTTTTAACGTCGCCATTGCCATAACCATGCTAACGATACCAATAACAAGCCAAACACTATAAATACACGACTTTGCCCATCTGTTTGTGGCAATGTCATTCCACTCGGCAGCCTATTTCTTAGTTGCACTGAGCGCTCAGCAATTTCGTTCCCAGCGACGTTATCAACAGCAATAAAAGCAGTAAATGGACTGAGTAAATGATGCTGAAGTGCCAATGTTTCGACTTCTGACTTTACGCTGTCTTTATCATTATAAAGCAGGAGTGACTTAATTTTCTGCCTTGCCCATAGTCTTGCTATGCCCTCACCTTGCGCCGCGTGATTCGCTGATAAGTTAATATTAAGGGGTCCTGATTGGGTCTGCCCGGTCAGGGTTACATGTTGATTTCCAGCTAACTTCACCGCAACTAACACGGGCTCAGAAAAATAAAGATCGGGTAAAGGCGATGGCCAGTACTCAAGCTCTTGGTTATCTGCATGTAAGACAAGCTCGGTTACAACTGGGTGAGCGAGTTTATCGAATAATAGCTGCATTTTAGGCTGTACTTGGCTGGCGCTACTAATAAAGGTAAACGTACCACGACCAATATCAGCAGCGCGTGTCATAAAGAAACTATTTGGTGCACTGCCAATACCAACGGTAAATAAGCGGCTATCACCTAAGTCAGCTTGAATTTGCGAAAACAACTGTGTTTCATTGCCTACACTGCCATCGGTTAAAAATACAATTTGACGCACAAAACCATCATGCTGTTTGCCATCTAACACCCGCGATAGTGCATTACTTATCTCTGTGCCACCATCGGCTTGCAAGCCATATATAAAACGCTCTGCACGGCGAATATTAAAGTCATTGGCAATCATTGCAGCCTCACTAAGAGCCGTAACGTCATTATCAAAACCAATAATATTAAAGCTATCGTTTTCATCGAGTAACGATAAAGCATAAAACAAAGCGTGCTTTGCCTGCTCCATGGACTGACCATGCATAGAACCCGACGTGTCGACTACAAAGACCATTTCACGCGGGAGGCGTGCCTGTGCGGTAAAATGATCCGCTGGCGGCACGAGCATCAATAGTCCATATTCTTCGCCATTGACGACTTCTTTAAAAAACGCAGCCTGTGAACTTTCTTTGTCGAGCGGCTTAAATGTCAGCTCAAAATCACGTGTCATCGGTACATCGCGATTAAGTGCAAGTATATAGCGCCCAAAATGTGGGTTATCAATTTGCATACCGCTCAGGTTTGCATTTATATCACTAAGCTCTAAACCAATATCCATGTTAATAGCCAAGTTTAAATGTGCATCAACCTGCTGACTATTTGTGCTTTGGTACACCGGTTTTAACCACGCAGAAGCCAGAGCGCTCTGATTCAACATTGACGATGAATTAGGTTCTGGATTTTCGCTTGTATGAGGCTTAAGCTGAGCTGTTTTTGGTTCATAGCGGGGTGTAATCGTGGTTGGGAAACGCAGTGAAAATACCCCATCACGAAAACCAATTATCTCTTGATACTGTAAGGTGATTTCAATTTCATCGCCCGCCCCGATATTTGCAACATCGGTTGCGAAAATATTCGCCCGTTGCTGACGTACTAGGGCTGCTCGCTTGCCTTGCTGCTGCGCCTCTTTAAACTGCAGCTCAGCTTGCTGTTTGAGTGCAATATTGCCCGTAATCACACGCTCACCAATTTGCATTTGTAATGCATGTACTGCGCTTTCATCGGGCAAAGGAAATACATAACGCGCATTAACTGCAAACGGGTGTGGGTTTTGATAACGCTGCTTAACAACCACATGATTGATTAAACCTGTGAGCGTCATCGTCACATCGTTTTTGACTAAAACGCCTGATGACACTTCGCTGTGCAAGTTATCATAAAACCGTAATTGTGCACTGACATTAGCGGCTAATGCAGGATTTATAGCATATCCTAAAAGTAGGATAAAAAGGCTCACGGACAAGAGCCTTTTGGTTCGGTTACTCAACATAACATGTCACTCCATCGACAGATGAATTAGCGATTGCTTTTTGCAGTCTGTAATTGCGTGTTTTGAACAGGTCGTGTGGTTAGTGTGACTCTGCGATCAAACACGTTATCTTCATAATCATTTGAACTTGCAACACTTTGTTTCTCGCCAAATGCTGTAGCAGACAGTCGCGTGTGCGGCACACCTTGTTTAATTAAATAACTTTGCACGGCATTCACACGTTTCTTAGATAGCATTAAATTAGCGAGTTCATCACCCCGTTGGTCGGCAAAGCCGTTTAAGTCGATAGCCAAGTGCGGTTGTTCAATCAGTAACCGTGCGACTTTATCGAGCTGACTGGCAAAATGCGGGGCTATCTCACTTGACCCTGTTTTAAATTGAACGGTCATGGCCAGCAAAGTATTTAGTTGGGCTTGAAGCAATTGCTCTTTCTCATCATTCAAGCTCTCAAGTTGCTCAGTCAAAACCGCATTATTAGCAATAACCTGCTGATAATCTGCGGTGTGCTGCTGCATAACAACAAGTGCCTGGTTTTGCGCTTCGATAACACGCTCACCGGCTTCTTTTTCACCGATTAATCCTCCGGCAAATGCGCCAACAAATGCACCCACAGGGCCCCCAATCAAACCGCCAACTACAGCGCCTGCACTAAGGCCAATGGCTGTTTCTTTTGGTGTTTCTTGTTTTGCTTGGGGCGCAGCCTCAACAAATTGGCTTGTTGATAGGGCCGACGTTATAAGTGCAGCAATGATGATCTTTTTCATAATTTAATCCTTTCTTTTACATTAATTGTTTGGCAACTATTGGTTGGCGTTGCAAACGTGGTATAGCGCTATTAAAACAAGCCGAAATGGCAATAAAGGGGATCAAAAAAGGCAAACTGCTGAGCAATTGTGGCAGAAAAATGGCAATCGCATTTTTGCCAGTACGCACAGTAAAATTTTCGGTATAGTGTATTCATAGTGCTGACTATGAAGCTAAATAAGTAGGAAGAATGAAGAAAATAGCCATTGTCGAAGATGAAACAGCCATCCGCGAAAACTACACTGAAATGTTGAGCGCACAAGGCTATCAAGTCATTGGGTTTGCTGACCGAGCAAGCGCAGAGCTGTCGTTTAGCCAGTCATTGCCAGATTTGGCCATCGTGGACATTGGCTTAGCGCATGAAATTGATGGAGGGTTTTTATTATGTCAAACATTACGGTCGCTCTCGAAAACCTTGCCTATTATCTTTTTAACCGCGCGTGATAGTGAAATTGATACGGTCTGTGGCCTGCGCATGGGCGCTGATGACTACTTAACAAAAGATATCAGTATGGCGCACCTTGCCGCACGAATTGGGGCTTTATTCAGACGCTTAGATGCACTTGAACAACCGGCTAATCAAGATGCGCTACTGCATCGTGGTCTATTAAAATTAGATAGCCAGCGTATGCAAGTGTTTTGGCACGATCAGCTTGTTGACTTGACGGTGACTGAGTTTTGGATGGTGCATTCACTTGCGCAGCGTCCAGGGCATGTAAAAAGTCGCAATGAATTAATGAGCGATGCAAAAATTTATGTCGATGACAGTACGATTACTTCCCACGTTAAGCGTATCCGAAAAAAGTTTATTGCCTTAGATAATAGCTTCGATTGTATCGACACAGTGTACGGTATGGGTTATCGCTGGGAGCAAGCTTGATGCTCAGATTTGGTTTGCGCAGTAAGTTTATTTTACTGTCTTGCTTTTTGTTTTTACTACCTTGGCTTGGCTATGAATATGTTTGGGAAATGGAAAAGTTTTTAAGGCAGGGCCAAGAAAAAACACTCGTAGGCACCACACGAGCCCTGGCAACAGCGTTACATGAACGGCCAGCCTTATTCGACTCGCAAACCAATTTTTTAGATCAGGTCGTTAAAGGCCGTGATTTATATGCCTATAACCTCAGCAACCCGATTCAACTTGATGGCAAACTTGCTGATTGGCAACCCTATAGGGCACTTTTTTGGCATTACGATAAACGCTACTTACAACGTGTAAACCCCGCGCACGAAGACGCTGATTTAGCATTTAATCATATGGTTGGTAAGTACGAAAACTATTTGTATGCAGTCTTTGAGGTGCGTGATAGCTCGTTGGTGTATCGCGCTAAAAATACGCTCAGTATTACGCGCAATGATCACTTACAAATCATGTTAAAGACCCCCGAAGGTGAATTTAAGCATTACGTGATTGCTGCTCGCCAAGATGGCTGGGTTAATGCCTTTGACGCTATCAGCCGCGAGCCTGTTACAAAGATTCAAGGCTATTTTCAAAGTACAGAAACAGGCTATAACATTGAACTGCGCTTTCCATTAAGCATGCTTGGCAACAAGCTGGGATTTGCAATTGAAGATTGGGATGATGACAAAGTTGAGCCTCAACTTATGTCAACGTCTAACCTACTCAACCCCAACGACATTGGCTCGGTGCTTGTGCCTTCACCAGAGATAAACCGTATTTTAAAAGGGATGGGCCATAGCGGCAGTCGAATTTGGGTAGTCGATAGCCACCATCGCGTACTCGCACAAGCGGGGTCTATACATCACGCTGATGGTGTCTGGGCAGATGGACTCACAGATAAACCGGCAACAACATGGTGGCAACAATTTGAGCGTGATTACTTGCATCCGCTTTATTACCAAATACTAACTCGCCCTGAAAATGAGTTTATTGATACTTTGCATGATGTGGCCGCTATGCAAGGCACGCATATCGCCAGTGCATTAAACGGGAAACCTGCTTCATCGTGGCGCTTAACTCCCGATAGCAAGGCGGTGATCTTATCAGCAGCCTACCCGATTTGGATTCAAGATAAGGTCATTGGTGCTGTTATCGCAGAAGAAACCACCAATGGTGTGCGTACTCTTCGTAATAAATCGCTCGAGAAACTATTTAACGTTATTTTAGCTGTCATGCTAGTCGGTACTGTCACCTTATTCTTTTTTGCATCACGGATCTCAAGCCGTATTCGTCGTTTACGTGATAACGCTGAGCAAGCTATTGATGCACAAGGCCGAATTACAGGCAAAATAACGTATACCGATTCAAATGATGAAATTGGTGATCTCTCACGTAGTTTTGCCAATATTGTCAGCCGCTTAAGTGGTTATACCGATTACCTTGAGAATATGTCATCACGCCTTTCTCATGAATTACGTACCCCTGTTGCGGTGGTGCGCTCATCGCTTGAAAACTTACAAATGCAGCCGCAATCTGAGTTTAGTCAAAAATACCTCGCGCGCGCCAGCGAAGGCGTTGAGCGACTAGGTAAAATAATAACCACAATGAGTGAAGCAACACGCCTAGAACAAAGCATTCAAAATGTGGAAGCTGAGACGTTTGATCTCACTCAAGTGATCACTGGCTGCATGCAAGGTTACCAAATTACTTATGGCGAGAAATTATTTAATTTATCACTTTATGAATCACCACTGCCCCTGCGAGGGGCCCCGGAGTTTATTGCCCAACTTCTTGATAAACTGATTAATAATGCGCTCGAGTTTAAATCTCCTGACAGCCAAATAACGGTGAGTTTAGCTAAATACGAACAGCACGCTATTCTAAAAATTGTGAACCAAGGCCCTTTGTTACCAGAGGGCTTAGTAGATCATATATTTGATTCGATGGTATCAGTGAGAACTCAAGAGCATCAGCAACAACCCCATTTAGGATTAGGCTTGTATATTGTTCGTTTAATTTGTGATTACCATGAGGGACAGGTCAAGGCTGAAAATCTCGCAGATGATAGCGGCGTGGTGTTCACTGTAAGTTTGCCTATAAAACAACGATGACAGCGTTACACTTGATAACAATTTAATGCTTAGTTATTCACCAATAATTCAGATTAGCGGGCTTAGTATATTGTACTATAAAAGGCAAATTTGACTCGAGGGGGCATCATGCAATCAAGGTTACAACGTGAAGAAATCGAATTCATAATGGCACTTTATAATTGTAATGATGTAACAGATAAACCCGCAGAGCCTAAAAAGCAACCAAAGAAAATACCGACTAAAAAAGTTGATACAGCGCAATATAAGTCACCAAGTTATTTGACCTAGCTTAACTTAGCTCATTACAATGCCCCACCATTGAAATTTGACCTTATGTAATGAAAAATCACTCGCCAAAAAAAGAGTTAATCTTATTGCCTGTTTTGTTTGTGGCAATCTTGTTATGTGTTGCTGGGCACTTTTTACTTCAGCCTAACTACCAAGATAGCCATACTGTAGAATATTTACTTGCTGCACTCCCTTTTGCACTGTTTGCTTTAGTCATCATTGCTTTTAAGGTTGCCAGTAAAAGCGAGAATGATGACTAATTAATTCACTATAAAACGTGATAGCCAAACCAATCGGGTTTCATCGCTTGAGAGTGCCCACTTGGTGTTAGCTTAAGGGTCAAGTTGCTATCGAGTAAATCGATAGCAAAACAATCATCTACGTCATGTAAATCATCTTTGTGCAAATGTGTCAGCCCTGCAAGCAAAGAGTCTTTAGCACGTTGCTTTGCTTCCTCACTGCTGCGCGCAACATACAATGCAAAATCATGTTGTTCGGCAAGACTGTCTGCTCGATACGCGCCTAAATTAACAAAATAAAGCTTTTCAGGTTGCTCGTGAGCCCCTTCTATCACCTCTACTTTGTAACCATCAATGTGCTGAATATGCATGAAGCTATCCATGTGCACACTGCCTTTGTCACCCACCCACTGCGCTTTTAGCTTTGAGTAGGTGTCTTCAATTTTATCACCAACAACAAATCGAACATCGTGCATTTCGATATGACAGCCTTGTATACGACCACCAAGGTAAACTAAATAAAGCCCCATGCGCTTTCCTTTTTTTGCATCTAGGTTTTGTTGTATCTAGATTAAATTTTCTACATTAATGTTGTGTTTTTTAATTAGTTTATAAAAATCTGAGCGATTTCGTTTTGCAAGCTTTGCAGCCTCTGCGACATTGCCGGCTGCCATTTTTAGCGTATTTATTAAATAGTCACGCTCAAACTCTTTTTTAGCATCGTTTAATGATAATGGCTCTGCATTACTTACATTACTATTGAGCGCGCTTTCAACTAGCTGTACCGCAATTACATTACCTGGGGTCAGCGCGACAACTTGTTCAATCACGTTTTGTAACTGACGAATATTACCAGGCCAGTCATAACGCACCAATGCATGCATTGCGTCATTAGCAAAACGCTTTTCATCTTGATTCATACGTTTTGCTATTACGCTTGCAAAGTGCTGTGCCAGCAAGCTTATGTCTTCCCGTCTTTCACACAAAGGAGGAAGCTTTAAGTTCACCACATTGAGTCGGTAATACAAATCTTCACGAAACAATTGGTTATTAATCGCTTCAGGTAAGTTTTTATGCGTTGCCGATACTATCCGTACATCAATAGGAATTTCTTCTTGAAATCCCACGGGACGAATTGTTTTTTCTTGCAATACACGTAATAGCTTTACTTGTAAATTCAGAGGCATATCACCTATTTCGTCAAGAAAAAGGGTACCACCTTGAGCCTGTTGAAACAAACCCTGGTGATCTTTTACCGCCCCAGTAAACGCACCTTTTTTATGACCAAATAATTCTGATTCTAACAACTCACCTGGTACAGCCCCACAGTTAATTGCAACAAAAGGCCCATCACTAACGTGACTATGCTGATGAATCGCCTGTGCTAATAACTCCTTACCTGTGCCACTCGCCCCTGAAATTAATACATTAACATGCGTTGGCCCAAGTAACTTTACTTGCTCAAGGAGGTGTAACATGGCACCGCTGCGCGTAACTATGTTTGTTTGCGTTGGAGTTTCATCACCATGCACACCATGGATCTCGATTGCTTTGGCGAGGCTATCAAATAACTCATCTTTATCAACTGGCTTGGTAATAAACGCAAAGATCCCCTGCTTAGTTGCTTCAACTGCATCGGGGATAGAGCCATGCGCTGTCATCATAATGACTGGCATAGACGGATAGCGACTTTGCAACTGGCGGTGCAGCGCCATACCGTCCATTTCATCCATACGTAAGTCGGTAATCACAGCATCAAAGGTTTGCATTTTTAATTGCTGCAGCGCAGCCAGACCACTCTCAACCGTGCTAACTTGATACCCTTTTGATTCGATTCTAATTGCAAGTAATTTCAGTAAACTTGCATCGTCATCAACCAACAATATGCGTGGTTTTGTTATCTCAGCCATGGTTACTGCTCCTTAGTTTCTTCGCGTAACAGCAATTGTTGTTCAATTGTCGCCAGTGACGACAACGTTTTTTCCATTTTTTCTGTTAAGGCCTGCTTGGCTTGCTTGGCCTTTAGACTATGTTGAACACTTTGTTTTTGTAGCCATAAATACTGTTTTATATCATCAGGCCAATAATAAGCTTGATCACTGCTTTCCAGTAATGCTAATGCTTGTTTAGGTTCTGAGGCACTGTGTATACATAAATATTTAAATAAACTGATCAACTCTTTTTGCCCTACATACGTCTGCTTCTGCGGCGTACTTTTAAAGCCACCGCATTGCTCTGCATGCCATGCAATAACCAAACGTGCAGGCGGATACACAGGCTCGCTTTTAGGCCTTGGTTTAGGATTAGGTTGCTCCTTTGGTGTTAGCTGTGTTTTATGCTCTTTTTGTGCTGTCGATGATGTTGGCTGTGTTAACGCACACCCGGTCAAAAATACAACGAGTACAGCGGGTATAAAACTGGCTTTATTTACGAAGCCCATATCAGTTAACTCCTTGGGTTACTTGAATTGGTAATGTCACTGTAAATCGACAGCCTTGCGGTTCATTATCAGCAATATTAAGTGTGCCTCTCAGTTGCTCAACCGTTTCTTTCACTATTGTGAGGCCAAGACCACTGCCCATTTCAGTTTGCTCTTTGGCATTTTTCCCCTGATAAAAGGCACCAAAAACAGCGGTCTTTTCAGAATCAGCAATGCCTTTACCGACATCACTGACCGTCACTTGAAGCTGAGTGTGTTTATAACGAGCTTCGACCGTGACAACGCCTTGTTCAGGTGAAAATTTCAAGGCATTGGAAATGAGTTGCACAAGCATCATTTCTAACAACTCGGAAGAAATATACATCGCTTTTGAGGGAAGTTCATTTACCCATATTAACGACTGATTTCGCGCAATTAAACGATGTTCAAAGTGACGCTCAATATTCGATTTCATACTATTGAAGTTAAGCTCTGTGACACTCTCTTTACTGGTACGAATCGCGTTATAATTTAATAAGCTTTCAATCATCACTCGTAAACGCGCCATACTCTGTGTAATTAGCTCAAGGACAGCTTGCTGCTCGCTATTAATTGGGCCAACAATTTCATCAGCGAGTAAATCAGTGCCTTCAACCATGGAGGCAAGCGGTGTTTTTAATTCGTGAGTAACATGACGTAAAAAGGTGTCTTTTTGTTGCTCTAGCATATGCAGCTGCGCTTGCACCCACTCTAATTTATTACCTAACTCAACTAGCTCCGATGAGCCTCGTACAGAAATTTTCTGCTGCCAATGACCTTGACCTAGTTTATCTATTACACTTGTTAGTTCACCTAAACGGCCACTGATCCGCCATAAAAACCCACCACTTACTAATAATGTGAGTGGAATTAATGCAATCAACCAGTTTATAAACGACGCTTGAAGCGCCTTTAATTGCTGTTGATTCTTGGTGATCCGTAATTCATTTTGATCACGTAGCCACACCGTTTGCTCTGCAATAAGTTTGCTTGCTGGGGCAAATAATTCACCATCTTGTTTTTGCTCTGCAACTAAGTGTTGCTGGGCAAAGTTGAGTACTTCTGCCAATTGCTGCCACTGCGCCACATACTCTGTCGATGGACTAAGAAAAATAAGCTCATCAATACTTTGCAGCGATGACTGCCACTTATTTTCAATTAAGGTATCGAGTGATTCACTTTTTAAAACCCAGTTTTGTCTTGTTGCTCTTTCTAGGCTATTTAAATCTTGTTTTAAACTATTAAACGCCTTTGTAACTAAATAATTATCGCTGACAATTTTTTGTGTCACAGCCAATTGTTTATTCAGTGCGTTTAGAAACACGATCACAACCAACGATAAAGGCAGCAAAGACAACAAAGTGCTAAAAACAAACTGGCCAATTAAACTGGGCCGCCAATCGAGCGCATGTTTAAATTTATTCGCAACGAGACCTTGCATACTGATCCTTTTCAACGTGACAGAAGATGATTATTAGATAAATAACTTAGACACTCGCTGAATCCAGCCTATATAACAGCACTTTTTAACCAATAAATGCTTTTTTGTTGCTAATCAGCAACAATATAACTCTCTGTTTTAAAATGAATAATCCTTTAGAACCCAAAAAACGTTGCAAAAAAGACACAACTCTTTGTAAGTATTGCTGAGCAAATCACTCGGGGAATATATAAACCATTGATATTAAATGAATTTTAAAATTGGCATTGTTTTTGTTTATACCGTAATAAGTTATAGATTTTAGGAAACAAAATGAAAACGATGGCCTGTATTTCAATCATGCTTGCCAGCTTAGTATCAATAAGCTCATACGCGCTTGATCTCAACGAGACGTTTAATGAACTTGATAAAGACAGTAATGGCGCGCTAAGTGAGTCTGAAGCATCTGAGGACGCACTGTTACATGGCAATTTTTCTCAAATTGATAGTAATGAGGATGGCCAAATTTCATTTCCAGAGTTTCAGTCGTTTATTCAATAGGAGATTGTTATGAAACAACTTATCGCTGCCTTTTCGCTGATATTTTTGGCTATCAGTGCGACCGTTTTGGCATCTCAAATGGATGTTCGTTTTACTAAGTTTGATAGCAATGCAGACAATGCAATTTCACTTTCTGAAGCCAATGAACACCCTGAGCTAATTAAGCAATTTACTGATCTTGATACAAATAATGATCAGCGATTATCTGAACAAGAGTTTGAAAAATTCAAACCTTAACCTCTTAAAGTGCTTGCCATAATCCCAGAGGGAGCGTGTAAACGGATTTAAATTTTGGGATTTAAATTATGGCAAGCACTTTTCCCAAAAAGGATTTTACTTTCTGAGGAGTTTTATTATGAAAATTGCGACACTTGCTTCATGCACTTTAATTACTATAAGCTTCAATACCTTAGCATTAGATGTTAAGCAGCGATTTGATCATTTAGACAAAGATAAAAATGGTTATTTAAGTGTTGAAGAGCTTGCATCTCAGCCACACTTGCAAAAGCACATGGCTAAATGGGATACAGACAACGATCAGCAAATATCACTCCTTGAATTTAAGCACTACTTAACAAACAAGAGTTAAAGCAATGTCAAAATACACTTTCGCCAGTCTTATAATCTGTGGTTTATATAGCAGTATGGTTTTTGCAACAGAAAGTATTGGAGAAAAATTTAAACAACTCGATCGTAATGAAGATGGCTTCTTAAGCCGTTCTGAATCTGCACGAGACCCCGCTCTGTGGTCTCGTTTTAAAAGTTACGACAGCGATAAAGACAATAAGTTATCGTTCGCTGAATTTAATGAATATGCTAGCAAATAATGCTGAGGGTGCGAGTCACCCTTTTGCACGTTTTAATTACCTAATTATTTGCAGTTTACAGCAACTCTGATACTGTTTTTATAAATCAATAAAAATAAGAATAGTATGAAACTCATTATCAGCTTACTCGCAACTGCATCGATATCTTGCTTCGCTAACACTACCGTTATTTATAACGTAAATGGTTACACACCAACCTATCAAGGTCAGACACAGCAATTTTCAACCTTAGTCTTTAAAGATGGAAAAGTTGTCAAAACAGGCGATGATTCCCTTAAGGCTAGTTTTCCTGATGCGACAACGATCGATGGTAAAAAGGCAACACTGCTGCCCGGGCTTATTGATGCACATGGTCATATAATTGGGCTTGGCAATAACTTGTCACAACTGGATGTTAGAAATACCCAATCTGTCGATATGGTCGGTAAAATGTTGGCCGAATTCGCTAAAGATAAACAAGGTTGGATAATTGGCCGAGGCTGGAACCAAGAACATTGGCCTGGCGGTCAATTTCCTACGGCAGCAGATTTAGACAAATACGTAAAAGACAAGCCTGTTGTGCTGTCTCGCGTTGATGGTCATGCCGTGTGGGTCAATTCAAAAGCAATGGCGTTGGCTGGCATAACGGCGCAAACAGATACGCCCTCTGGAGGCGAAATAATTAAACTTCCTTCGGGTCAGCCATCAGGGGTGTTTATTGATAAAGCAGAAACATTAGTAACGCAACACATCCCCAAGACAGATCACGCGAGTATCAATCGCGCACTTGATAACGCCGGTAATCACCTACTCAGTTTAGGCATTACATCAGCACACGATGCAGGTATAGACTACGATACGTGGCAAGTGTATAAACAGCGTGCAGAACACAATAATCTGCCTGTTAGAATTGTTGCTATGCTCAGTGCTGGCGATCCAAAGCTCGAAACCATGCTTAAAGCTGGTCGCTATAAAGATATGAACGACATGCTCTCCATTGGCAGTGTAAAAGTCTATGCAGATGGTGCATTAGGCAGTCGAGGCGCTGCATTAATTAATGAGTACGCTGATCGCAAAAACCATCATGGCTTAATGCTCGAAACGCAAGAAAAACTTGAACAACTTTTTACCTTAAGTTTTTCACACGGCTTTAGCGCGAATACCCATGCGATTGGCGACCAAGCAAATAAAACCGTTTTAGATGCTTATGAAAATGTCTTCAAGAAGTCGGGAGGCATTTTATTACGGAACCGCATTGAACACGCGCAAATTGTGTCGCCAAACGATATTCCTCGCTTTAAAGCGTTAAAAATTATTCCTTCCATGCAGCCTGTTCATGCGACTTCTGATATGCACATGGCTGAGCAGCGTCTGAACGAAACACAGTTGACGGGTGCCTATGCGTGGAAAACATTTTTATCACAAGGCTCCATTATTGCGGCAGGCTCTGATTTCCCCGTTGAACTTGCTGACCCATTCGATGGCTTATACTCAGCAATTACACGCATGGACCATAACCAACTTCCTGAAGGAGGTTGGCGTCCTGAAGAGTTACTGTCACGTGATGAAGCACTAAGAGCGTTTACATTGGGAGGCGCTTACGCTGCCCATCAAGAATTTAAAGTAGGAAGTTTAGAACAAGGAAAATGGGCTGACTTTATTTTAATCAATAAAGATTATTACACGGTGCCGCTCGCTGACGTTCACGCTATAAAAGTACAGCAAACCTGGCTGGCTGGTGAGCTTAAATATACACTTGAAGACGAAAATTAAATTACTTTTTAGCGTCAACTGTCGGTTGACGCTTTAATTTTATAATATGGTAGATATTTACGAAGGTAAGCAAGCCATTGGTAAATGCCACAGGTACGGCATCAATTGCTACACCATAAAGAGTAAATGCGATACAGCCTGCTAAGTTAAACCAACGAAGCTTCATAACATCGCTCATTGTTAAAGAAGCGACCAATAATGCAGATGCTAAATAGCCTAAATATTCCCAACTCAATTGTTCTCTCCTAGGCTTTAGGTTAGCATTAGAGTTTGTCATTTTTAGACTCACTCATTGCTCACTTTGACAATGAAAATAAAAAAGCTAACTTACTAAAAACCTTGTAAAGCCTGAGAATTAACCCGACTTTAAAATCATTACACGGGAAATGAAGGTATGAGTAACGTGAACACCTTACTAGTAAGTTAGCATAAATTCTTAGAATCTTAATGCTAGCGTCATTAAGATGTAATAAATAGGACAATTGTCCGAAGAGCGGCGTTAATGTTTCAATATCATTTTTCAAGCTACCTTGTTGATCAATTACTCACTTTTGCAGGGAGTCGTTTTCAACAAGCCAAAAAAGAAGTGCTGATCCATCAAGATCAACCACTTTCCAAACTCGTATTAGTGAGAAGTGGTACCGTTTCGTTTAGTTACGATGTCGGTAATGGTCGCCGCCTTTTGCTCGGTCAACTTGACTGTAATAATACATTAATTGGTGAGATTGAAGCTCTTAACAACCTCCCTTGTATCTACACAGTAACGTGTTTCAGTGATGTTAGTTACAATCTCATTGAGCTTAAACATTGGCGCGCACTACTTTTAGAAAAACCAGAACTGAGTTTATACACAGCACAAACAATAGCCGCTAAGTTTCAAGAGAACCAAAAAATCAACCTAGACAAATTGCTATTACCCTTAAGCTATAATATTGCTAAAGATTGTTTATTAAGAGCTGAAAATAATAACCCAACACTGCTTAGAGCCTACCCAACAGTGAATGCTGAAGCTGAACGTTTTGCCACCACCGAACGTGCCTATCGACGTGTTGTGACTGAGCTTGTAGAAAAGGGCTTAGTAAAACGCAGCAATCAAGGTTTACAAGTGGTCGACATAGACAAACTGAGTGATTACGTAGACAGTTTTTCGCAGTTATAAACTTGTTACATAATCTGTTATTATGCTTTACAATTACGCAGGCAAACTGAAATTAATAGTCAGCATGAGTTCAGTTGCATAAACTATAAATATTCATAGAGTTGAGCTTTTTAATAGCTGTGCTCTGTATTATAATTCGGCAAAGCGAAATGTGCCGCCCACAGTGTTTGAAGGACGAGACAAAACTTTCTTATTCTATTAATGAAAGTATATATAATGTTCACTTGACGTATATATAATGTACGCTTATCCTTCAATAACAGATAACCATGTGTGGCGTATTTCGGTGCACAAACCGGTACTATTTGCTCTAATAAAAGTCTGATTACTTTACGATAAAGGAAAGAAAGGTAACGATTATGGGAAACAATGAATTTAAACTAACAAAGCTAGCGCTAGCGTTAGGTGTCACTCTAAGCTTAAGCGGTTGTTTTAGTGATAACGACGACAACACAACTGTACCAAAGCCTCCAGTACCAACGCAAGATGTAGCTGTTCCACCGACTGCAGTTGAGACGCAAGCTGGTGCTATCTCAGTTAGCTTACTGGATGCGACAGGTCAACCTTTAGCAGACACTGTTACAGCTACTATAACTTTTACATCACCTGAAGATGGACTTTTAAATGTAGCTGGTGAAGCGCTTGCAGATGCAGATAAATCAACAACAGCAGGAACATTCTCTTTCACCGTTGGTTCTATTCCTGCAAATGGTATTACGTATGACTATGTTGTTTCTGCAGATGGTTACTTAAACAACTCAGGTTCTTTAACTGTTACAACGGCAGAAAATGTATCGGCAGAAGAAATTCGTTTAACTCCACGAACTCTTGCTAACTCTGATATTGCAATTGTTGCTGAAACAAAGACTCTTGAATCACTTGTGCCTGCAGGTGAAAACACAACTGTTTCTTACGATCCAACTACTGGTCTAAGCATTTCGGGTGATAAAACTGAAATTGAACTACCGCAGTCAATCAATAAAGCTGGTGTTGCTGTTGGTGGTACAACAGTAAAAATTAAGAATGGCACTCAATTCTTAACTAAAGACGGTACAGCTCTAACATCAGCTCCACAAATGACCGTAGCTTATTTCGCGAATGAAGCAACTCGAAATGACACTGAAACTGAAGCTGACGCTACAGAAAACTCTTCGCTTGACGCTTTCCCTGGTGGTTTAGCTCTTTCAGTTGCAAATCCTGATGGCACTGATTCAACTGTGGATGGTTCATTTACCTCAGGTGGCTTTGTTGCAATCGAGTTAGTCGATGACGAAGGCAATAAAGTTAGTACTTTTGGTCCTGGAAATTCTATCACTGTAGCAATGCAAGTTGATAAAAATACTTCTAATCCATGTCCAGTCTCTTTACCTGCAGGCACAACTGATGTTGCAACTTTCGCTGAAGCAAATGGTTACAGTAAAGGCACTTGTACTTTAACTGCCCCTACCGCTAGAAAATTAGCTGTTGGTGATATCTTCCCAGTGTGGAGCTATGACGAAGATGCAGGTAAATGGTCATTTGAAAGCTACGGTGAAGTTAAAGATAATGGAAGCGCAGACACATTTGACGTAACTGTTGATGTTAACCACTTATCTTACTGGAACTTAGACTACTTCAACAACAATCTATGTTCTAGCCTTCAGTTTGACATTGTTGATAGTAATGACCAGCCTAATGCAGGCCGTTACACTCTTCTTCTTGAGACAAACGGTTATCGACGCAATATAGGCCAATTAAAAGCCAATACAGGTGATTATTCACAAGCTAATATCGCTAATCCTCCTGCGTTCCCTGTGAATATCAAGATCCGTCAGAATGGCAAAAACGTGTTAGATGGTTTAGCCAGTAATTCAGATGGCACAGCCTCTAAATTAAGTGTAAATAATTTATGTGACTTGAACGGCGAAACATTAAAGCTTACATCTACATCACCTAATAAAGTTTCTAAATCTGTCACTACACAACTAGTATGTAGCAACACAGAAGACTTTGATGTAAACACCGCTCCAGTGCCTACACCAACAACATCATTGTTGTATTCTGGTAATAGAGTTGTAAATGCATACTACGGAGAGGGTGCAACCTTCAACGTTTCACTTGAAGAAGGTGCTAGCTACACTATTCGTTACTATGACTATGTTAACAATGCGTGGCTATCTCAAGCTCTTGCAGTTAACACTACCGCTGTTGCGCTTAATATCCCAACAGTATGTGAAGTTGTAGAACAACCAATTACTGGTGGTTCAGGTGGTTCAGGTGGTTCAGGCGGTAACTAATCCACGAGTTTAATCCAATTAGACTAAATAAAACCGCGCATTGTGCGCGGTTTTTTATTACATCAATATCACCTGCCGAAAAGAAGCTTTTGACACTAAGGCTCTACTTTATAAAACCCCATAAAAATTATCATGTTGAACAACAGTACCATGAGTTTTATTCTCTTGAACATGTGAGCATGCTAAATGTGCTTGCTGATCTTTAACATTCTAATAGTTCCCTAAAATAATTCGGTAAAATTGAGGTTTCAGAGCGGTGCTGTATACACCCTAAAAAGACAAGAGATAAATTAAATACACTCCCGAAGCACTAACTTTTTTTTCTCATCAACAACAACGAATAGCAACTGGGACTAGTAGCAAACAAGGCTAAATAACAAAAAGCGATCTTCAACAAGCACTATCAAATGATACCAATTCGCTTAATTAAGTAAGAAATTTTGAGGCGATAAAACTTCGTTGATAATAAAGCAAAATTTCGGTATTTTGTTGTTCTCGGCGATTGCTCCTACATTGCTCTACCTCCTGCATCCATACAGTCGTAAATCAGAAATTTTTAGCCTAGTAGTGACCAATTTAATCTCTAAAATGATTAAGTATTATTGCGAATTGGTGTGAGAACTGAATACAAAAAAGACCCTAAACAGGGCCTTTTCATGCATTTTTTAAAAACTTACTTTTTGAGCAGTAAATCGTGGATATTGGCTAAATCCGATTTACCTTCAATAATTTCATCCGGTGTTAAGCCTGAAAGCTCGTGAGGGAACACCAGCCACTCGTCAGACTCATGAATATAATAATCTGGCACCATGTCTACCTTTGAGTTTTTAGGCTTGTAGTAGGGGCAAGCAACGCGAATATCGCGTGGTAAGTTTAAGCGCATTAATTCAGATAACTTTTCTTTTAATGCAAAAATACTGCGGCCAGAATCAAAAACATCATCCACAATAAGCAATGAGTCACCCGCATTTGCATTTTCAATAATATAATGCAGGCCGTGTACTTTAATTTCTTTCGATTGCTGATTGATACCGTAATACGATGATGTACGAACAGCAATGTGGTCTGTCTCTATGCCTTTGTAATCGTAGTATTCTTGTACTGCAATACCAATTGGAGCGCCACCACGCCAAATACCAATGATGAAATCAGGACGAAAACCATCGTCATAAACTTGTGCCGCAACACGAAATGAATCTTCGAGAAGCTGCTGCGCAGTGATATAGCACTTATCTGACATAAATAGAAACCCCAGTGTGAATTGATCATCCAAGTGTAGTTAATGAAATATAAACTAACCACTTGATGAGAAAATGTGGGGCGAGATTTTATACTATATTGTGCGAAAAATCTTGTATCCGTTTGTAAAATTACCAAAAACAAAAAACGCCCATAATCGGGCGTTTTTACTTATTTAGTTAGCAAACTGGTTACTACGCTTTCTCTAATAACGTTCTTGCTACTGTGCGCATCCCTTGAGTTGTTGCACCTGCAGCCCACTCGCTTGTGCTACCCATATTAAATGCTGCTGCAAGGTCAATATGAACCCATCCCTTGCCATCATTTGGCACAAAGCGAGATAAGAAACCAGCCGCATTCGATGCACCACCATAACCACCGCCTTTTTGTGGGCGACTGTTTGCAGTATCAGCATATGGTGAAGGGCAATTTTGTTGATGCCACTTCTCAAGCGGTAATGGCCAAGCGCCTTCCATTTCTTGCTCTGCAAAGTCTTGCACTTCACGGACAAACTCTTTATCAAGGCCAAATAGTGCGTTGTACTCTTGACCAACAGCCACCAGTGCAGCACCGGTTAGCGTTGCTGCATCAATAATTAATGGCGCACCGGTTTCACCCGCAGCCATTAGGCCATCAGCAAGCACTAGACGGCCTTCTGCATCGGTATTAACAATTTCAACTGTGGTGCCATTTTTATAGGTAAGAATATCACCTAGTTTATATGCATGGCCTGAAATTAAGTTTTCAGCACAACATAGGAATAATTTAATGCGCTTATTAACGCCACGGTTAATCGCAAGTGCTAAACCAGCCGTTACGGTTGCTGCACCGCCCATGTCACACTTCATGCCTAGCATGCCTTCACTTGGCTTAATAGAGTAACCGCCAGAGTCAAATGTAATACCTTTACCAACAAGCGCAGCAGCCACTGGCGCCGTTTCGTCACCCGTAGGGTTGTAGTCTAGCTCAAGTAGTACAGGTGGGCGCTCACTACCACGACCAACCGCATGAATACCAATCCATTGCTGCTCAAGTAATGCATCCCCTTTAATGATTTGATAGCTAACATGCTCAGGTGCTAATGACTGAATAAACTCAGCCGCTTTACCAGCAAGGCTTTCAGGGAAAATATCATCAGCGGTCCCATTGATCATTTGACGAGCCCAAGTCGCTGCTTGCGTTAAAGAAGCCAGCTCTTTGCTGTCTGTTTTTGCATTCTCGGCAAATTCAACTGCGTCTAAATTCTTTGGTGAAACAAAGCCTTGGTAAAAAGCCCACTGTGTTTCTGTGCACCAAACATCACCCGTTAGCGCAATATTTTTTAAACCTTGATTCGCTAACGTACGCGCTGCTTTCTGAACGTTTTTAAGTGTATCTTGTTCAGTTAAATGAATAGTTGCGCCTTGTTCAGTAAAAGAAAGAGAGGCTTTATCACCCCAATGTGCGGCAGCAGCCTGCTCGCTTAGTTGAACTAAAAATTTTTCCGACATGTTAGAATACTCTTTTTGCGCTAAAAATTGTTCACTGAGTTTACTACAGGCTACGTCAGTTCCCAACCGCTTGCGATAAATAACGCCTTAAATGACAACGAAGGTGCACTCTGCTTGGTTATTCACTTACAATATAGAAAAGCTCAAATAAAAACAAAATAATGAAATTTAATCCTCCATTACAATCAGCCACTTTATTAAAGCGCTATAAGCGATTTTTAGCTGATTTAGTCACGCAAGATAATCAACAATTTACAGCACACTGCGCCAATACAGGCAAAATGACAGGCTGTGCCGAGCCAGGTTTTAACGCGTTTTACTCAACCAGTGATAACCCAAAACGTAAATACCCGCAATCGTTACAACTCACCCAAAATCAGCATGGGCATTTAATTTGTGTTAATACTGCAGTTGCTAATCAAGTCGTTCAAGAAGCTCTCGAAAATCATCTTATCAAGCAGCTTGATGGCTACGATACACTGCAAGCTGAAGTGAAATACGGTCAAGAGAATAGCCGCATCGATTTTTTATTAACGGCTGAAAACGCCGCTCATTGCTATGTTGAGGTTAAGTCAGTGACCTTGCTATCAGAAGAAAAGCCAGAAACTGGTCAAGGTTACTTTCCTGATGCTAAAACAGTGCGAGGACAAAAGCACCTGCGCGAGTTAATAGAAATGGTGCAACAGGGGCACCGAGCTGTTTTGCTTTTTGCTGTATTACATCAAGGAATTAATACAGTCAGTGGCGCATCACATATAGATGCTAAATACAGCGAACTATTAGTACACGCCGTTGACTGTGGTGTAGAAGTATATGCTTATAAAGCAGAGATTTCAGCCAGTCACATTGTACTGGCTGAAGAAGTGCCGTTTATTGCTTAGTCATTGAGATATCAATTTCATCGATCAGATTTTGTTCTATATCTGCTTCTTTGTAGTATAACGGTCTGAGTTTTGCTGTTTGAGAATAATAACGGCTTTGATCATCAAAGTGCTCTGAACGTGAATCAGAGCTCTGTGACATGGTTAATAATCCTTTAGCAACCGGTCCATCCTCAGTAAAATTCATCACAAACATCCAGCTTGAGCCATAGTTCACAGGGTAGCCTTGCGCTGATAAATTTGACGCTAAAGGTTGGCCTGTAACTGCATCCGGTAATGTTTGATAATCAGCATAAGGTATCAGAGTAGAGCGTGTTAAATTACTTCTATCGTATCTGAAAACATTAAAGCCTCCCTCAACATGCATCGGCCCAGCCCATGAAAGCTGCTCACCTGAAGCATGCCCTCCGGCCAGTGATTTTTCTACGAACTGAAGCTCAGCTAAAGTACTTGTTAATGGCACCCCATTCGCCTGCACATTTAACATAGCGTGCGCCAGCGCTTTTAATGCAACTTTATCTTGGCGTAGAGTATGAGGCGTATTAGCCGGGTCTGTAACATCAAAGTTGTTATATAAGTGTGCTGAAGGATTAAATAGATGCGCAAACTCACGGATCAATGCAGCACCTTCTGTATCTAAGTTCATAGCACCATTCCAGTTAGCAACGATATCGCAGGCAGGACTAATATCCACGTCAATACCCGCTGAAACTTGCACCGGTGTATTTCCTTGGGCAATACATTGTGAGGCTAAATCGGTAAACACCAGTTCACCTAAGTAGATGCGATTGCCAATTAATGCCTGTTCTAATTCATCAAGTGTAAATTTACCGTCTTCTCCCCCGCCTTCTTGCAATAACTTCAGACCCATTCTTGTTCTTAGTGATAAAGGCTTATGTACATCACCATACTGAGCAGCAAAACCAAGTAAAGGCTGTTTTAAGTTTGTCACCCAATAACTATCATTCGAGTTTTGTACATAGTCTGTCCGCGTAAGCTGGGGTGCTTCAGAAAAAGGCACTTTACCTTGGCTTTCAAAAAGCTTCATGTTGCCAGGCACCAAATCAAAGCCCGTTGATTCCCTCAAAGCAACGAGCTCAGGCTGCAAACGAATTGCTAGGTTAGCAGTGTCATCTAATTTAAGCACTGTGCTGTCATCAACGTAAAAAACAGTGCCCGTTTTATCTGTTGCCATCGTATTGTTGAACGACACCCCATCAAACTGAGCGAATGACGCTTTCATATCATCAAGACTCACGGCTTGGTTGAGTGCTGACCACTGCGCTACAACATCCATATTAAATTCATTGGCATCTTTTATGGTAAATGCTTGAGTGTCATTCCAGCCTAACCCTCTTTCAGCAGGCGTTTCTAGCATCAAACCATGGTGGCTGTAATAAAATGGTTTTGTAAGCTCAATCGTTGTGTTTGGCCCCACAGCAACCTCCACCGTTACCATTTTACTGGTAATAGTGTGTTGCTCACCCTCAACACCATAACTCATGCGATCATTTTCATTTAATGCGAGCTGATAAATTAAAAAGTGACGTGCCGTCGAGAAGGTGTGCGTCCAGGCCACATGTTCATTAAAACCTATATTAATAACGCCAGGCATGCCTTGCAGGCTCCCACCCATCACATTCATGGCACCAGGGACTGTTAAGTGTGACTGCCAAAAACGCAAATTTCCTTCATGAGGAAAATGTGGATTTGCTAATAATCCGCCCTGACCGTTGGCCATCATCTCTTTACCCAGCCCCCAGCCATTTGAGCCCAAGTGCTCAAATTTCTTCTCTAACTTAAATTGCTTTGCTTGCTGATTTATATTTTTAACAAGGCTCGAAACGGCACTCGGTTCACTACCACTTGGCACAGGCAAATACTCATCACCATCACCTGGGTTTGCAAAAAATGCTAATTCTAAAAAGTTAGCTGAGCTTGCAAGTTGCACTGTCGCCATTGAATAAGCCAGCATATCTTGAGCCGTTAAGCTAATAACCCAAGGCTGAGATGCACATTCAGGCGCTAAATTTTCAGCCCCCGTATCAGTCACATATTTATTGAAGCCCTGCACAAACCCTTCAAAATGAGCACGACTTGTTTCATCTAATTCAGCATAATGTTCCGCCGCATACTCATTTACACCTAGTGCTTTATAACCAAAATCAGAGATTAAGTGTTTTGAATCACCACTCCCCGCAACTTGATCAGGGCCATAGTATTTAGCACGCTCGCCGCGGGTTTTAATTATTTGATCCATTAATAAACACGCATGATCTTTTGCATAAGCATAGCCACTGCCAAATGCCAAGCTTTCAAGGTTTGATGCTGTAATATGTGGGACGCCATAACTTGTCCAACGAATATTGGCATCAAGCGTCTTGTTATCTGCAAAAGTAGGTATTGCGACCTTTACAACATCTTCAGGTTCGGGTGTTGTCGTAACGGGGGGCTCAACGGTTTTATTATCGTTATCTGAGTTACAACCTACAGCAAGAAATGCGGCTGCAATGCTGAACATTATTGGATGAAGTTTCATTGTGCTTCCTTTATTATGAGTATTATATCCATCAACCAGCTTGCCTTAATTAAAAGACTAAATCTTGACCCTCCACGCAAAATATTGACTTTGCGCGCCTAGTCATGCAGCTTAACTGTTGCTAATAATAATAAAAAATGAACGACTATGTTTTATGTCAATAGCCAAATCATTCGCTCCTTGGTCTATTTCTTACAAAAACAAGGGCTTGAAAAAGAACAGCTGCATGCATTACTTGCTGAGCGCCGCTGTTATCTCAATGAAACTAGCTACCGATTTCCTGTATCAGATTACGAATCGTTAATGCATTATGCTGATACCCAGCTTAAGCAAGAGCATATAGGCCTTTTGTTTGGTCAATCACTCAAAGCACAAAGCTGGGGGCTATTGGGGCATGTCGCCTTGGTGAGTCAAAATCTTGAGAAAGCGCTGCAGCATGCGCAAAGATTAAATTCACTGGTAAGAAACATTGGTCGAATAGAGCTGAGAAAAGTGCAGCAGCAATGCCAACTGAGCTGGCATGCACGAAGCCCAATACGACATTACATGGTCGATGAACTGTTTAGTAGTTGGTTATCGTTTGCAAACCACTGCTGCCAGCAGAACGCTGAACTTGCGCTTGAAAAAGTAACCCTTACCAGACCCATTCCGAGCACTGCGAGTGTGCACATTTATCAGCATACTTTTAACTGCCCTATCGAATTTGGTGCCAAATCCAACAGCCTTATTTTTAATGAAAAACTACTTAATAGCCGTTTACACTCGCCAAACCCAGAGCTTGAACAACTCTTGTTATCGCAAGCGGGAGATTTAACGCCGTATGCAGATCATATTAATGAATTAAATGCCTTTATTGCCTGCCAATTCCCTGTTATTCCAAGTGTTGAGCAAGCCGCATTACAATTAGGCTTAAAGAAACGCAGCTTGCAGCGCTACCTCACTGGGCAGCAACTAAGCTTCACAAAGTTAATTGATCAGCAAAAAAAACAACACGCAAAACGCATGTTACTGCAAGGCTATTCAGTGCTTGAGATCAGCAATAAACTGGGATTTTCAGAGCAGAGTGCTTTACAACGCGCATTTAAACGCTGGTACGACACAACCCCCAAAAAGTTTCTCAATGAACACATGTTTTAAGTTGTAATATGATTTTTTGCCCATATAACTTAGCAAATTAAAAATTGCACGGGCCGTGTAAACGAATAAAACCGCCCATTCTTATTTTTAAAGTCGATAAGTTGGGGCATACAGGATTAATTAAAAAATAAATTTGCCTCAAACAGAAGATTCTGCTATTTATAGCCGCCGGCTAATGCTGGGCAAAATATTAAGGATTTAGGAGAAAGTTATGCCAGACCAGAAAAGACTAGGGTTATTGGCTCAGGCCGGGTTAGAGCCGTATCAGGAACAGCCGGGTGAAGAGTATATGAATGATGCACAACGTGCTCATTTTAAAACAATTTTAGAAGCTTGGCGTAACGATTTACGTAACGAAGTAGACCGTACTAAATCGCACATGCAAGATGAAGCAGCTAACTTTCCAGATCCAGTAGACCGTGCAGCACAAGAAGAAGAGTTCTCTTTAGAGCTTCGCACTCGTGACCGCGAACGTAAACTGATCAAGAAAATTGAAAAAACAATTCAATTAATCAAAGATGATGACTTTGGTTATTGTGAATCATGTGGTATCGAAATTGGTATCCGCCGCTTAGAAGCGCGTCCAACAGCTGATTTATGTGTTGACTGTAAAACGCTTGCGGAAATTAAAGAAAAACAATCAGGACGCGGTTAATTACATACATTAATTAACCTATGTCTACCACAGCCGTTAATGCGCCTATGCGCACATACAGGGGCCGTTTTGCGCCATCACCTTCTGGGCCATTGCACTTTGGCTCATTAATAGCGGCTGTGGGCAGCTTCCTTGATGCAAAATCAAATCAAGGTAAGTGGCTAGTCCGAATAGAAGACATTGACACAACCCGTGTTGTACCCGGCGCAAGCGATGACATATTACGCACTCTAGAAGCGTATGGTCTGCACTGGGACGAAGGCGTTATCTACCAAACTAAACGCCATACTGAATACCAAGCCGTTGTTGACGCACTCATTGCAAAGAACCTTGTCTACGCCTGTCATTGCACCCGTAAAGAAATCAAAGCAATGGGCGGAATATACCAAGGGTATTGCAAATCAAAACATCACCCATTAAACGATTCTGCACTGCGCTTAACTCAGCAATTTGCGACGAGTGAATATCACGACCTTATTCAAGGTCAGGTTAATATTGACAGCCGACTTGCTAAAGAAGACTACCTTATAAAACGAAGTGATGGCTTATTTGCTTATCAGCTGGTTGTCGTCGTCGATGATATTGCACAAGGAATAAGCCACGTGGTGCGTGGAGCCGATTTACTCGAGCCAACAGCAAGACAACTCAGCTTATTTAAGCAACTAGGGCAACCAGCACCTAACTACGCGCATCTACCATTGGCTGTTGCAAAGCCCGGTTTTAAATTATCAAAACAAAACTACGCACCGGCCATATCAAAACGAGCGCCAAAACCAGCATTATTTGATGCGTTTCGTTTTTTAGGTTTAAACCCAGAGCCTGCTCTATTGTCTTCAACAGTCGAAGAAATGCTTTATTGGGCAATCTCAGCCTACCGTATTGAAAACATCCCAACAGCACTCGAAATACAAGTTAGTGAGAATCCACACGCCACTTTTTGTGATTTTCAAGTCATTACAAAATAAATTGCCAATTTTAAAGGCAGAGTAACTTAATTTTTGAGCCACGCTGGTATATGATAGCGACCCAAAGTGTGCGAATCATTAACACCATACTGTAGCGTCATATAAAACACACATTTACTGACTCAATCTCATATCGACGAAGTGAAAAAACACACGCTATACTTGATGAGTCGCAAAGTCCGCGTCGTAGGAGACAGATTATTATTTCCAAGCTTTTTCAATTTTGTCGGCAAATTATCGGCCCAAATGCCTCGACTTCAACAAATGCCGCACAAACGAGCGAGTTACCTTTGGTGATCGAGCGCAGTGAACATGGTATTTCACGCAAACAATTTAGCCCAAATGCAATCAAAGTATTATACCGCCTCAAAGAAGGTGGCTACGATGCTTACTTAGTCGGTGGTTGTATTCGAGATATATTGTTAGGCCAACAACCTAAAGACTTTGACGTAGTTACAAATGCGACGCCAGAACAAATCAAAAAACTATTTCGTAACTGTCGCCTAATTGGTCGTCGCTTTCGTTTAGCGCACATTGTGTTTGGCCGTGAAATAATTGAAGTTGCTACGATGCGCGGCCATCATGAAGCCGACGAAGAAAAAAACCACGTTAGCCAATCAAGCGAACATGGGCAACTGCTGCGTGATAATGTGTACGGTAGTATTGAAGAAGACGCCGAGCGTCGGGATTTCTCAATTAATGCGCTGTATTATTCAATTAATGATTTTTGCATCTATGACTACGCCAACGGTATTAGTGCAATAAAAGCCAAACAGGTTGAATTAATTGGCGATCCAGAAACCCGCTACCGTGAAGACCCTGTACGTATGCTGCGTGCAGTCCGTTTTGCAACAAAGTTAGGCATGACCATTGCGCCTTCGACAGAAAAGCCAATGAAAGAGCTTGCAAGCTTATTAGACCACATTCCTCCTGCACGTCTATTTGAAGAGTCACTCAAGCTGTTTTTAAATGGTAAAGCAGAAGAAAACTATATCATGTTGCGTCAGTATGGCCTTTTCAAAGCCCTATTCCCTGCCCTTGATAAAATTTTGAATGCTAACCCAGATAGACTCGAGCACGCATTTATTCTGCAAATGTTTAAAAACACAGATAAACGTATCAATGCAGAGAAAAAAGTAACCCCTGCGTTTATATTCGCTGCACTATTGTGGTTCCCGTTATTAGACATCGCTAAAAAATTACAGCAACGTGACCAACTTTCTGAGTTTGATGCATTTGCACAAGCGATGAATAAAGTACTCAGTGAAAGCGCACAACATGTTGCCGTACCTAAACGGTTCACTTTAGGCGCTAGAGATATCTGGCATATTCAACAACGCCTTGATAAACGCGGTGGCCAACGCGCATACCGGTTAACGCAACAGCCTCGTTTTAAAGCTGCTTACGACTTTTTACTATTACGTGTTCAAGCTGGTGAGCAGCAACATCAGGAACTTGCTACGTGGTGGACGGCGTATTTAAGCCAAGATATAAATGGCCAAAAAGAGATGGTTAAGGCACTTGGCCATCAAGGTGGCCCTAAACGCCGCCGTCGACCTCGTAAGAAAAAAGCAGAATAAACATGAACATAGTGTATTTAGGGTTAGGCGCAAATTTAAATGCGCCACGTACACAAATTCGTAATGCTATTACAGCATTACAAGGGCTACCAGAAATTGAGCTGGTTTGCGTATCGCATGATTACGCAAGTAAGCCAATGGGGCCACAAGATCAACCCGACTATGTCAATGCGGTTGCGTGTATTAAAACGGCTCTGCAACCAGAGCAACTACTCGATTTAACCCAAGCAGTAGAACGTGATCATGGCCGTGTACGTAAAGAAGAACGTTGGGGACCTCGCACCCTTGATATTGATATTCTATTATTTGGTGACCAAGTGATCGACACGCCTCGCCTCACCGTGCCTCATTATGGCCTCGTTGAGAGAGAGTTTGTTGTTTATCCTTTATTAGAGATAGCCCCTTCTCTTGTTTTACCGAATAACCAATCACTTGCTGATATAACAAAAACGTTGCCTTTAAACGATTTACAAAAACTCCCTCAGCAGTAATCAACCTAGGCGAAGCCTTAGAGGAAATTATGTCTAAAATCACCGTTTCAACTCTTAATAAAATGAAACACGAAAAACAAAAAATTACCGCGCTTACAGCTTACGATGCCAGCTTTGCAAAATTGTTTCATGATAATGGCGTCGAAGTGATTTTAGTCGGTGACTCACTGGGCATGGTTTTACAAGGTGGTGATGACACATTAGCAGTAACGAACAGCGAGATTGCTTACCATACACGGTGTGTCCGCGCCGGTAGCCGCGAGCTATTCATCATCGCTGACTTACCTTTTATGACCTACTCAAACCCTGCCGATGCGTGTAAAAATGCAGCCGAGTTAATGCGTGCTGGCGCCAACATGATCAAACTTGAAGGTGGCGAGTGGTTACACGACAGCATCCGCGCAATGACGCAACAAGGTATACCTGTGTGTGGTCATTTAGGTTTAACACCTCAGTCTGTGCACGTATTTGGCGGCTTTAAAATTCAAGGCCGCGAACAATCACAAGCTGATAAAATGCTTAGCGATGCTAAAGCGCTTGAAGCTGCAGGTGCACAATTATTGGTATTAGAGTGTATTCCTAGTGAATTGGCTAAGCGTATTACCGATGAATTAACTATCCCGACAATCGGAATTGGTGCTGGCAATCAAACCGACGGACAAATTTTAGTTATGCACGACCTCGTCGGCATTTCAGCTGGTTATATCCCTAAGTTTTCAAAAAACTTTTTACTTGAAACAGGGAATATGCCAGCAGCCGTGCAAAAGTATTGTGAAGATGTAAAAAGTGGTGCTTTCCCAAGTACCGAACATGAGTTTAAATAATGCAATCAATCACTGAAATAAAATCGTTACGTAGTCAAATCAAAGCTTGGCGTCAAGCTGGACTTAGCATTGCACTCGTCCCAACCATGGGCAACTTGCACCAAGGGCATTTTTCATTAGTTGAAAAAGCAAAAACGTTAGCCGATAAAGTCGTCGTCAGTATTTTTGTTAATCCTATGCAATTTGGCGCCAATGAGGATCTCGACAACTACCCGCGCACGCTCAACGAAGATAAACAAGGCCTAGCAGAACTTGAAACTGACATCGTGTTTACGCCGTCAGTTGAAACCATCTATCCAAATGGCCTTGGTGAACAAAGCTTTGTTGATGTACCTGGCGTGTCGATGGGTTATTGCGGTGGTTCACGTCCCGGCCATTTTAAAGGTGTCGCCACCGTTGTGACTAAGTTATTCAATCTTGTGCAACCTGACTTTGCCTGTTTTGGTGAAAAAGATTTTCAGCAACTGCAAGTGATTAAAACCATGACACGCGATCTCTCTATCCCTGTCGAGATTGTCGGTGTACCTACGTGCCGTGAAATATCAGGCCTTGCTATGAGCTCACGTAATGGCTATTTGTCTGATGAGCAAAAAGACACCGCAAAAGTATTATTTGCAACCCTTAACGAGACGGCTGAGCAGCTAGAACAAGGCCAAACGGATTTCGCTGAATTAGAAGCTAAAGCCAAAACAACGCTTGAAGCCGCAGGCCTAAAACCTGATTATTACTCGATTGCCGAGCGATCAACGCTAAAAGCTGCATCAGCAGCGGATAAACAACTGGTTATTTTAGCCGCAGCCTTCTTAGGATCGGTTCGTTTAATTGATAATTTGCAAGTTACGCTGGATTAAGTTTCAACAATCTGGGTAAGATGGATTTAAAAGAATAGCCATATACTAGGGATAAGCATGAAAAAATTACCAGCTCTTGCAGCATCATTGTTTGCATTCACCTTGTTAGCAGCTTGCTCAAGCAAGATTGATAACCCAGAAATGCAACAATGTGCCCAACAAAACTATCAATGCGAAGCCAGCTGCGAACAGCAAAGCACCGCAGATGGCTTAGTTCATAAAGTCTGTAGTAACAAGTGCATCGAAGCTTACAATCAATGTAAAGCGAATGCAGAAAAGTTAGGCGAAGTTAAATAAATTTGCCTTTCTGAGGCACTGAATTATATCAATTTACTTAATTAAACATTCTATTTTGAGTGTTATTGCGAATTGGTATGTGTCAGTTCAGTGCCTGCACCTTCCTTCTCGATTACAATTTCACTTTTTCAATTAAGCCTCTGCTAATTTTGTTCATATTTTTGTTCATCCTTTAAACTATTCATATTAGGGCAAGCTTTCGTTCATTAAACTTCTCCATATTGGTGACGAATTAACAACTGCTACCGTGTAATTGTTTCTCACTAATTTCAAAATTTACTCTTCGCATTTAGCTGTACCAACTCAACGTCATTGAGATTATTAGTGTTTTTTTAGGTTCACTTTTTGCTGAGAGGTATGAATGAATAAACGTGATTTACGGCTAAAGGAAAAATTAATGAAACCAGAAACCCGAACTAAGCTCTTCAGCGCTGTTAAAAAGAAGACCTTCTTGGGCGTATTATTAGCCATGAGTGCAGGCCATACTTACGCAACTGAAAACCAAACTCAGCCACAAGAAACTGAAACACAGCACACCGTTGTTGAGCAAAAGCCTGCGATGATCACAATTCCACAAGAGAAACTATTTGATGTAATCACTGCTCGCGCTAAAAAGTTAGCCTCTGAGCCTTATGTCGCACCAAAAGATTTAGAACTTGAAGCATTAACCAGCATTGGTTATCAAGATTACCGTGCTATTCGCTTTCGCCCAGATCAAGCAATCTGGAAAGATCAAAGCTTATATGAAGTGCAGTTATTTCATCCCGGCTTTTTATATAAATCACCGGTGGCAATTAATACCCTAGAGCAAAATGCCGAAGTTAAAAGCTTGCCTTTTAAAACTGATTATTATCGTTACGATGCAACCGCGGCTCCGTTGGAAGCAGAAATAAGCACTGCAATTAAGAATACTCAGTTGGGTCATGCTGGTTTTCGCCTGCATTTTCCGCTCAATAATAGCGAATACAAAGATGAAGTTGCGGTATTCCAAGGTGCCTCTTATTTTCGTTTAGTGGGCCCACACCAAGTCTATGGCCTTTCAGCCCGCGGACTTGCGGTTGATACTGCTCTTAGCTCGGGCGAAGAATTTCCCGTGTTTAAAGAATTTTGGTTAGTAAAACCAGCGCCTGAAGACACCACTATCGTGCTTTATGCACTGCTTGATAGCCCATCTGTTGCTGGAGCATATCGTTTTGAGTTAACACCTTCGACAAACACTGAAGTAAAAACTCAGATGCAAATTTTTGCCCGCAAAGATATTAACAAACTGGGTATAGCACCACTAACAAGTATGTTTTATCACGGTGAAAACAGCACCAAGTTTTTTGATGACTACCGTCCAGAAGTACATGACTCAGACGGCCTATTAATGCAATCAGCAGAGGGTCAATGGGTATGGCGAGCACTTAACAACCCTAAAAAATTAAGTGTTACATCATTTAGTTATGATAATCCGAAGGGATTTGGCCTCGCACAACGTGACCGTGATTTTAACAATTACTTAGACACAGAGGCACATTACCATAACCGCCCGAGCATGTGGATTGAGCCAATGGGTTCGTGGGGGAAAGGCCGCGTTGAGCTGGTAGAGATTCCCACAGACACAGAAACTAACGACAACATTGTTAGCTACTGGGTGCCTGAGCAAGCGATGAAAGCAGGCGATAGCTTAAGTTTCAGCTATAAGCTATCAACTTTTAATGCAACCCTTGCATCTCAAGATAAAGCGAGTGTTTTAAGAACACGCATAGGCAGTGCAGCCCTGCCTGGCGAAAAGAATCCACCACCAAAAAGTCACCGTCAATTTACTGTTGACTTCAGTGGTGAAAACATCAATCAACTGTCTGCAAATTTTGCTATGAAGGCCGATTTAACACTGTCATCAGGTGAGATTAGCGATAAAACAGTTCAGCAGTTACCGAATAATCAAGGATGGCGCGTCGCGTTTAAAGTGGCGCCAGAGGGAGATAAGCCTGTCGATATGCGCTTATCGTTAAAACTACGTAACAAAGAAATCAGCGAGGTATGGAGCTATGTCTGGTATCCAAATGACGTCCAATAGCAAAACATTAACACCAACCGCAATGCCATTTAAGAAAACTCGCGTTTGGCTATTTTCATGCCTTGCGCTAGCGATTACTGCATATGGTGTGTGGATCATGTTCGATATTTTAAATTCTAACGGCATGACACCGCTTGAGTACGCATTGCTGTTTTTATTTTCAGTGACCTTCGCGTGGATCGTAACAGCCTTTTGTAGTGGCTGTATGGGCTTTATTTTACAACTGCTGCGTATTGACCCACTGACGCTTAAACGTCAAAAGCCCATTGAAATTAACGAACATGCACTAAGCCAGACTAAAACAGCTGTCGTGATGCCAATTTATAACGAAGATACCGAGCGTGTGATCGCTGGTTTTGAAGTGAGTCTTCGATCGCTCGCTAAAACGGGCCAAATGCCGAACTTCGATTTCTATTTACTTAGTGATACACAAGATCCAGAGATTGCGCGCAATGAACTAAAAGCATGGAATGCATTAACGGCACGTTTAGGTGACTTAGCTCAGCATACTTTTTATCGTCGTCGTGAAGATAATAAACACCGTAAAGTGGGTAACCTCACTGATTTTTGTGAACGCTGGGGAAGTCAATACGAGCACATGATTGTACTTGATGCTGACAGCATCATGACAGGAAAATGTATGCTTGAGCTAACCACAAGCATGATCAGTAATCCAAAATCAGGCCTTATTCAAACGATTCCGATTCCGGTTCGCCAAGATACTTTTTTTGGTCGATTTTTACAATTCGCCTCAATCTTATACAGCCCTATGCTGGCGACAGGTTCTGCATTTTGGCAAACCAATCAAGCAAATTACTGGGGACACAACGCAATTATTCGTGTTGAAGCCTTCACGCAATGTTGCGGTCTTCCTGTATTAAAAGGCAATGCCCCTTTTGGTGGAGAGATTTTAAGTCACGATTTTGTTGAAGCATCACTGCTACACCGTTCTGGTTGGGATGTATTATTACTCAGCGATATTGAAGGCAGCTATGAAGAAGTACCGAGCAACATTCTAGACTACGCAATTCGCGACAGACGATGGGTGCAAGGTAATATTCAGCATCTCGGTTTATTGCCAAAATCAGGTTTGAAACTGATGAGTAAAATGCACTTTTTATTTGGTGCCACAGCGTATATCTCATCACTTATTTGGTTATCTATGCTGGCATTAAGTACCTTGGATGCAGTTACGCGTGCACTGAATAGTGATGTATATTTTAACCATGCGTACCAGCTATTTCCTACTTGGCAAATTGCTAAAACTGATTTAATTGATTCACTGCTATTTATCACTGCGGTATTACTACTTTTACCAAAACTTATGGGATTGATAGTGACTTTAGTGCATCGCAATAAAGCCTTTGGTGGCAGTGTAAAATTGATCGCAGGCTCACTCATTGAGAGCGTATTTGCTATTGTAATCGCGCCACTCATGATGGTGTTTCATAGCTACTTTGTAGTGTGTGTATTTCTTGGTAAGAAAGTTAGCTGGGATGCGCAGCCTCGTGAAGGACGCATGGTGCCGTGGCAAGAAGCGATTGGGTATACTCTATTTTCAACCATCACCGCTATTATTTGGGGTGGTGTAGCTTATTACTATACCCCGACTTTCTTTTGGTGGTTATCACCTATTTTAGTTGGACTGATTTTAGCAGCCCCGATTGTACGTTACTCAAGTAGTATAGGATTAGGCATAAAAATGCGTAAATTGGGCTTATTCTTATGCCCAAGCGAAGTGCAAAACGATGACACTCTGGCAGCACTTCGTGTGCATCAGCAAGAGATTGGTCTTCCTAAAGACGAGCACGCTAATTTTAACATTCCCGCATTACCAACCGAGACCCCAACGGTGATGCCAATCCAAAGCTTTAAAGCTAAGCCTGGCAAAAAGCGCAAACAAGTTCGCCTTGCTCAGCAACGCATAAAAGCAAAACTCTTTGCTAAAAGCTAAAACGAAAAGAACCGCTCATTGAGCGGTTCTTTTATGACTGTCTGTATTGATTGTTACAGAAGATCTAGCTTTTTAAGTTCAGCCATTGCCATCTTGCCTGAAAGTGGCACATAACCATCTTTCTCAACAATTTTTTGACCATCTACTGATAACACCATTTTTAAGAACTCTGCATCAATAGGTGCAAGTGGCTTATTAGGGTGTTTGTTAACGTATACGTATAAGAAACGAGAAAGTGGGTATTTGCCCGTTGCAACGTTTTCTAATGTCGCATCAACAAAGTTATCACCTTTCTTAGCAAGTGGCACAGTACGTACACCCGATGTCTTATAACCGATACCTGAGTAACCAATCGCATTCACTGACGAAGAGATTGACTGAACAACCGATGCAGAACCTGGTTGCTCATTTACATTGTTACGGAAGTCACCTTTACACAATGCTTTTTTCTTGAAGTAACCGTAGGTGCCTGATACTGAGTTACGACCATAAAGTTGGATATCTTTTGCAGCCCAATCACCCGTTAAGCCTACATCACTCCAACGATTTACTTGAGCATCAGCACCACACTTGCGAGTTGAAGAGAAAATAGCATCCACTTGGTCAATACGTAAACCTTCGATTGGATTATCTTTATGTACAAAAACCGCTAGCGCATCAATTGCAACGCGAACTTCTGTAGGCTTGTAACCATAACGTTTCTCGAAAGCTTCAATTTCTTTAGACTTCATACGTCGGCTCATAGGGCCGAAGTTTGCAGTCCCCTCTGTCAGTGCTGGAGGCGCAGTTGAAGAACCCGCTGCTTGGATTTGGATGTTTACATTTGGGTAAAAGCGTTTATATTCTTCCGCCCAAAAGGTCATCATATTGGCAAGTGTGTCAGAGCCCACAGATGAAAAGTTACCAGAAATACCACTTGTTTTTTGGTACTCAGGCATATCTTTATCAACTGCAGCTGCTTGAGCTGATACAAATGTTGTTACAGCCACACCCATTGCGGCAACGAGATTTTTAAATTTCATAGGGGTTACTCCGATTTGTTCGTCCCATTTCCTAACTGCAGTCTACTCTAAAGACACTAGATGACAGTTAGATTACCCTAAAATGACAGTTTTATGACTTTGCATTAATTTCTAAAGAGTCTGGTAAGCGAACGACTTTATCGCTGCCAAAGGCAAACGAAAATGTCGATCCTTCTCCAACTTTACTCTTAATATTCAAATGACTATCGTGACGTGTAAGTACATGTTTTGTTATCGCTAAACCTAAGCCAGAGCCACCCGTTGTGCGACTACGTGCTTTATCTACTCGATAAAAACGCTCTGTTAGGCGATTAATATGTTCGCTGGCAATACCATCACCGTTATCAGTGACACTAAACGCAGCCTGATTATTTTTAAGCTGCCAATCGACCACAATTTTACCGCCAGGCTTAGTGTAATGAATGGCGTTAAATACCAAATTAGAAAATGCACTGCGTAACTCATCCTCAGCACCTTTAATATCTAAATGGCTATCGACATTAAAAATAAGCTCATGGCCTTTATCTTGATTCAGCGATTGTGCTTCTGTGTGAATATAGGTGAGTAACTTTGGCACATTCACAGGCTTGTCGTTGTCTTGACGGCGAGCGCCTTCAATGCGAGACAATGACAAGAGTTGGTTTACTAGACTGTCCATGCGTTTGCATTGTTCGAGCATCGTTGTTTGCGCTTTATTCCACATACTTGGCGGTGGCATGTTATCGCCATCAAGCATTTCTAAATAACCAGTCACGACCGTAAGTGGTGTTCTCAATTCGTGTGATACATTGGCCACAAAGTCTTTACGCATTTGCTCTAATTGCTTTAGTCGCGTGACATCACGAACAACCATCATTAACTGCGAGCTTGCATAGGGCATGACCCTAAACTCGAGTATTTGTTCATAACTGTGACCACCATCAAGCTCCAGTGGCTCATCAAAACTGGCTTGGTGCATATACTTAGCAAATTTAGGATCACGAATAAGGTTATCGAGTCGCTGTCCATGATCCGTTGGCCATTGTAAGCCCAATACTTTAAGCGCGAGTTGATTACACCAAATAATACTCAGATCTTTTTGCAACACCACAACCGCATCAGGTACCGCCTCTGCACCATCACGAAAACGGCGAATTAAATCAGCCAGTTCATTACGCTTTTTACGATTACGATGCTGTAAATGGTAGATCCCTTCAAAAACTTGCTCCCAAGCTCCCTCACCTTCAGGTGGGTTGAAGCTACGCTGATTAAGGAGCCAATCACTAAGGCGATAGAGTTGATGATAATGCCAAATCAGTAGTGCAAAGGAGCCTAAAAATAAAAGCAAAAATGGCGCACCTACAAGCACGCCAACTAATAACAAAGGTAAGAAATACATAAACAGGCGTTTTGCTAACGCCTGTTTATTGACTACTCGATACATACACTCACTTTACCTTAAGAATGTAAATTAGCTGAATATAGTCAGCCAACGCACTTATAATTTACTTGAAAAACGATAACCTGCACCACGCACAGTTTGTACGAGCCTGTCATGTCCAAGGGGTGCTATCGCTTTACGTAAACGACGAATATGTACATCAACAGTACGGTCTTCAACGTAAACGTTTGTTCCCCATACATGATCAAGTAATTGTTCACGGCTGTAAACACGTTCAGGGTGAGTCATGAAAAAATGCAGTAGTCTAAATTCAGTAGGTCCCATATCTAATTCGCTTCCCTCAGAGGTGACACGATGTGAAATAGGGTCAAGGCGCAAACCATGTACTTCAATAGCCTCTTCGAGTGAAGTCGGCGATACACGGCGGATAACCGCTTTAATACGGGCCATTAATTCTTTTGGCGAAAATGGTTTAGTAACATAATCATCAGCACCCACTTCAAGACCGCGTACTTTATCTTCTTCTTCACCGCGGGCTGTTAGCATAATAATAGGGATTTGACGTGTATATTCGCTTTGCTTAAATTTCTTCGCAATCTGAATTCCGCTTCCACCGGGTAGCATCCAGTCTAATAAAACCATATCCGGGTATGGCTCAACCATTGCCTCAATTGCAGAATCATAATCTTCGGCTTCAATTGCTTGAAAACCATTTTGCTCTAAAACAAAAACCAGCATCTCTCTGATAGGCGCTTCGTCATCGACGACTAGTACTTTACGTGACATTCCAATTTATCTCTTTCGTTAGCGAACTGGTTTCATTATTATGACTAAGTATGACATTTTTATGAAAGTCTAACGAGTAATTCAAAAAGCACCAAAAAAACTCAGTAAAAATGAATGGTTTTCCGCTTAAATATGCTTTTTTACACCTTAAAAGTCATACCTTAATGTTACAGCAAGGTGATCTTCATCAGCTTTATTATCGAGAGAAAACTGCGTATACCACATATACATACGTGCTTGTTTCGAAAGGCTTCTCTCAACGCCGACCGATGTTCCGGTGCCAGAGTCTTTTAATTTACCAAAGTCTCCTTCTGAGTCTTGATATTGAGCAAGTAGCTTATACTTATCAATTTTATAAGAGGCACTAAGCAAAAAACCATCTTCAGTATCTGAGCCTGATACTTTTTCACTTTGTTGATACATGCCCCCAATCACAAGATCACCTATTTTGCTTTGTGCAGTAAACCGCGTGATGTCGTAACCCGCAACCTGACTGTCATGTGCAACACTTACAAAATAAGGCGTGTTTTTAAGTTTGCTATCACCGTATATAAAGGCAGCAGAGATGCCTGTTTCATCATCTTGCTTTGAATTGTCTTCAGCAATATACGTCACAACAAATTGTAAGTTTCCGACAATTGGTGAGCTGTAATGTACGACATCACCTAAACGATTTTCACCATTAAACAACGCTTTAACGTCCCCATTAAAGTCATTCATTTGGTCAATCTTGCCTTGTGATATTTTAAGGGCAGTATCATGACGGCCTAAAACAATTTGACCATAACTGCCTTGTAAACCGACATACTGATTACGCGCAGAGATATTTTCTTCGGTTTTACCATCGCTATCTTGATCTGCTGCATTTACAGCAAACTCAAACTTATAAACCGCTTTCAGACCCTCATTTATTTCACCGCTGCCTTTAATTCCAATCCGCGAGCTGTAGCTTTCAACTGATGTTTTACTTCCTTCATTGGTGTCACTATTGGCAACCCCTAAATGCGCCCGACCATATATATCAACGGCTTCAGCAACACTATTAAAAGAAAGTAGGCACATTGCAAAGCTCGAAAACATAATGGCGGTTTTTTTCATGGTAGCGATCCTTAATGTAAGCAATAACTTAAAAATCGAACATAAAGCCATATTGGTCAAGTTCTAAACAGTATATTTAAGATAAACATTTCAGATCACTGATCTACTAACTTCGGCGAGTCAGGATCAGATTTTTACCAAGCCGATCTATTTCGGATCATGATCTTACTAAGTTAGTCTACTAACTCTTTGATTTAATGCTCAACACGTTACCCGCTTGTTTAAAAGTTAAACAAAAATAGGCAATGATCATCCTAAAACTAGTAAAATAATGATCCGTGCTATTTATGGTTAGTAAAACAATGATCTTAAAATAAACAGTAAGTAAAACACTGATCCGTTAAGATCGAGGCAATAAAAAACCGGCAATAAAGCCGGTTTTTTATATTAGTATCAATTACTTGATTTTAGGATCAAGTTCACCTGATAAGTATTTCAGGTGCATATCATCTAATGAGATAGGTTTGATCTTACCTGCTTGACCTGCTGTGCCAAATGCTTCATAGCGAGCAACACAAATTTCTGTCATCGCTTTCGTTGCTTCAGCTAAATATTTACGCGGATCGAAATTCGCAGGGTTTAGTGCAAGATGACGACGAATGGCACCTGTTGATGCTAAACGTAAATCGGTATCGATATTCACTTTACGCACGCCATACTTGATACCTTCGATGATCTGCTCAACTGGCACACCATAAGTTTCAGGGATCTCACCACCGTATTGGTTAATTACTTCTAACCATTCTTGCGGCACTGAAGACGAACCATGCATAACTAAGTGCGTGTTAGGAATACGCGCGTGAATTTCTTTGATGCGATCAATCGCTAAAATATCGTCTGTTGGTGGACGTGTGAACTTGTATGCACCATGTGATGTACCACACGCAATTGCCAGTGCATCAACGTGAGTTTTACGAACGAAGTCAGCCGCTTCTTCAGGATCTGTTAGCATTTGATCTGTTGTAAGCTTGCCTTCTGCGCCTACGCCATCTTCTTCACCCGCTTCACCAGTTTCAAGAGAACCGAGTACACCTAGCTCGCCTTCAACTGATACGCCACACGCGTGCGCCATTTCAACTGTTTGACGAGTAACTTCTACGTTGTACTCATAGCTTGAAGGTGTTTTACCATCAGACATCAATGAACCATCCATCATGACTGATGAAAAGCCTAATTGAATAGAACGTTGACACACACCAGGTGACGTACCGTGGTCTTGGTGCATAACGACAGGGATATGTGGCCATTCTTCAACAGCTGCTAAAATCATATGACGAATAAAAGGGGCACCAGCATATGCACGTGCGCCAGCTGAGCCTTGTACGATCACTGGGCTGTTAGTTTTGTCAGCTGCTTCCATAATTGCACGCATTTGCTCTTGGTTATTAACGTTAAACGCTGGTACGCCATAACCATGTTCAGCTGCATGATCAAGAAGTTGTCGCATACTGATTAAAGCCATTTGGTATTCTCCAAATTGTATCGACAGTAGTTTCCTACCATCTAGTTTGAACGGATAAATTATTTTTTGATGCATCACTGCATCACGAGAAGCCATCGCTTACCGCAAAAACTGTCTATAAAATAAGGGTGAGAGGTATTTTATAAACAGCCAAACCAGCGTAATTAAATAACCACGCTGGTGTTCGTACTAATTACTTAGCACGCTCTTCTAGCATAGCAACTGCTGGTAATTTTTTCCCTTCTAAAAATTCAAGGAAAGCACCACCACCTGTTGAAATGTAAGACACTTTATCGGCAATGCCGTATTTATCAATCGCAGCAAGCGTATCACCGCCGCCCGCAATTGAGAATGCGCTTGAATTTGCGATAGCTTCAGCAATCGCACGCGTGCCATTACCAAATTGGTCAAATTCAAATACGCCAACTGGACCATTCCACACAACCGTGCCTGCTTTTGCAATAATATCTGCAAGCTGTTTCGCTGTATCTGGACCAATATCGAAAATCATATCTTCATCGGTTACTTCATTCACATCTTTCAATGTCGCAACAGCCGATTCTGAGAACTCATTACCAACAACAACATCAGTTGGCACTGGAATTTCACCATTATTTGCTTTTGCAGCGGCACTTAATTTATTTGCTTCGTCAATTAAGTCAGCTTCAAATAAAGACTTGCCTACAGGGTGACCAGCTGCTGCGATGAAAGTATTTGCAATACCTCCACCCGTAACAAGTTGATCAACCACTGTTGATAGTGAATCAAGTACGGTTAACTTAGTCGACACTTTAGAGCCACCAACGATAGCCACTAAAGGACGCGCAGGGTTATCAAGCGCTTTACCCAAAGCGTCTAGCTCTGCGGCTAAAAGTGGGCCTGCACACGCTACATCGGCAAATAAACCAACACCGTGCGTTGATGCTTGTGCACGGTGAGCCGTACCAAATGCATCCATCACGTAAACATCACATAATGCAGCTAGCTTTTTAGATAATGCTTCATCATTTTTCTTTTCACCTACGTTAAAACGTACGTTTTCAAAAACAACCACTTCATTATCTGCCACGTCAACGCCATCAAGGTAATCTTTCTCAAGACGAACCGTTTGCTCCAGCGCATCATTTAAATAATTAACGACAGGGGCGAGTGAAAACGCTTCATCATATTCCCCTTCCGTAGGGCGGCCAAGGTGTGACATCACCATTACTTTTGCGCCTTTTTCTAACGCTAATTTAATAGTAGGTAATGCTGCACGAATACGTGCATCAGAGGTCACTTTACCTTCTTTTACAGGCACATTTAAATCTTCACGAATTAACACGCGTTTGCCGTTTAAATCTAAATCTGCCATTTTAATGACCGACATGGACTTCTCCTTTGTTAACGATACTAAATTATAGTTATAAGTTATTGGCTTACAGCCATCATCGCACGCGCTGTATCGAGCATACGATTCGCAAATCCCCACTCATTATCGCACCACACTAACAACTTTATCAGTCGTTTATGACTAACACGTGTCTGAGTGCCATCTATGATACAAGAATGTGAGTCATGATTAAAATCTACCGACACCAGCGGCTCTTCAGTGTAACTTAAAATCCCTTCAAGGCGATCTTTTGCTGCTAACTTAAGTGCTTGATTAACGTCGGCTAAATCAACATCAGTGTTTACCGTGACGCTTAAGTCCATCGCGGTGACGTTAATTGTCGGTACACGCACGGCAATGGCTTCAAAGCGGCCATGAAACTTAGGTAAAATACGTTCGATACCACGGGCAAGTTTTGTATCCACAGGAATAATAGACTGGCTTGCCGCACGGGTACGACGTAAATCATGATGATAAGCGTCGATCACTTGTTGATCATGCATCGAGGCATGAATTGTCGTGATTGCCCCAGATTCAATAGAAAATGCATCATCTAATACTTTAATCACAGGCACAATACAGTTAGTTGTACATGAGCCATTAGAAACAATTGTATGCGCTGCTTTTAATTCATCGTCGTTGATACCATACACAATGGTTGCATCAACGTCGGCATCTGCAGGTTGCGAAAAAAGTACTTTTTTAGCCCCTGCATTTAAATGTAACTTAGCATGTTCACGCGAGTGATAAACACCCGTGCATTCAAGTACAACATCGACATCAAGGGTTTGCCAGGGCAATTCTGCCGGATTCTCTTCAGCAAATAGCGCAATAGAGTCACCTGCGACTGTTAGCGTATCTTCACCTAAATTAACAGGAAACGAAAAACGACCGTGGGATGTATCGTACTTAAGGAGATGGGCAATGCCCTTAGGGTCAGCTAATTCGTTAATAGCGACAATTTTGATTTGATCTTCAAGCCCTGATTCATAAAGGGCTCGGACAATATTACGCCCAATACGACCAAAACCATTGATTGCAAGTTTGATTGCCATGAAGAAGAAAATCCACTCTATTTGCTTGCAGATAAAGACAGCTGCCTTTTAGATGACGGTATTGTAATCGACCTTACACTTTTTTATAAGAGGGCAAGCTAAAATAAAGTGGTTTTAGATGTTTTAGATGACCCTAGTTTTGGTAATCGACCTTACACTTTTTTATAAGAGGGTGCGCTTAAATAAAGTGGTTTTAGGTGTTTTAGATGACCCTGGTTTTGGTAATCGACCTTACACTTTTTTATAAGAGGGTGCGCTTAAATAAAGTGGTTTTAGGTGTTTTAGATGACGCTGGTTTTGGTAATCGACCTTACACTTTTTTATAAAAGGGCAAGATAAAATAAAGTGGTTTTAGATGTTTTAGATGACCCTGGTTTTGGTAATCGACCTTACACTTTTTTATAAGAGGGTGCGCTTAAATAAAGTGGTGTAAAGTCGTGGTGGCGATAATTGAAAAATACAGTCTTCAGCAGTCCCTAGTCTTATTCAGCTTTGATTGTTATATCCATCGACGAACTGCTTTTTTATATTCACTATATTCATGCCCAAACTTTTGCTGCATGTACCTCTCTTCAGGCACTATTTGAAATCGATTCATGTAAAGGACAAACACCACAGGCAGCATAATATTTACGATATTCCCCAAATAAATACCCCACCCGATTAATATAAGTAAAAAACCGACATACATTGGGTTTCGACTAACTTTATAGACTCCATGAGTAACAAGGCTTGCCGACTCCTCAGGCAATCTCGGATCGACCGTCGTGCCAGCAGAGCGAAACTCATAAACACCCAATAAAGAGAAAGCGACCCCTATTAATGCGGTGATCACTGCCACAGGTAACAAAACGGCAAGCGTCATACTAAAAGGTGCCAACACGTCAGCTAACACCCACATTATGGCAGCGAATATCACGACTTGAATAATTGGCGGCACTGTTAACTCTAATTTATTCATATCAATTCCGTTTGTTGTCTAACTTTGCGATGAGCATAACACATTACAGTAACTCCCCCACTTTTAAGGCTTTACCCCGACTGATTTGATGACACTGCGCTAAAAAAAGCTCGGCGGTGGCTATGGCATCGGTTAAAGCATGGTGAGAACTGTAATGAGGTAAGCCATAGCGTTTACGGCACTCGCTTAATGTTAGGTCATCGTGGCCTATTTCATGGCCTTGCTGATGGAGACGCTTTTTTTCAATAACGAACGTATCAAGAATTAACCGCGCTTTAGCTTCTAAGCCTAGTTTACGGCACGCTTGTTTTAAAAATCCCCAATCTAGCGTCGCGTTATGAAAAACTAAAATACAGTCATCAACGTGTTGGTGAAGCTTAGCAAGAATTGCTTCAAGGCTTTCACCGCTATCGATATCTTGCTTGGCGATGCCGTGATAAATAGGGCTTTGCTCTAGGCTCTGTACGTCTTTATTAATTATGTGCTGTGCCCCACTCATTTTAATGCACTGGTCTTCTATCATCACCCATGCCACCGAGACAATTTCATGTTGGCGGGGATCAAGCCCCGTTAGTTCCATATCTATCACAACGTAACGTTCTTTATAGGCATCAGCTGCCAATAATTGTTTGCGAGCCACATAACGACTGAGCCAACGTTTAACCATCAGTTATCCTCATAAGCTGCCACGCGCAAACTTAAAAGCGGCGGCTTGCTGAGCTTGTTTAACTAAATAAAAGGCTTCTTTTAATTGATGGCGTTCTAAAGAATTTAAGGTATTGGGGTTAATACAATTGCTCGGTAAGCCTTCTTCATTTATTTGTGTGCGTAAGCGCAGTTGCGTTAAGAAACGCCAACAATCTTTTAAGTTATAAACATCGTCTTTATTAAGTAAAGAATACTTCAGCAGTGCATCCAAACGCTCTTGGGTATTCGCCCGCTGAATACCCGCTTTGAGTGAATACAAACGCACTATATCGTTAATAATCACCACGCCGCGTTTTTTTAAATCAAGGTACTTGTGCTGTTTCGCATCTTTTTCTAATTTAAATTGGTTAAATAACCCAATGGGCACATGAGTATTTTTAATATCGCTCGCCATAGCAGCATAAAATAAATCATTTTTAGAGATACGTTTTAATTGCTCATAAAAACGCGTGTACAGCGACATTGAGCCCTCAATAAAGCGTAAATCAAAGTAGATTTTACAATTTAACATAGCTTCTGGAGTCGGCGATGTGATCCATTTATAAAAGCGTTCACACCACTCACTGATGCCCATTCGACACTGTGCATTACTGGCCATAATGTTACCTGGACAACGTTTAATACCGCATTCAACCAACTGCTCACACACAAACTCCCCCATACGTTTAAAGTAGTCTTGCTGCTCTGTTGTTAAATCATCAGGTAAAAGTAAACCATTATCTTGGTCAGAATGCAGGGTTTGCTCTTCACGGGCTTGTGAGCCAAAACAAATAAAACTAAAGTGACTGGGGGCAGCGCCGTTTTCTTCTTGAAATAAATGAATTAAACGCGAAGTTAACGCATCGGTTAAACCACTTAATAATTTACCGATAAGCGATATATCATCAATATTATTCGAAAAGCCTTTTAATAAGCTGGGGATCTCTTGCGAATAGCGCTTTAAATCAACCACAGAGTGGGCTTTATATATGCGCCCAATTAATTGCACTGGGTCGCTTTTTTGCTGACGCAGTAAATCAGTACTGGTCAACATACCTAAGGGCTTATGATATTCATCGAGCACAGGTAAATGATGAATATTGTGTTTGAGCATTAAGTGCAACGCTGAGAACACCCGATTATTCTCAAAAATAAACTTTGGCTTACAAGTCATAATCGTGCTTACAGACTCGTGTGGGTCAACCTCATCAGCAAGCACGCGATTACGAAGATCTCGGTCTGTTACCACCCCTACTAAGCGCTCGTTCTCAGTCAACATTATTGATGAAACACCCTGCTGCTTCATTTTTTTGGCTGTTTGGCGAATACTCGCATCAGGCGAAAGAGTTACCGCTTTGCGGTTCATTAACTCTGCTATTTTCTTCTCAGACCAACTGTCGTTTTGACTCTTATAATGCGATGACAACAAACGATTCTTATGAGCACGGACAAAGTATTGCTCAAACACTTTGTACTCGCGGCGTAAATAATCAAAAGACGCTTGGTCCAGCATATAAACAATGCCTTCTTTTTGCACCGAGAGACTATTTTGAATAGCCTCCCCCGTTAGCAAAGAGGGAAAGCCAAAATAATCCCCTGCAGAGAGCTTCGTGATCACATCCCCTTTTGCATCGACTAAGTCATAATCTCCTGAGCGAATTAGAAATAATCTCGGATTGTCAGAGCATAACCATTTATTTTGGTTTTCTCGTGTGAGGTAAATAATATCGAGGTGATTAACAAAATACTCGCTTGCCGCCGAATCGAGCTGATTAAACGGGGTTTGATTAATTACAAATTGGGCGACTTCCTGTTGCTCTGCATTCATAGCTATTCTCGAAATTAAGTGAGGCTAATAACTACACTACCCCTGTTTTAAAAAAATAAAAAGCCCGACTTAAGTCGGGCTTTGGGTTTATCAAAAGTGTGTTCTTTTAATACCGGTTTGTTAGTGCGCGTGCGCTGCACTTGACCCTTTAGGGTTACGAATGCCTTCCACCATTTCTTGAATTTCAACAGGTGTTTCAGCTGTTAGTTTAAGTACGATACCTGCTACTGCAAAGTTAATAATCATACCCACTAAACCAATCCCCTCAGGTGAAATACCAAATAACCAGTTAGCTGGGCCATTTAATTCAGGGCTAACAAACTTGAAGTAAATAATGTACGCCGCGGTGAATGTAATACCTGTAACCATACCTGCGATCGCACCTTCTTTGTTCATCTTCTTAGAGAAGATACCCATGATAATCGCCGGGAAGAAACTTGCAGCCGCTAAACCGAATGCAAATGCCACCACCGACGCCACGAATCCAGGCGGGTTAATACCAAAGTACGCTGAGATAACAATGGCGACCATCGCAGCAAGTCGCGCTGCAAGTAGTTCTTGCTTATCACTAATATCTGGTTTCAAGGTACGTTTTAACAAGTCATGCGATACCGAGGTCGAAATAACCAATAACAAACCCGCAGTGGTTGACAGTGCTGCCGCAATACCACCTGCTGCAACAAGGGCTACTACCCATGCTGGTAAGTCGGCAATCTCTGGGTTAGCAAGTACCATGATGTCGCGGTCAACATTCACTTCGTTGGCGCTATTTGGATCATCAATCTTGCCAGCTGAGTAGAACATTTTGCCATCACCATTTTTATCGTTAAAGGTGATTAGGCCTGTTCTTTCCCAATTTTTAACCCATGCAGGTGCTTCAGCATACTCTGTACCGTTACCATCTTTACCGTTAATAGTATCAATCATGTTTACACGTGCAAACGACGCAACAGCAGGTGCAGTTGTATAAACGATAGCAATAAATACTAATGTCCATGCCGCAGAGATACGCGTGTCTTTAACACGTGGAACCGTGAAGAAACGTACGATAACATGAGGTAGACCCGCAGTACCCACCATAAGCGCACCCGTGATTGCGAATACATCGATCATACTCTTAGAGCCTTCGGTGTACTGCGCAAAACCGAGTTCGGTACTCAGTCCATCTAATTTATCAAGCACGTATTGACCAGAACCATCTGCAAGCGTGGCACCAAAACCAGTTTGTGGGAAAAAGTGACCTGTCATCATCATTGAAATGAAGATTGCTGGAACAAGGTAAGCAAATACCAGTACGCAGTATTGCGCAACTTGCGTGTAAGTAATGCCCTTCATGCCGCCAAGAACAGCATAGAAGAATACAATCACCATACCAATGTAAACACCGGTCTCAATATCCACTTCTAAGAAGCGAGAGAATACAACACCAACACCCCGCATTTGACCCGCGATGTACGTGAAACAGATAAAGATTGCACATAAAATTGCAACCACACGTGCTGTTTGTGAGTAATAACGGTCACCAATGAAATCAGGGACAGTGAACTTACCAAACTTACGTAAGTAAGGTGCTAAACACAGCGCCAGTAATACGTAACCACCCGTCCAGCCCATGAGGTAAACACCCCCATCGTAACCCGCAAACGAGATAATACCCGCCATTGAGATAAACGATGCTGCACTCATCCAGTCAGCTGCTGTTGCCATACCATTTGCAAGAGGAGGAACGCCACCACCTGCAACATAGAATTCATTAGTAGACCCTGCACGAGCCCAAATTGCGATGCCGATATAAAGCGCGAAGCTTAAACCGACGATAATAAACGTGAGTGTTTGAACATCCATTGCTTAGCTCCTATTCGTCTACGCCATATTTTTTATCTAACGTATTCATTTTGAAAACGTACACAAAAATCAAAGCTACAAAGGTGTAAATTGCGCCTTGCTGGGAGAACCAGAAGCCGAGTTTAAACCCAAAAAAACGTACTTCATTCAGTACATCTACCAATAAAATGCCAAAACCAAATGAAACGATAAACCACACTGCTAACAGTTTAAATAGCAGCGAAATGTTTTCCGCCCAGTAAGCTTTTGCTTGTTCTTCATCTTTAAAAGCCATTTTTATCCCCTTATGCATCACTTAAAAGTAATGAGTGGTATTAGTTGTCATTAACTAAGTTAGCAACGGTTCGGCATTATGGAATTGAGACCATAGTCGTAACAGTCAGTTTACGTTTACGTAAACTGTAAAGCGCCTTTTGTTAATCAATAGTAAAAAACCATACTTAACAATAAGTTAACCTACAAATATAAATGAGAGAAATAACCAAAATAGTAAAAACGAATGATCTGCGACATTAGTCTAATAAAAAGGCCAAAATAAAATTAAGCATTAAATATCATAAACTTGTAAAAATTGATTTTTAACAAATCAAAATCAACACATCGAAATCAGCTTTAATTCTGGTAAGGTAGTGGTATTACAATAATGACTGAATTTGAACATGACTGCTGCGCTTATTTTTGTTGCTCTTGCCTACATTGGTGTATTGTTTTGGTTAGCAAACTGGGGAGATAAAACCACGCCTCTGGCTAAACGCATTAGCCATCACCCTTTTGTTTATTCGTTTTCATTAGGGATTTACTGTACATCGTGGACTTACTATGGCTCAGTCGGTACTGCCGCCACCAGCAGTTGGAATTACCTTCCTATTTTAATTGGTCCTGCGCTGTTATTTTTCTTTGGCCAAGGCTTTTTACGAAAACTGGTACTTGTTAGTAAAAAACAAAATATTACGACCATTGCCGATTTTATTTCTGCTCGGTATGGAAAAAGACAAACAACAGCAATCATGGTCACAGTTATTGCACTGTTGGCGACCATTCCTTATATCGCGCTGCAATTAAAAGCCCTTAGTAGTAGCTTTTTATTATTACAAAACGACAACCGTATCTCAGGGTCAATGTTAGCGTTGTCAGCGACGCTAATTATGGCCATGTTTGCAATATTTTTTGGGACCCGTAAGGTCGATGTTACTGAATATCGCTCTGGGTTAATGCTGGCTGTTGCGTTCGAATCGATGGTGAAACTATTAGCTTTAGCTGCAGTGGCTGGGCTTGCCTTATACACGTTATTTAACTTAAACAGCGTACAAAGCGAGCAGTTAACTGGGTCACTGTGGCAGCACTGGCATAATTTTGACTTTTTTAGCTTTAATTTTATCGGTCAATCGTTAATGGCCGCGGCGGCAATAATCTGTTTACCAAGACAATTCCATGTAACCGTTGTTGATAACCAAGATAAACGCCATCTTTATACCGCCCGCTGGGCTTTTCCGCTTTATTTATTGCTTACCGCTGCAATGATTTTCCCTATTGCCACAGCAGCAATCCACCCTGGTATCGGCAGTGGTTTTTCACCCGACAGCTTTGTGTTAGCCCTGCCTTTAATGCACGAAAATGCGTTTTTAACCACCTTTGTATTTATCGGTGGATTATCGGCAGCCACCGCGATGATTGTCGTCGCGACGCTCACACTCAGTACTATGATCTCAAATGATGTGGTGTTGCCATTAATGTTGCGTCGCAAATTTAAACGTAACCTCATCACCAGTAGCTACAAATCACAAATATTACTGGTGAGACGTTTTACTATTGCCGGTATTCTGATCCTGTCTTATTTTTATCAACAATGGTTTGGCCATGGCAAAGCCCTCGCCAGTATGGGCTTAGTTGCATTTTCGCTTGTATCTCAACTACTCCCTGCCATTGTCGGTGGCTTATATTGGCGTAAAGGTCATGCTTACGGGGTATATGCAGGGTTACTTGCAGGCTTTATATGTTGGGTGTTATTCCTCATGTTACCGATTTTAGATGCCGGTAATAGCCTAAATGCAGAACTACAACAAACCCTTATTACGCGCGGAACACTCATTGCGTTGTTTGCCAATATTGGTTGCTATATAAGTTTCTCGTTAGGGGCTGATGAGCGTTTAATTGATAAAATTCAAGCGGCTGCATTTGTTAACCCCAAAGAACAAGCGGTGTTTGCACGGCGTTTAAATAAAAATGTAAAGGCCACTGTGTACGACTTTAAAGTACTGCTACAGACCTTTTTAGGTATTCAACGCAGTCAGCAAGTACTGGCGCATTTCGCTTTAACGCACAAGCTAGATGATAATAATGCCCACCCTGCCCCTGAATTTATCGCCTATTGCGAACGCGCTTTAACGGGTGTATTGGGCGCGTCATCGGCGCAAGCGCTTATTCATACTGTCGCTTCTGGTAAACGAATGGCCTTTGAAGAAGTGGTAAACTTCTTTGACGAAACAACACAAGCTCTGCAATTTAATCAAAACTTATTATTCACATCACTTGAAAACCTCAGCCATGGTATTTCGGTTGTCGACAAAGAACTCAATTTAGTGGCGTGGAACAAGCGTTATGCCGAAATGTTTAACTACCCCGAAGGGTTCTTAGAAGTGGGTCAAGCCATTGAAGAAGTGATTCGCTACAACGCCGAACGCGGTGAATGCGGCCCCGGTGAAATAGAACGACACGTAGAAAAACGTGTACAACACCTTAAAAATGGCAGTCCACATCACTTTATTCGTCATCGCCGAAATGGCCAAGTATTTGAAATGATAGGTAACCCATTACCTGATGGCGGCTTTGTGACCAGCTTCTCTGATATTACAGCGCATATCGAAACACAAAATGCCCTTGAAGAAGTGAATATGGATCTTGAAAATCGGATTGAAGCACGCACGCAAGAAATCCGAACAATCAATAGAGATCTACAAGCACAAATAGACAGCCGAGTACAAACTGAGCAAGCACTTACTTTAGCTAAAAAAGAGGCCGAGCAAGCTAACGACAGTAAAACCCGATTTTTAGCACTCGCAAGTCACGACATACTTCAACCGCTAAATGCTGCCCGCCTGTACTTGGCGGCAATTGATGATAAGACGCTTTCAAGTAACAATTTAAATAACTTTGAAAAACTGGGGGCAAGCCTCGATTCAACTGTCCACTTAATGTCGGCACTGCTTGAAATAGCCAAGTTAGAACAAGGCGCAATGACCCCAACACCTCGCCACTTTAGCATTGATGACATTTTAGCCCCGTTGAAAAATGAATACGCCATCATGTCGAGCGAAAAAGGCCTTAAACTTAAAGTGCGATCAACCGGTGTTATTGTACATAGCGATATCACTTACTTACGTCGTATTGTTCAAAATCTTGTTTCAAATGCTGTTAAATACACTAATAGCGGCCAAGTTTTGATTGCGTGTCGCAAACGAAAACATCATTTAAGAATCGAGGTATGGGATACCGGCCCTGGCATTTCAGAGCTAGAACAAGCGAAAATCTTTAATGACTTTTACCGCATTGAAGCGGGCGATAATAAAGGTGTTGGCCTAGGTCTTGGGGTTGTAAAAAGAATGGTCGACCTTTTGTCTTTGCGTCTCGATGTAAGCTCAACACCCGGCAAAGGAAGTCGCTTTAGTATTGAAGTGCCCTACGGAGACAGTCAATTTATACAACAAAAAGAGACACCGAAAAAAGGCGTTGAGAATCGTACAGCCATGAATATTGTGGCTGTTGATGATGACCCCGAAAACCTGCATGCAATGGCAAGTTTATTACAAAAATGGCAAGCAAATTATAAGCTATTTGAAAATGTCGACACCGTACTTGCGTATGCCAAAGAACATCGCGCACCCGACGTGATTCTAATGGATTATCAGCTTGGCCATGATTGCGACGGCATTACCTTAATAAAAACACTTCGAGAGATTTGGCAAAGTCCTGTTCCTGCCATTTTAATTACCGCAGTGCGTGACGAAGCCCTAAAACAGCAAACCAAAGCCGATAATATTCACTACTTGAGCAAACCAGTGAAACCGGCAAAATTAAAAGCGCTGCTTAATCACAGCACTTAAATACCCCCATTATTAAGGCAAAGCAACGGGCTTTGCCTTAAACTTTTGAAATAACCAGCTCAGTGCCACCAAAGATAATCCCAGTCCTATAAACGAGACGGCTCTTAACAACCCTGTTAAATTTGCCATATCAATCAAAAATACCTTTAATACCACCAGCGCTAATAAACCAAGCCCTAGCTTTTGCACCGTAGCCAATGACTTTAAATGACCCATCACTACCACTAAAGCACCTATGATCAACCACACTAATGAATAGCTATAAAGCTCAGCATCTGAGGTAGGCTGCGCTAAGTTAATAAACTCACCTTGCCAGTTATGGCGTATTTCTGCATTAATATACAGTGCGGTGAAAGCACCCGCTAAAATATAAAATGGCTTCAGTAAACGGGAATTAATAGACCTAGTTAATTGACCTGCCCATACACATATTAATGCCGGCACTAACCACACAAGCAGTAACCAGTTAAAAACAGGCATTTGACCAATGCGTATCTGTGCAAAGAAAGGATTTAACTCCATGAATAAAGTAGCAGCGAGTAACCCTGCAAGTGCCAGTAATCCTAACCCCGCTAGTTGGTAAAGTTTTACCATTTGCTGCGTATACCGAGCACGCAGTAAATATACACACCCTAATACCCCCCAATTACACGAAAGCAAGATGTGCTCGTACACTGACAGGTTATAAAAGTCAGGATAATGCCCAACCAATTGATAACTGGTCTCTGTGGTAACAAATAAAGCAATACAGTGTAAGCCTGCGCCTTCTAACCAAACCCTCAATGGCTGCTGTTGCCAAAACCTTGCAGCCCAATAAAATAACCCAGCACACAAAGGATAGACAACAATACTCCAATGAACGCCAAGCAATACTGCATCACTGTAACTTGGTGTCCAAGGTGCTAAGCTTAAGCGTACCAACAAACACGCTATTAACGCTTTTAATGGCCACATTGGTAAACGCAGTGCATGCTTATTAATATAAAAGCTAATTAATACAACCTGCATAGCTAATGCAAGCGTCAAACTACTTCCTTCAAGCAACATTGTGAGCGCTAAGCTGATGTTGCCATTGCCACCTAACCAAAAACAAAAAACCTGTAAGGGCTGCTTGTTACGCACCGCTAATTTAAATAACAGTGCACTGACCCCCAATAACACCGTACACCAGAGCGGATAAGCATCTGTAAGCGCATTATTAGGCGTAATAACATACAAGCAACCAATAATCACAAAGCTCGACAGCGAAGCTATCAGCGAGAATCCTAACCGCTGTGGATATTTGCGTGCGAACAGCAAACCATAACTAATAAACAGCGCGATAAAAAACAGCCCGACTCCGTAGTTTTGCCTAAACACAAAAAGCTGCTCGGTAAAATCAACGCTATTACGCTGGCTAATTAATAACAGCACAACACAGCCGACTGCAATCGCTAACCAACTATCCCACGCGCTGTTTTTAAGCACTAAAAACAACAGCACACTGACCATTAACAGACTACTAAGTTGCCAAGTGAGTAACGCATTATTGCTAAACATCAAAAAAACAAGCGGCACTAAAATCGCTATAAGCAATGGATTATCGGGTAGTTGCTTAAGCTGCTTTATGAAACGCTGAGGACGGTGTTCTATTTGACTAAACTTGAGACCCAAACGCACAATCGCAATCAGTAGCAAGATACTGAACACAGCGTATACGTTAATAAACCACAGAATATTATGTGAAGCGCTTACTGCCACTAACCAATACCAACCAAGGTGTCCAGTCCAGAGCAAATACCAAAGCCACTGACGTTTCACATAATGAGCCACCAAAGAGGCCGAAACACTCACAAAGCCAACATAGGTCAACAAACCAACAAAGTCGTTACTCCCTGTATTCACCCAGACCGGCACACTGTAAGCACCAATAATACCAATAGCCGCAAGCAGAGGACCAAAGCGCAATGCCATCCAACTTGCAACCAACGACACCAATGTCAAAATAGTGAAGGCAGGCAAAGGCGCTAATAATGCATAGTGGGTATAAGCAAGTAATGTTAAAGCAAAACAACTGATAAAGCCGCCACTGGCAAGCGCTGCCGGTATATAGTTATTAAAGCCTTCAAACACTACTCCTTTACGATGCAAGTACTCTGCTGCCACAATTAAACTTACCCCAAAAACAGCGCCCAAGGTTAATCGCATCGTTTCTGACAAGAGCCCTGCTTCTAGCGAGTAACGGGCTAAAAAGATTCCGCCAAAAGCAAGAGCAATAGCCCCAACCCACGTCAGCCAATTAGTTTTAAACACTGTAATAAGGGAAGTGATAAACTCAAACGGAGCGGCTTTCTCTTGGGTAAGTATTGGCTCATGAGACGCCCCCTGAGGCTGCCGTGCTGCAGAGAGCATTGGCTCAACGTGCAACGAATCAATCGTTGCTGTTATTGTTGAATGCGAAGCTGTGTTTGTTGATTGTGATGAGGTTTTTGGTACATGCTGTTGAAATTCAGTATCCGTTTGCGGCTTATCGGGCCTTGGATCAGCAAGCTTCTCTCTTAATAACGCGACTTCTTTTTTTAAAACAGACAGCTGAAATGAAGCAATTATTCCTGCAACAGAACCGCCGAATACCACTAAAACAAGCAATATTAATAACGCAATACCTTCATCCATACCCAATCCTTGTCTCTGCTTTAACAACATAAAAGCGTTCATTGTTTATACAATAAACACTTAGTAAGAGTAAAGCGATGGTCGTTTCGCGTATTTTTCTATTGGCGAGGGTCAGCTCCCATTCGCTCAAACATCATTTTATAGTTTAAGTTATAGCATCATGCTCTATCCTCGCTATTTTCACCCTCACCGAGTTACGTTGCTTAAAAACGACGCTCTGTCGGGTGTGTTCACGTATCACATAAGATGCGTGCACTTCATTCACAACAAGGTGTTGTTGGCTCATCGGGTTAAACCTCAACACCATTACATGTAATATCAACAGTTTCAGCGCTTGGACTGTTATAAAGCCAGACCAGTCTGTTTAAAATTAATTATTAGATAGTCGAAATTGCGCTATGCAGCGCTAAAAAATTAGCAAATAATAACGTTCACACAAATGGGATTAGAATGAGGACTATGAACACGATTTTAACAACACAATGCGATGATGATGTGGGTCTAATTGCCAAGATCACCGGTCTTTGTCATCAACATAATTTGAATATTACCCGTAATAACGAATTTGTAGACAAAGATGCCCAACGCTTTTTCATGCGCACCGAATTAAGCGGGGTTATTTCAGATGACTTTTTACCAAGTCTTGCTAAGCTACTTCCTGATGGCGCAGAGCTTGCCTTACACAGCAGCGAAAAAACCAAAGTCGTCTTATTAGCCACAAAAGAAGCACATTGTTTAGGTGGTGTATTACTTAAGCAATTCGAAAAAGCCTTAAACATCGAAGTACTGGCCGTGATTGCCAACTATGCAGATTTAGCGCCATTGGCAGCAGGTTTTGGCGTGCCGTTTCATGTTGTTTCACACGAAGGCTTAAGCCGTGCTGAGCATGACCAAAAAGTGGGTGATTTAATTGCCAGCTACCAGCCTGATATTATCGGCCTTGCCAAATACATGCGTATTTTAAGCCCTGAGTTTGTGGCGCGCTTTGAAGGTAAAATTATTAATATTCACCATTCATTTTTACCTGCCTTTATTGGTGCAAAACCCTACCACCAAGCCTTTGAACGTGGGGTAAAAATCATTGGTGCAACCGCTCATTTTGTTAATAACGAACTCGATGAAGGGCCAATTATTTTGCAAGATGTGACGCATGTTAGCCATGCGGATACCGCAGAGATGATGGCAAAAATGGGTAAAGATGTTGAAAAAACAGTATTTTGCAAAGCCTTACAGTTGGCCTCTGAACATAAACTGTTTATAAACGGTAATCGAACCGTGGTGTTTGCTTAAGTAATGAATGAAGAGGCTGCTCGCCTCTTTATTATTTTTATTATCTAATGACTAGTTCGATTCAATAGGATCAAGTTGAAGTTTTGAGGCAATAAGCACGGCTTGAGTACGGTTGTATACGCCAAGTTTTCTGAAAATGGCCGTAATATGTGCTTTTACTGTCGCTTCAGAGATATGTAACTCATAAGCGATTTGCTTATTTAACAAACCTTCATGCAGGTACTGCAGCACTTTGTATTGTTGTGGGGTTAGTGATGCCACCTGAGCTGCAATTTCTTTGTCTTCGCCATCAACGGCTGCTACTTTATCTTTAAGCTCTGCTGGTAACCACACATCGCCTTCTAGAATATGATTAATCGCCATTGCGATATCATCCGATGATGATGATTTAGGAATAAATCCCATCGCACCGTATCCCATTACTTTCGACACAATATTTATGTCTTCACTCCCCGACACAACTGCAATCGGTAAGCTTGGGTAATCTTCGCGAATACGAATAAGGCCGTATAAATCGCCATTTCCTGGCATGTGAAGGTCTAGTAGTAAGATATCAAGATCTTCTTGTTCGCTTAGCACTTGCAATGTGGTATCGAAGTTTTCCGATTCAAATACTTCCAAATCCGTAAACTTAGTACTCAATGCCCCTTTCAGCGCTTCACGAAATAACGGATGATCATCCGCTATTAAAAACTGACTCATGGTTCACTCCTAATAAATTCGGCTGACACCTATTTCTAAGTGACAGCCGATATACTACGTTTAGAATCAACTTCTAATCAAGTTTTTAACGCGTTTTTAACGATTTAATCTATTCTCGATTAGCTCATCAACCACACTCGGATCGGCCAGTGTTGAAGTATCACCTAACTGTTGGTGCTCATTAGCGGCAATTTTACGTAAAATTCGACGCATAATCTTACCTGAACGTGTTTTTGGTAAACCTGGCGACCATTGAATCATATCTGGTGATGCAATAGGACTTAGCTCTTTACGAACCCAGTTACGCACTTCTGCGGTTAATTCATCGCTCACTGTGACGCCTTCATTTGGCGTGATATACACGTAAATACCTTGGCCTTTGATGTCGTGCGGGTAACCCACCACGGCAGCCTCAGCAACGGCTTCATGAGCAACTAAGGCACTTTCAATTTCAGCCGTACCTAAGCGATGGCCCGATACATTCAGTACGTCATCAACACGCCCAGTGATCCAGTAATAACCATCTTCATCACGGCGACAACCATCCCCCGTGAAATAAACACCAGGGTAAGCAGAGAAGTAAGTTTGTTCAAAACGCTCATGGTCACCATACACGGTACGTGCTTGTGAAGGCCAGCTATCTAAAATAACCAAGTTACCGTCAACCGCACCTTCAAGTGTATTGCCTTCTGCATCATAAAGCGCAGGTGCAATACCAAAGAATGGACGAGTTGCAGAACCAGGCTTCATGTCTGTTGCACCCGGCAATGGTGTGATCATGATGCCACCCGTTTCTGTTTGCCACCAAGTATCAACAATTGGGCAATTCTCATTACCGATATGCTCGTAGTACCATGCCCATGCTTCTGGGTTAATAGGTTCACCCACAGAGCCCATAATACGCAGACTTGTGCGTTTTGATGTCGCTGTTGGCTCATCACCTTTTGCCATCAACGCGCGAATAGCGGTTGGTGCAGTGTAAAGAATAGTGACATTGTGTTTGTCGATTACTTCACCCATACGACCTGCAGTTGGGTAAGTGGGTACACCTTCAAATACCACTTGTGTACAGCCGTTAACTAATGGGCCATACGCAATATAACTGTGACCCGTGATCCAACCAACATCTGCACTACACCAGAAAATATCGTCTTCTTTTAAATCAAATACATATTCATGGGTCATTGATGCGTAAACAAGGTAGCCACCCGTGGTGTGAACAACCCCCTTAGGCTGACCAGTAGAGCCCGATGTATAAAGAATGAAAAGTGGATCTTCAGCATTCATTGGCTCTGGTTCACATTCTGCCGGTAAATCTGCCACTAAATCATGCCACCATACGTCGTGGCTGTTCCACTCTACTTCACCGCCAGTTAACTGGTGAACAATCACATGCTCAACTGTGGTTACTGAATCTTGTGATACCGCTTCATCAACATTTGCTTTTAATGGCACGCAGTTACCAGCGCGACGACCTTCATCAGATGTGATCACGACTTTTGCACCTGAGTCATTAATACGGTCAGCGATTGCTGATGGAGAAAAACCACCAAACACAACAGAGTGAATCGCGCCAATACGAGCACACGCTTGCATGGCATAAACAGCCTGCGGAGTCATTGGCATATAAATCGCTACGCGGTCACCTTTTGCAACACCCAGCTTTTTAAGACCATTTGCTAATTTTGCAACTTCATCGTGCAATTGTTGGTAGGTAATATTTTCGCTTTGCTCTGGGTTGTCTCCTTCCCAGATAAGGGCTGTTTTGTTTGCATTAGCAGCGAGATGACGGTCGATACAGTTATATGAGGCATTAAGTTGGCCATCTTCAAACCAACGAATATTGATATGGCCTTTGTCAAATGATGTGTTTTTAACTTTAGTATAAGGAGTTGACCAATCAAGACGCTTACCATGCTCTCGCCAAAATCCTTCAGGGTCATCGATAGATTGCTTGTACAGTGTATTATATTTATCGTTATCAACTAATGCGGCATTCTTGATATGCGCGGGAACTGGATAGATACTTTGTGACATTGTTGTCGTCTCCATTTTAATTACTTGCCTTCGGCCTGCTTCAAGGATCACTCAGCAACGCCCCTTAAAGTATTAGACCTTAGTTGTATATCTCGCCAAATAGCTAAAAACTTCGTAATAGCCACCTATAATCTACTCCAATATGTTGATGTAAGCGATTTATCGCTATGTAACACCTTAGTCTAATAGACCAATAGATAATTGAGAGAAGTCATTTCTTAAACAACAGTGATACAACAACACACAAATAGCTTCAACAGGAATAGACATTATGACAACAACAAAAATAACCGCTTTAAAGACCCTCACGGCATCGGCCGTGTTATGCGCACTAACAGGCACTGCAAGTGCTGCCACTTTAGGTAATACCGATATCACTTATGGCGGTTATGTAAAGCTAGATGCGATGTGGAGTGACTATTCATCAGGTGTTCCAGATGGTACCAGCATTGGTCGTGATTTTTATGTACCGAGTACAACTCCCGTGGGACCTGACGTTGACAGCGATGCAGTCTTTGATATGCATGCCCGCCAATCGCGTTTTAATTTTGGCACTGCAACAAAGTTAGACAATGGTAAAACTGTTAACACTAAAATCGAAATTGACTTTTTAGCCTCCGCACCGGGTGGTAATGAACGTGTTACCAACTCCTATGCTCCGCGTATTCGCCAAGCTTTTATCACGTATGATGGCTGGTTATTTGGTCAAGCGTGGTCAAACTTTCAAAACGTAGGCGCACTGCCAGAAACGCTAGACTTCGTAGGCCCTGCAGAAGGGACCGTTTTTGCCCGCCAATCACAAATTCGTTACTCAACGGGCAACTGGTCGTTCTCTGTTGAAAACCCAGAAAGTACAATTACGACCCAAGGTGGCGCACGCGTTGCAACGGATGATGCATCTTTACCTGATTTTACCGCGCGTTATGCTCATAAAGCAGACTGGGGTGAATTAGTCTTTACAGGTTTAGCGCGTCAACTAACCTATAAAAAGAATGGCGTCGATGCAGACGAAACATCCTTTGGTATTAGTGCATCGGGTAAAGTTAATTTTGGTCAAAACAACCTCAAATTCATGCTGACACAAGGTTCAGGCTTAGGTCGATATGTTGGTTTAAACGTAGCACATGGTGCAGTACTTAATGGTGATGAACTAGATGCCATCGACTCAACTTCAGGCTTCATTGGTTATCAACAACACTGGAATAGTCAGTGGCGTTCAACTTTCCTTTATTCATTTTTCTCAGCAGATAACAACACAGATCTGTTAGCTATTTCGGGTGATCCGACTAAAACAAGTCAAAGCTACAGCGCGAATATTTTATACTCGCCAGTAAAGAAACTCACATTTGGTGTTGAACTGAAACACGCTGAACGAGAATTAGAAAGTGGCGCTGATGGTGATATGGACCGCCTTCAATTTTCTGCAAAATACGTTTTTTAAGTATAAAAATAGTTTTACTTCCTGAGCGGCTCCGGCCGCTTTTTTTATTAAAGCCCCCAAAAGCAAATTGCAAATCATTTTCATTTAGATTAAATTACGCATTAATTTGAATCATCATTGAACTATTTGGAAATTTGCATGTCATCAACTAAATTTTTGCGCTTGTCACAATTAAGCATAGTGACTTCAGCTCTTCTTAGTGGCTACGCTTTAGCAGAACAACCAAAAGAAGAACCTGCGATCGAAAAAATTGCTGTCTACGGTCAACATCACAAAAACTATATTACCGAACAAGCTCAATCAGCGACCAAATTGGGCTTAACCATAAAAGAAACACCTCAGTCTATCTCTGTTGTTTCTCGTGCGTTGATGGATGACTTTTCACTTGATGATTTAAACTCAGTACTTGAAAGCACTCCGGGTGTGACTGTTGAGCAAATTGAAACCGATCGCACCTACTTTAAAGCTCGCGGCTTTGAAATTACCAACTTTCAAGTTAATGGCATGGGTTTACCCCAAGATAATGGCTCTATTCAAGGCACACTTGATACCTCTATATACGATAGTGTCGAAATTGTTCGTGGTGCTAATGGCTTAATGACTGGTGCTGGTAATCCATCGGCAACGGTCAACATGGTATTAAAACGCCCAACATATCAAACACAGGTCAATGCATCAGTGTCATATGGCTCATGGGATAATAAACGTCTTGAACTTGACGCATCAACGGCGATCAACGATAACCACGCTGTGCGTGCCGTATTTACAAAGCATAAAACAGACTCTTATCTTGATCGCTACGAGCAAGATAAAACAATTTATTACTTAGCATATGAAGGCCAACTGACTAACAGCACAGTCGTAACAGCTAACTATGTTAAACAAAATAAAGACGCAGACAGCCCTCTTTGGGGTGCGTTACCACTTTATTATAGCGATGGTACTGCGACTAACTTCGATGTATCAACTAGCACTGCATCCGATTGGTCATACTGGAACAACACCACCGAGCAGTTATTTTTATCCATTGAGCAAGCAATCACTAATACTTGGTTTTTAAAAGCCAGCTATGCACACTTAGAAAATGAGCAAGACTCTGAGCTTTTCTATGTTTATGGCACGCCTGATAGAGAAACAGGTTTAGGCTTAACAGGTTACGCAAGTGAATACGATCATAAAGATAAGCACGACATTTTAGATATCTATGCAACGGGTAAATTTAATTTATTTGGTATGGAGCATGACCTATCGTTTGGTGTTAACCAAGCAGACATGGATTATAATGATAAATCTCTTTATGACCGCACCACAGGCAATGGTTTCCCTAAAATGCCTGAACTGGGTGGTTGGGACGGAGTTGCGCCAATTCCAACACTCACTGATGGTTTAACAGGAGCAGATCTGACTAGCCGTCAACGTTCAGCTTATATTTCAACACGCATTAGAGCCACCGATTCACTTAGCTTCTTAGCAGGTGTCAGCCAAGTAAATTGGGAAACTGAAGGTGAGTCATACGGGAAAGCGAAAGATAAAGACAGCGATCAAACCGTGCCCTACTACGGTGTTGTTTATGATATCAACGAGCGCTTTTCAACTTATGCAAGCTACACAGAAACATTTGTGCCGCAAACTGAGCGTGACATAAATGGTGACTATCTCAACCCTATTACTGGTAAAAGTAGTGAAGTGGGTTTAAAAGCACAATTACTTGATGACAACCTGTTTGTCACTGTTGCCTACTTTGATGCAGAGCAAGTGGGTCTTGCTGTAGCAGTACCAGGATCCTTACCGGATGATACACGCTACTATGGCGCAGACGGCATTAATAGCGATGGTTTTGAACTAGAACTTAGCGGTCAAATCAATGAAACATTGAGTGCAAGCTTTAGCTATAGCAACTTAAACATCGATGGTGATGAGCTGGTAAAAGACTACACGCCAGAGAATCAATTTAAACTTGCGCTAACTCACAAAGTGCCTGAAGTTGATGGCTTAACCTTTGGCCTAAATTATCAATGGCAAGACGATACGCAGCGCGTACAGGTTCGCGATGCTGATACTAATGCACCGCAAATAACCACTCAGCAAGATGCCTATGGTTTATTAAGCTTAATGGCCACTTACGATATTAACGACAATGTTAGTGTTAACTTAAATATTAATAACGTCACCAACGAAAAGTACCTTCATAGCCTATTCTGGGCACAAGGTTACTATGGTGCGCCACGTAGCTATGCTGTTTCATTCAACTGGCAGCTTTAATGAGTGCCAAGTTTGAAACGATAAGCTCTAAACTTTAAGAATTTAAAAGCCGCACACTGTGCGGCTTTTATGTATCGACTCGTTGCAGCTGGTTTATCCCGCGTTGACAGATTGAATCCCTTATATCCCCTGACCTTAATCCCTTAAATTGTTCACTTATAGCATTCCGCTTAATTAAGTGGTCTATTTTGAGGCAGTAAAACCGCGTTGATAACAAGGCAAAAATTTAGTTATTTAGTTATTTAGTTATTTAGTGATTTAGTGATTCTAAATCAGAAATTTTTAACGTAGATAGCGACTGGTTTAATCACTCAAAATGATTAAGTATTTTTGCAAAATGGTATTAATTAAGTGAACTGGTATAGGCCCGCCCCTGTAAATCGCCGCTACACCCAGCGCAACTTTTCATCTATAAAAACGGCTCAGTGCGACTATTATTCACCCATAAAAAAACCGCTAACTAAGTAGCGGTCTTTTTGTGTTAAGGGCGGGTCAAATCACGCTTAACGATACACTGTAAAGGTGTTTTATAGCTCGTCTTCAGCTATCAAGCCAACATCTACACCGTCTTCAGGCTTAATAGTTGCTTGAAGTAATAGCATTTCACGTAACTTACCTTCAATCTCATCTGCGATCTCTGGGTTGTCTTTTAAGAACTTAATTGAATTTGCTTTACCTTGGCCTACTTTATTACCGTTGTAGCTATACCAAGCACCTGACTTTTCAACAATCTTATGTTTAACACCTAAGTCAATTAATTCACCGTGTTTAGAGATACCTTCACCATACATAATGATGAACTCAGCTTGTTTAAACGGCGGTGCAACTTTGTTTTTAACAATTTTAACGCGGGTTTCGTTACCCACAACTTCATCACCCTCTTTCACCGAACCAATACGACGAATATCAATACGTACCGATGCGTAGAATTTAAGTGCGTTACCACCCGTTGTTGTTTCTGGGTTACCAAACATGACACCTATTTTCATACGGATTTGGTTGATGAAAATACACAAGGTGTTCGAGCGCTTAATATTACCCGTTAATTTACGAAGGGCTTGCGACATTAAACGAGCTTGAAGACCCATGTGTGAGTCACCCATGTCGCCTTCAATTTCAGCCTTTGGTGTTAATGCAGCAACCGAGTCAACAATAACCACGTCAACCGCACTTGAACGAACAAGCATGTCACAGATTTCTAATGCTTGCTCACCAGTATCAGGCTGAGAAACAAGTAACTCATCAATGTTTACACCTAGCTTTTGTGCGTATACAGGATCGAGAGCATGCTCAGCATCAACGAATGCACACGTTTTGCCTTGCTTCTGAGCTTCAGCGATAACTTGTAGCGTTAGCGTTGTTTTACCTGATGATTCAGGGCCGTATACTTCAACGATACGTCCTGCTGGTAAACCACCTATACCTAATGCGATATCAATCCCCAGTGAACCTGTTGAGATAGCTTCAATATCAAGGGCTTTGTTGTCGCCCAATTTCATAATTGAACCTTTACCAAATTGACGTTCAATTTGTGATAAAGCAGCGTCCAACGCTTTTTGTTTGTTATCGTTCATTCTGTTCTCCAAATCCGGCTAATGCAGACAGTATACTGTATGAAATTACAGTATCAAGCTAATTTTCTGATTTTATTATCTCGATAACTTTTTCTATTGAATAAACAATAGCTTGAGCTCTAACGCTGGCTCTATCACCGGTAAAAACATGTTTGCTTGAGTAATTTTTTCCTGCAAAATGCACGCAAAACCACACCAAACCAACCGGTTTATCCCGGGTTGCCCCACCGGGGCCCGCAATACCCGAAATAGCAATCGCAATATCTGCCTTTGCAGCCTTCGCAGCACCTGACGCCATTTCTAAAACAGTTTGCTCACTGACAGCGCCAAAGTTCTGTAAGGTCTCGTTACTCACACCAATTAATTCATGCTTTGCTTGGTTGCTGTATGTAACAAAAGCACGGTCAATATAATGAGAACTTCCTGGTGTATCTGTTAGCGCATAACTCACGCCCCCACCCGTGCACGATTCAGCGGTAGTGATCCATAAGCGTTTATCCGTTAAAATAGCTCCTAATTTCGCAGCAAGTGTTTTAATCTCTTGATGTAATTCCATATTCAGCCTTTGGGTAAATACATGTCGTTTGATCTTTATGCTCCACACACTATAAAACAACAAACACCGATGATGCAGCAGTATCTAAAAATAAAAGCCGAGCATCGCGATATTTTATTGTTTTATCGTATGGGTGATTTTTACGAACTCTTTTTTGATGATGCTAAACGTGCAGCTCAACTTCTTGATATTTCTCAAACTCATCGCGGTAAAGCCGGTGGCGATCCTATTCCTATGGCCGGCGTACCTTATCACGCAGTAGAAAATTACCTAGCACGCCTTGTACAAATGGGTGAATCGGTTGCTATTTGCGAACAAATAGGCGACCCAGCAACCAGCAAAGGTCCGGTAGAGCGTAAAGTCGTGCGCATTGTAACACCCGGTACTATTTCCGATGAAGCCTTACTGCAAGAGCGCCAAGATAACTTACTCACAAGTGTGTGGCAAAATAAACACGGTGTTTACGGCATTGCCTACCTCGATATTAACTCAGGCCGTTTTAATGTACTTGAAGTGAATACTGACGAAGCATTTAGCTCAACACTGCAACGCCTCGCGCCAGCAGAACTGCTTTACAGTGAAACGTTTGCCAATATTCACTTAATCGAACATATTAAAGGGGCTCGCCGTCGCCCAGAATGGGAGTTCGATTTAGACACCGCACAACACCTCTTATGCGATCAATTTGGCACCAAAGATCTAGTTGGCTTTGGAGTTGATAAAGCCCATTGCGCTCTGATTGCCGCGGGCTGTTTAATGCAATATGTAAAGGACACTCAACGCATTGCTCTGCCACATATTCGCGCCATTACCCTTGAGCAAAACGAACACGCAGTGATCTTAGATGCTGCAACCCGTAAAAACTTAGAACTCACGGTTAACCTCTCTGGAGGCTATGAAAACACCTTGGCACAGGTGCTTGATAAAACAGCTACAGCAATGGGGTCTCGTTTATTAAAACGCCGAATTCATACCCCTGTGCGCAGTAAAGATGAGCTTAACTCACGCCTAAATGCGATTAGTGCGATCATCGATGCTCAACTGTGTGGCGAACTGCACGAATCATTAAAACAAATTGGTGATATTGAGCGAGTTATCGCGCGCCTTGCATTGTGCACAGCCAGACCTCGTGACTTAACGCGTTTACGTAGTGCATTACAAGCGCTGGCACCACTGCATGAGCTACTTAATGATGCCAGCGATCCACGCATTAACCAGATCATCGCACAGTCACAAGAATTACCAGCGCTGCAAGATCTCCTAGAACGCGCAGTCATTGAAACACCACCGGTACTTATTCGTGATGGGGGAGTTATTGCCCCAGGCTATAATAGTGAGTTAGATGAATGGCGTGCGCTTAGCCAAGGCGCAACCGATATCCTTGAAAAACTGGAAGAGCGCGAGCGTGAACGCACAGGCATCAGCACCTTAAAAATTGGCTACAACAAGGTGCATGGCTTCTTCATTGAAGTTAGCCGTGCTAATTCACACTTAGTCCCTGCTGATTATATTCGTCGTCAAACATTAAAAAATAACGAACGCTATATCATTCCTGAGCTAAAAGAGCATGAAGACAAAGTACTCGGTAGCCAATCAAAAGCGTTGGCTCTCGAAAAACAACTTTATGAACAACTATTTGAATTTATAGCACCGCATATTGAGCAGCTACAAACGATGGCTGCGGTACTGGCTGATTTAGACGTTCTTAATAATTTAGCTGAACGTGCACAAGCACTCAACTACGCCAAACCAACACTGTGTGATAACGACAATATAAGCATAAAGCAAGGGCGTCATCCCGTTGTTGAGCAAGTAATGAAAGACCCCTTTATTGCCAACCCTGTCGAGTTAAGCAACGACCGTAAGATGTTGATCATCACGGGGCCAAACATGGGGGGTAAATCAACCTATATGCGTCAAACTGCGTTAATTGTACTCATGGCACATATTGGGTCTTATGTCCCTGCTGACAGCGCAGAAATTGGCAATATTGACCGCATTTTTACGCGTATAGGCGCAAGTGATGATTTAGCATCAGGGCGCTCAACCTTTATGGTTGAAATGACAGAAACAGCGACCATTTTAAACAATGCCACGGCGCAATCTTTGGTCTTGATGGATGAAATAGGACGCGGTACTTCAACCTATGATGGCCTGTCTCTCGCCTATGCTACGGCCGATTATTTAGCCTCAAAAATTGCTGCAAAAACCTTATTCGCCACCCATTATTTTGAGCTAACTGAACTGGCCGAGCAGCAGCAAGGATTAGTTAATGTTCACCTAGATGCGATTGAGCATAACGACACTATTGCCTTTATGCATACCGTGCTTGAAGGTGCAGCAAGTAAAAGCTTTGGTTTACAAGTTGCCGCACTTGCCGGTGTACCAAAAGCCGTTATTCAGCAAGCAAAGCAAAAACTAAAAATGCTCGAAAATCATCAGCCTGTAACAGCCCCTGTGCAACAACAGCAAGCACTGGCGTTTGACAATGAACCCTCTGAACTTGAGCTAACTTTACAGCAGCTCGACCCAGACAGTTTAACACCAAGACAAGCACACCAGCTGTTATACCAATTAAAAGATTTACTTTAATTGCGTGCATAAAAAAAGCTGACAGTATGTCAGCTTTTTTGTGTGTTCTAGAGGCCCAAAGGCCTCATACCTGAGTCAGGTATATTGTTGTCAACTCAAGTAAATTGGTCAAACAGGCTATCTGTACTTAAGCCTTCGTGTTGCAAAATATCTTTTAAACGACGTAATGCTTCCACTTGAATTTGTCTTACACGTTCACGCGTTAAGCCAATTTCACGACCGACATCTTCAAGCGTTGAAGGCTCGTAGCCAAGTAAACCGAAACGACGTGCAAGTACTTCGCGTTGTTTTGGGTTTAATTCACCAAGCCAATCAACAATGTGTTTGTTGATGTCATTATTTTGTACTTCGCCCTCAGGACCAGAGCCTTTTTCGTCAGCAATGATATCGAGTAAGGCTTTGTCGTTTTCGCCTCCAATTGGCGTATCAACCGACGTGATTTTTTCGTTTAAACGTAGCATTTTAGTCACGTCTTCAACGGGTTTATCCAGACACTCTGCAATTTCTTCTGCGGTTGGTTCGTGGTCAAGTTTTTGTGTTAGTTCGCGAGCCGTTCTTAGATAAACGTTCAGTTCTTTTACAACATGAATAGGTAAACGAATTGTTCGTGTTTGGTTCATTATGGCACGTTCAATCGTTTGACGGATCCACCAGGTTGCATAAGTTGAAAAACGAAAACCACGTTCTGGGTCAAATTTTTCAACAGCGCGAATCAGGCCAAGGTTACCTTCTTCGATAAGATCTAGCAGCGCAAGACCTCGGTTGTTATAGCGGCGAGCAATTTTCACCACTAAACGTAAATTACTTTCTATCATTCGTTTGCGAGAGGCTTCACAGCCTTTCAATGCTTTACGCGCAAAAAATACTTCTTCTTCTGCACTTAAAAGAGGAGAAAAACCAATTTCACCCAGGTATAACTGTGTCGCGTCTAGGTTTTTGACGACTTCGTCTTTTGTAAAAATTTCATCATCGTTGTCGACTTCTTCGAGTAACTCAGATGAATCATCTTCAACCATCGTGTCATCAAATTTATCATCAACTGTTTCAGTTGTTTTCTCAAGTTTTGCTGTGTGACCCATAAGCGTCCTCCCGAGCAAATATGTGATTGAGCTAAATCACTTTATCAATACCTTTGGCTAAGGTAGATACTTAGCAGGATTGACTGCTTGACCTCGGTAACGAATTTCAAATCTTAAAGCCGTAACCGACGAATCTGAACTGCCAATTTCTGCTATTTTCTGCCCCGCCTTTACTTCCTGTTTTTCCTTTACAAGCAACTTTGAGTTGTGTGCATAAGCACTTAGGTAATCATCATTATGTTTCAGTATGATTAAATTACCGTAGCCCCTCAATGCGTTACCCGCGTATACCACAGTTCCTTGTGCAGCAGCTAAAACAGATGCCCCCTGTTTATTAGCGATTTGTAACCCTTTATAGCCATTTTCTTTTGTAGAGAAACGGCGCGTGACCTTACCCTTAGCGGGCCAGCTCCATATGACTTTTGTATTAGGATTACTATTTTTTGCACTAACTTTCTTGTTGGCTTGTTTTTGAACATACTCTCGTTGTTTTGGCTGATCAAGCTCTTTTTTTAATTTTTTGTTATTTTTTTGTATCAAAACGGTAGACTTTTTACTCGAATTCGTATATTTTTTCGTCTTTTTTTGTTTTTGTGCCGATTTTGTGAGCAAAATGCGTTGCCCAGGATAAATCGTATAAGGTGCTGGAATATCGTTTAATTTTGCTAAAGTACGAAAGTCTTTTTGAGCACTAAACGCGATTGAGTATAAAGTATCGCCTTTGTTAACCTTGTAACTTGAGCCAGAAATATTAACTTTGCGGGTAATTTGTTTTGTATGATTATCTAAACTACTAACAGGAGCGGGAGCATTACGGGAGGAGCAACCAAAGAGCAAAATACTAATAAACAAAGTAACATACACTGCTAACTGTCTGTTCATCGTAAAATGCTCCTTATAATACTAACTGTGAGTTTTAGGGGTTATCGTAGTAAAAAGTACGCAACAACAACTAAAATAACTAATCCCCAGCCAAGCGCTTCAACATATTGACGTAATTTTTGCTCCATTTTCACGCCCCCCCACTTCATTAAAGCCGACACTAAAAAGAACCGAGCCCCACGTCCAATGGCAGACGCAATTAAGAAAGGTAAAAATGCCATCTGCATTAAGCCTGCCCCAATAGTAAAAACTTTATAAGGGATAGGCGAAAACCCAGCAAGAAATACAACCCACACGCCGTATGTTTCAAACCAGCCTAGCGCAGTATCAAACTTTGCTTGCCAGCCCATTTGAGCAATTAGCGGCTCAACGACGGGCTCAAATAGCCAAAAGCCAAGCAAGTAACCTAAAATACCACCAATAACAGACGCAATAGTAGTAAAGCTGGCAAATCGCCATGCTTTATCTGGCTGAGCGAGTGACATAGGAGCTAACATCACATCTGGCGGAACAGGGAAAAAAACAGATTCAGCAAAGCTCATCCCTGCTAAATAACGCTCTGCGTGACGATGCTTAGCCCACACAAGCGCCATATCATATAACTTAGTAAACAACTTCAAAGTGTAACGTCCTATTCAATATCACCAGGTACTAAAGGTACAAATCGTACTGGTGCAACTTTATGTTCTGTGAATGTGTCGCCATTTCTGACAACCATCATTAATTGCTGATCTTGCTCGCCCACGGGGGCTATCATCACACCGCCATCAGCAAGTTGTGCTAGTAACCCTTGCGGCATCGTTGCTGCCGCGGCAGTCACGATAATCCCTTCAAATGGTGCTTGCGATTGCCACCCTTGCCATCCATCACCATGTTTCATCGTTACATTGTATAAATCAAGCTTATGTAAACGGCGCTTTGCTTGCCACTGCAACGCTTTAATGCGTTCAACAGAACACACTTTAGTGAACGTTTTTGCAAGAATCGCGGTTTGATACCCTGATCCCGTGCCAATTTCAAGTACCTTATCGCGTACTCCTGCAAGTCGCAGTAACTCTGTCATTCGCGCAACGATATAAGGCTGCGAAATTGTTTGCCCTTGACCAATAGGTAAAGCGGTATTCTGATACGCTTTATGCTGTAAAACATCATCAACAAACACATGCCGCGGGGTCGTCGCAATCGCCTCAAGTACAGCGGCATCTTCTACGCCATCCCGTTTTAATAATTCAGCCAATGCCAACGCACTGCGATTATAATTAGTCAGCACTATTAATCTCCATCTTCGCTAACCAGCTATCGACGGCTTGAAGACTCTCCTTCGCTGTCATATCAACACTTAACGGTGTTACTGAGGCATACCCATTATTAATGGCGTAAAAGTCAGTCCCTTCTCCTGCGTCACTTTCAGCGCCGAGCGTGCCATACCAAAAAATATCACGCCCCCACGGGTCTTGTTGCTTGGTCATGGTTTCAGCTTTATGACGTGCGCCAAGGCGTGTTACTTTTACTCCTTTGAGCTCTGAAAGAGGAATATCTGGCACATTTAAGTTAATGATCTGATCTTTCGGTAGAGGGTGTGATGCAAGCTCTTTAATGATACCGACAGCCACTGCTGCTGCCGTTTCAAAATGATTCCCTTCTTTAGAACAGAGTGAGACAGCGATCGCTGGCAGCCCTAAGTGGCGGCCTTCGGTTGCGGCTGCAACCGTACCAGAATAGAGCGTGTCATCACCTAAGTTAGCCCCATGATTAATACCAGCCACAACTAAGTCAGGCTGCTCATCGGTTAGCTCATTCACGCCAAGGTGAACACAATCCGTGGGGGTGCCATTAATAGAAATAAAGCCATTATCTAACGTGGTCGCACGTAACGGGTTCATTAAGGTTAATGAATTACTGGCGCCACTGCAGTTACGGTCAGGAGCAACCAACGTCACATCGGCAATTTGCGTTAACGCATGATATAAAACGGCAATCCCTTTTGCATGCACTCCATCATCATTGCTTAATAAGATTTTCATTTACGCATCCTTTTGTTTTTGTTCTCTTGGGCTGGCGTCTTTATAGTCCACCAGCTCTCGCAAAAGCGCGGTTGCAAAGCAGCCTTTTGGTAAACCAAAACTCAGTTTTACCGTTGTCTCATCAAGTGTTTCAACAGTTAAAGACTCGGGAATTAAGCGCAGCATTCTGCGCTCATTCTTAAGTCCAAGCTCAGCTAATCCCTCTATCCAAGACTGGTAAGGGAGCAACCATTGCTTTTCGGTTTCGGTTAAGCCTTTTTCGCCTTTGCCCACCATTGGTGCCGACATAACAATATCGCCAGAGGCTAAACGTGCAATATTGTCATCGCTTATATTGTCTTCAAAAAAGGCATTACTGCCGCTAAGCATAAACACTTCGCGGTGCATGGTTTTCGCAAGACCATGCTCAGCTACACGCATACTTACTATTTCGTTGAACACATAAGAACGGGCCGCTGAAATCACTAAACCACGCAGCTTTTTATCGCGAATACGCTCTCCTGCAAACATCCGTTTAGCCATTTCAAGGTTATGCCCTCCATGACCAAATCGCTGTTCACCAAAGTAATTTGGCACCCCAGCACGCACTGCATTAATACGACACAAAATATCTAAAGGCTCAGTCACATTACGCAGGGTAATCGTAAATCGATTGCCCTTGTGGCAGCCTGTTCTTAATTTACGGTTGTGGCGCTGCTGCGCGATAATAAAGAATTGCTCGTTATTCAGTTCACTAAATTCAATGTGCTTTTTAATCGGCACAGGCACACTAAACCACTGTGTACAGACACCGTGGCGATCTTTTAAACCCGCATAGCTTACATCACGCGGTGATACGCCCGCTTTTTCGGCAATTCGCTTGGCTATAAACTGGGTGTTTTCACCTTTTTTGACGACCTGCAAGCACACATGCTCGCCGCTGCCAGTGAATTCAATACCGAGGTCTTCGTCAACCATAAAGTCTTCAGCAAACGTTTTAAAGTCGGCTTTTGATAGTGGTTTTCCGTATAAATAATTCAATTCACTCATGAATTTTGTTTACTCATAATAACCACTGCGTGGCTTGAAATGCCCTCTTTACGACCTTCAAAGCCCAGCTTTTCGGTGGTAGTGGCTTTCACATTCACTTGCGAAATATCGGCTTCTAAATCAGCAGCTAAATTTTTACGCATGGCTTGAATATGAGGCAGCATTTTTGGTGCTTGAGCTACAATGGTTACATCTGCATTGCCAAGTTCATAGCCTTGCTCTTTTGCAAGCTTAACCACATGACGCAATAATATACGGCTGTCGATGTTTTCGTATTCACTCGCAGTATCTGGGAAGTGCTTACCAATGTCGCCCATTGCCAGTGATCCTAATATAGCATCACATAATGCATGAATAGCCACATCGCCATCTGAATGCGCTAAAAAACCTTGTGGATAATCAATTTTTTCACCACAAATAACCAACGGGCCTTCGCCGCCAAATTTGTGAACATCAAAGCCATGGCCAATTCGAATCATGGGGTTCTCTCGTTTTGTTGTTTTTGCAGTAGAAACGCTGCTAAATCTAAATCTTCTGGGGTGGTTATTTTAATGTTGTCACTGCGCCCAGCGACTAATTTTACTGGCTGCTTTGCCCACTCAATCGCCGAAGCTTCATCGGTGATAGTCACGCCGTTCTCTAGGGCATTTGAAAGTGCATCTACAAGCGCCTGATAAGGGAAAAATTGAGGGGTAAGCGCTTGCCATAAATCATCACGTGGCACAGTTTGCTCACTATGAGTACGGCCGCGTTTAATAGTATCTTTGACTTTAGAGGCTAAAATACCGCCCTCGTTAGCTGCTAGGCACTCATCGACCAAACGAGTTATATCGCTTAAACACACTAACGGTCTTGCTGCATCATGCACCAGTACCCAGTTTGGCGGGTTATCAGCAAGTGACAGCAAAGCATTAAGGACTGAGTCGGCACGCTCTTTGCCGCCCGACACTCGTTCTATGCGGCTATCGATTTGAGGTATCACGTCAAAGTAACCATCGTCGTCACTTATTGCTACTTTTATCGTGTGAATAAAATCTAATTCAGCAAGCTTGCTAAGGGTATGCTCTAAAATGGTTTTACCCGCCAGTTCGATGTACTGTTTTGGCGCAGAATGTTGCATTCGGCTGCCAACACCGGCTGCGGGAACTATTGCAGTGATTTTCTGTTTAGTTTTCATTTTGTTGTTGGCCTGGCAATACACGAATAAACGTTTCACCAGGTTTAATCATTCCTAATTCATTACGCGCACGTTCTTCTATGCCTTCTTGGCCGAGTTTTAAATCTTTAATATCGGCTTTCAGCACTTTGTTACGTTTTAATAATTTAGCATTTGTATCTTGATGAGAGGCGACCGCTTGTTTTAGACGAGTGTAATCCTGCACACCATTATGGCCAAACCATAAACGATACTGGATAAATAAAGCCAAACATAACAAGGCGAATTGAAACACCCGCATTGAACACTCCTTCGCGGTTAAATTAAGTCAAAGGGCGTTTTAAATTACGCCAATTTATATTGCTTGCTAGTAGCATTTCTCTTAATGACAAACGCTTAGGTGTAATCCGTTTATTAAGTTGCCATTGATGGCCACAACAGGCTGCTGCCATCACTGCTTTTGACGGTTTTAATAACTGCGCTGGCGCGTGTTCTAATGACTCACCGGATAACGTAAACCAACCAAGCTCATTACAATGTACCTTATTGTCGCTTACTTGATCTAAGCTGTCTATGCGCACGGTGGTACATTGCCCGTCATTAATTAGCACGGGGACAATTAACCCACGCTTAGCATATTGACTATAAAAGTCTTCTGATGCACTTTTGCTATATACAGGCGGCGTAGTTTTTTGTTTTTCGAGCCAGCTGCCATTTTGTGAATCAAGCTGTAAAGGCGCATCACCACTGACTATCCGTATTGCTAGTCGCTCTATGTAATAAGGCAAACTTGCCAATAAGCGTCTAAGCCTTGCCGCATCAGGTTCATCGACCAAACGCGGGATTTCTCGAGCATAAAACGCATTACATAACTGTGCATACAAAGCCCGTTCGGCATCAGTTTGCCAAATTTCGGCTTGTGGCGACGGTTCGCTCTGTGGATTAGAAATAGACAATGCCCGCTCTTATAAAACAATTGCTTGACTGTTTTATAGCATAGAGCGTTAATTGAGCGCTACTTTACTGCGCCTTTTTTACCCAGCTTAGCATTGCCCGTTTCTAAAAATTGCACGACTGCATCGCGTTTTTTGCCCATTAACAAACTGCCATCGGCTAAAAACATAAAGTTTTGCCAGCAACGTTTAAACACTGCAAAGCTAGTTTCAATAATATTGTCGCGCGCCATACAAAAATACACGGTGGTGTTGGCTTCCCAATCAAGGTGCGCCAAGATTGCCTCGGGGAGTTGTTCTTCGCCAGCTTCCCACGCATTTTCCCAATTAATGGTTTCGGTAAAGCTGTCTTCTTTGCCACACCAATCTGTTTTATCGAAAAAATCTGGGTGATCATGCTCGCGGCTCACCATGGTAGACCAAAGTACAGCGGCACGTTCGCTGGTCATTGGTTTGATTTGCTGCGCATCTGCTGCGTTAATTGGCATGTCTTTATGGCGAAAAACCCATGCTTTTTTGTATTCATCTAACGAAATATAATTCATAGTGTTGACAGTTTATTTAGCATTAAAAAGTGCAAAACGTAATTATACAAGAGATCAAAACATGACTACAGCAATAAAAACTCATCCTCTCAAATCAGGCATATACCAGCATTACAAAGGCCCAAAATACAAAGTAGAGTATGTCGCCACTCACAGTGAAACCGAAGAGCCACTCGTTATTTACCAAGCACTGTATGGTGAGTTTGGTATGTGGGCACGCCCACTCAGCATGTTTTTAGAAACCGTTGAGGTAAACGGCAAAACAGTCCCACGCTTTGCATACCTTTCAGACGCAGAATAACTATGGCATGATAGCATTATTAATCACTGCTCAGACCAGATAAGGTGACATCGTGCTTTTTAATTCAACCGACAACTACATTGCCAGTAACTCATTAAAACAAGCGGTTAACGCAGCCATCTTGCTCGAAAAACCTCTGCTTATAAAAGGTGAGCCCGGCACAGGTAAAACCATGTTAGCCGAGGAGCTTGCAAAAAGCTTAGACACCACGCTTATTCAATGGCATATCAAATCGACCACCAAAGCACAGCAAGGCCTATACGAATATGATGCAGTGTCACGGTTGCGCGACAGCCAGTTAGGTGATGAGCGCGTTCACGACATTAGTAACTACATTGTAAAAGGTAAATTATGGCAAGCCTTCACCTATGGAGAGCAACATAATAAACGCCCCGTATTGCTGATTGACGAAATCGACAAAGCCGATATCGAGTTTCCAAACGACTTATTGTTAGAACTCGATAAAATGGAGTTTCATGTTTATGAAACCGGTGAGCGCGTTATTGCCAAGCACCGCCCTATTGTTATTATTACCTCAAACAACGAAAAAGAGCTGCCTGATGCCTTTTTACGTCGTTGTTTTTTCCACTACATCGACTTTCCATCGAGCGACGAAATGGCACAAATTATCGATGTACATCACCCGCATGTTAAGCAAGACTTGGTACGCGAAGCACTTGAAGTATTCTTTAACCTGCGCGATGTAAATGGCATAAAGAAAAAGCCCTCAACCAGCGAGTTACTCGATTGGTTAAAATTATTGATGGCTGAAGATATCGATGCCAAAACACTGCATGATAAAAGCCAAAAAGGCGGCCTAATGCCAATGTTTGGTGCGCTATTAAAGAACGAGCAAGACATTAGCCTCATCGAAAAACTTGCTTTTATGAGTCGTCGTTAAGATGTTAATTGCGTTTTTCTTTAAGTTACGTGAATACCGCTTACCCGTGAGTCTGCGTGAGTTACTTGATTTGATCAACGCGCTCAAGCAAGGGGTCATTTTTGCCGACGTAGACGCGTTTTATTACTTAGCGCGTACCATCATGGTCAAAGACGAAACTCACTTTGACCGGTTTGATAAAGCCTTTGCCGATTACTTTAGCGGGGTTGCTGACCTTGATTTACTCGAAAGCTTAAAACAACAGCATAACCTGCCTAACGACTGGTTGCGCAAAGAGTTTGAAAAACACTTAACAGACGAAGAAAAAGCACAGTTAAAAGCGATGGGTGGCCTCGATAAACTTATGGAAGCCCTGAAACAGCGCCTTGAAGAACAGCAAAAACGCCATGCTGGCGGCAACAAATGGGTTGGCACTGGCGGCACCTCGCCGTTTGGCGCGTATGGCTTTAACCCAGAAGGCGTGCGTATTGGTCAAGACGGTAATCGTAACCGCCGTGCTGTAAAAGTATGGGATAAACGGACATACCGCAACCTCGACAGTGACCGCGAAATTGGCTCTCGCACCATTAAGCTCGCGCTTAAAAAACTGCGTAAATTTGCCCGCACCGGGGCTAGCGACACTCTCGATTTAACCGAAACCATTCGTGCTACTGCAAAACAAGGTGGCATGCTCGATGTTAAAATGGCACCCGAGCGCCACAATGCCGTAAAAGTGCTGATGCTGTTTGATATTGGCGGCTCAATGGATGATTACATTCATACCTGTGAAGAATTATTTAGTGCTGCACACAGCGAGTTTAAGCATCTCGAGTTTTACTATTTTCATAATTGTTTGTATGAGCATGTTTGGCAAGACAACGAGCGCCGCCACTCAAATGTGATTGATACCATGACCTTGATTAACAAGTTCACCAGTGACTACAAAGTCATTTTTGTTGGCGATGCCACCATGGGTCCTTACGAAATAGCCTACCCTGGTGGCAGTGTAGAACATTGGAATGAGGAACCCGGCAGCGCCTGGCTAAACCGCATAACAAATCACTTTGATAAAGTCGCTTGGCTCAACCCACAACCCGTTGAGCACTGGCGTTACTATCAATCGATTGATTTTATAAAACAGTTAATGAACAACCGCATGTATCCACTCACCTTAGATGGCATAAGTAATGCGATTAGGGAATTGAGTTAGCCTAGATTGTAGGCGCGATTTTATATCGCGCAATACTAAAAATTGACTTGGGATCAACCCACTGCTGACACACAATGATGCTGGATTTCACTTCGCTCAGGCAAATTAGGTAAACTTCCAAACCAAAAACACCAACGCAAAGCCCACTAAATAAACCAAACCCAGCCAGCTTAGAGTGCGAATTAAGGGGGAATGCACAATACTTGGCTCTGAGCGCACTAAACTAAAGTTAAGCCATGCAAATACTGGGGTGGTAACAAAGGCGAGAGTCATGGCAAACGTAAGCATTGGGCCAAGTGCCGATTTAAAGAATAAAATGATTGCCATGCCAGAAAATGCTTGCAGTAAAAGCCACATATTTAAACTGTGTTTGGACTGTTTTACAGGCAATAATTTGTGCGATTCATTTAAGGTTCTGGCGTAGCCGTCAACCACGGTAAGCGTGGTACCAAACATACATAAAAAAGCGATACCCGACACCAATGGCCTTGCCCACTCCCCCATTGTAAGGGCGTACATATCAATAAGCTGTTTAGCAAACGCCACCCCGCCTAATTGCACGGCTTGTACATGTCCGTATTGCACTAATACACCAAGCGAGAAAAACACCAAAGCTAGGGCTGCGGTAAGCCAGTAGCCTAAATTAAAATCAAATAAACCTTGCTGCTTAGTAATAACTTGTTGCTGCTGCTTTTCTTTAAGCCAAAGTGAACTAATCGCTGAGATTTCAATAGGAGCTGGCATCCAGCCCATTAGCGCCACCATAAACCCTAGCATTGCAAGCTCATACGGCGACGGGCCCACGTAGTCAGCAGGAGCCATAAGACCATTATTAATTGCCACCACCAAAGCAGCCACAGTTGTAACAGTAAGCAGCACCATAATGATTTTAGACACGTTATCGAGCGCCTTAAAATGCCCCAACAACAAAATAAGTAAACAAACAGCCAAAATAATCCAACACAACAAGGTCACCGAAATGGTGACCGGCAGTGCGTAATGTAATAGGCTGGCTGTTAAAAGTAGTACCCCTGCGGTATTCACTATTGCTGCCACAATATTTAACGCAATAAAACTGTAAAAGTAACCCGGCCCTTTTTGCTTGTAGCCCTCAACTAAACTTTGTTTAGTTGCAAGGGTGTATTCCATACCAAATCGAAAGAATGGGTACTTAAGTACATTCACAACAATAATTAGCCAAAATAGTTGCCAGCCAAATAACGAGCCAGCCTGCGTCGACGCCACCAAATGTGAGCCACCAATCGCCGCTGTGGCCATTAATATGCCAGGGCCAAGTGCATTAAGTTTAGATTGCCAATGTGATACTGCTGATTGCATATGCTTTATGTGTTTTATTCTTAGTTACAAGCAACTTACAGCGTTTTAGATGAGATTGGAAGACACTCTTTGTTTCTGAGTTCTAGGGTTAAGTTGTCAGTTTATAAAACCAAAAAAGCCAAACATATTTATGTTTGGCTTTCTCTTGTTCGAGGTTTTGCGCTAAATTTTTGTGGCTAACACTTAGCGTCTAATTTATTAGCTTAAATTCATTTCTTGAATAATCTCATGGGCGATTTCCGGCGTTGTGCTCACCGGTTTTTCATGTAGTTTAGCTTTCATTTGCCCTTTACGATGTTTTAGCGATGCATCGAGTTTTTTAGCTGCATTTGCAAGTGCTGGGTACATCACTTCATCTTCTCCTTTAACTGATAAACGTGCACCTTCATAAATAGTGCTGATCTCAGCTTGATACTTGTGATGTTCTTTTGAAAGAATAATATCGAGAGATATTAACGATGGAAAATGGCTAGCAATTTTTGAGAATTTCTCGTTGATATGAGCTCTAACAGCCTCAGTAACGTCAACATGATGACCAGAAATATTAATCTTCATAGGGTATCCTTTTTTCTTGTTACCTCATAGTTAGTATTGGGGGCGATTTGAATTAACACAAGCGAAAATCAAAGATAATTAGTAATTGATTGTAACCACACATGATTTAGATCATGCTCTGCGGATAAAATATGCAAAAGCCCGTATTACACGGGCTTTATAGAAAGGTTATCAACTGCTCATTAAGTGTACGAGCAACAATAATCAGCAAAGTCAGTTACCTTTACGCGAAAGGTAACATTGGCGTCTACATTAAACGAATCTCCAGCCTTCATGGCTTGCCACTCAGTTTCGCCTGGCAGTAACACTTGCCACTCTCCCGCGAGTAACTCCATGTGCTCTTTTTGATTTGTGCCAAACTCAAATTCTCCTGGTTGCATAAAACCTAGTGTTTTAGTACTGCCATCGGCAAAAAGTACAACACGGCTCGAAACTTTACCATCAAAATAGACATTCGCTTTTTTTACAACACTTACACTGTCAAACTGAGTCATACTCACTCCTGTTATGTTTTATAATCTTCTTTATTTCAGCCTGCCCGAATTTTAAGTAAGCAGCAACTGAAGATTATTCAATTAAACTCTATATGTGAGCTGATTTTTTATTATCTTTTATAAACTGAGCAATTAAAAAAACAAAGAGAGTGCCTATGTGTTCACCAAAACACTAAAAACGCCCCTACGGTATAAAGTACCCAAGTAGCAGTGATAATTATTGCTGATCTGTCGGGTAAATATCGAATCTTTTGACTGGCAGCAAAAATCCATCAAAAAGCCCGCGCAGTGCTAAGACCGCGCGGGCTTTTAAATTTTAGCGACTAAAGCTTAGAACAAAGCGTTTGCTTTGTTTACGATGTTTTCAACCGTGAAACCAAAGTGCTTGAATAACTCACCAGCAGGTGCTGACTCACCAAATGTCGTCATACCTACTACTGCGCCATTTAGGCCTACGTATTTGTACCAGTAGTCTGCAATGCCCGCTTCGATAGCTACGCGGCGTGTTACGCTTGCTGGTAATACGCTTTCTTTGTAGGCTGCGTCTTGCTCATCAAACAAGTCAGTTGAAGGCATAGAAACCACACGTACTTTTTTGCCTTGTGAACGAAGCTCTGCAGCGGCGTCTTGTGCAAGCTGTACTTCTGAGCCCGTTGCAATAAGGATAAGCTCAGGCTCACCATCGCAACTCAGTACGTAACCACCTTTTTTCACATCGCTTAACTGTTGTGCAGTACGCGTTTGTTGCTCAAGACCTTGACGTGTGAAGATCAATGACGTTGGGCCATCTTTACGCTCAATCGCTTGTTGCCATGCAATTGCAGACTCAACTTGGTCACACGGACGCCAGTTAACAAGATTAGGCGTTAAACGCATGCTTGCAATTTGCTCTACTGGTTGGTGCGTAGGGCCATCTTCACCCAGACCAATTGAATCGTGCGTGTATACAAAAATGCTTGGTTGCTTCATTAATGCAGCCATGCGTACCGCATTACGCGCGTATTCCATAAACATTAAGAATGTTGCGCCGTAAGGAATAAAGCCTTTGTGCAGTGCAATACCATTCATAATTGCCGACATACCAAACTCACGGACACCGTAGTAGATGTAGTTACCGCTTGCGTCGTCTGCTGTTACGCCTTTTGAACCATCCCAAATTGTTAAATTTGAACCAGCAAGGTCAGCTGAGCCGCCCATAAACTCTGGTAATAATGGACCAAATGCATTCAGTGCATTTTGTGAAGCTTTACGTGTTGCAGGGTTTGCAGGGTTTGCTTGCAGCTCTTCGATGTACGCTTGTGACTTTTCAGCCCAATCTGCTGGCAATTCGCCATTTGTACGACGCTTAAATTCTGCTGCTAGCTCTGGGTGTGCATTTGCGTATGCCGCAAACTTTTCGTCCCAGTTTGATTCTAGCTGTTGGCCCTTTTCTTTTGCGTCCCATTCGCTGTAGATATCAGCGGGGATTTCAAATGCTTCGCCTGTCCAGCCTAAGAACTCACGTGCCGCTTTGATCTCATCATGACCAAGTGGAGCACCATGACAGTCATGACTACCCGACTTATTAGGTGAACCGTAACCAATCACTGTTTTACAACAAATTAATGATGGCTTGTCGGTAATACTACGTGCTTCTTCGATTGCTGCACGGATGGCCTCTGGGTTATGGCCATCAACATCACTCACTACGTGCCAGCCATATGCTTTAAAACGTGCAGGAGTGTCGTCGCTGAACCAACCTTCTACTTCACCGTCGATAGAGATGCCGTTGTCATCCCAAAACGCAACAAGTTTACCCAGGCCTAATGTGCCCGCTAATGAACAGGCTTCGTGAGAGATACCTTCCATTAAACAGCCATCACCCATAAACGCATAGGTAAAGTGATCAACAATGTCATGGCCTTCACGGTTAAACTGAGCAGCAAGCGCTTTTTCAGCAATTGCCATACCTACCGCATTTGTGATCCCTTGGCCTAATGGGCCCGTAGTGGTCTCAATACCTGGTGCATAGCCATACTCTGGATGCCCTGGTGTTTTTGAATGCATTTGACGGAAGTTTTTAATTTCTTCAAGTGGTAAGTCGTAACCACTTAAATGTAGTAGAGAATAAATCAGCATCGAACCGTGGCCATTTGAAAGAATAAAGCGATCACGGTCTGCCCACTCTGGGTTCGTCGGGTTGTGCTTTAGATAATCGCGCCATAGTACTTCTGCGATATCTGCCATGCCCATAGGGGCTCCAGGGTGGCCAGAGTTGGCCTGTTGTACTGCGTCCATTGATAAGACGCGAATAGCATTTGCAAGTTCTTTGCGAGATGGCATGAATTCTCCTACCTTTAATGTATTTGCGCTGGTTGTTTGTTAAGCCCCATTCTTACTTATTGTATGGGTGCAGTGCAATTAAAAATCCGTATTAAATGGGTCTATTACCACTGTTTATTAAGAACGAAATGTTATTAGTAATTTAAAATAGACGTCTAGGCGTAAAATAACTATGCAAACATAATTGTTTTAGATAAAATACGCCCCTTAATTTTTTAGCGCTATTACCGACGTTAGTGAAGCGCAATATTTGTGAGCAGAAATACAATGGCAAAACATTTATTTACTTCTGAATCTGTATCTGAAGGTCATCCGGATAAAATCGCGGACCAAATCTCTGACGCGGTTCTAGATGCTATCTTAGAGCAAGATTCTCATGCCCGTGTTGCATGTGAGACTTACGTTAAAACTGGTATGGTTATGGTGGGTGGTGAAATCACTACTAGCGCGTGGGTTGATATCGAAGAAATTACACGTAAAACTGTACGTGAAATCGGTTACACGCATTCAGACATGGGTTTTGATGCTGACTCGTGCGCAATCCTAAACACTATCGGTAAACAATCTCCAGACATCAACCAAGGTGTTGACCGTGCACGTCCAGAAGACCAAGGCGCGGGTGACCAAGGTTTAATGTTTGGTTATGCATGTAACGAAACAGACGTTTTAATGCCTGCACCAATCACGTATTCACACCGTTTAGTTCAGCGTCAAGCACAAGTTCGTAAAAGCGGTGAGCTTAACTGGTTACGCCCAGATGCAAAATCACAAGTAACATTTGCATATGAAAATGGTAAGCCGGTAGGTATTGATGCTGTTGTTCTTTCAACGCAACACTGTGATTCAATCTCACAAAACGACCTAGTAGAAGCGGTAATGGAAACCATCATTAAGCCGGTTCTTCCAGCAGAGCTTATCTCTAGCGCAACGAAATTCTTCATCAACCCAACTGGCCGTTTCGTTATCGGTGGCCCAATGGGTGACTGTGGTCTGACTGGCCGTAAAATCATCGTTGATACATACGGTGGTATGGCGCGTCACGGTGGTGGTGCTTTCTCTGGTAAAGATCCATCTAAAGTTGACCGTAGCGCTGCATACGCGGCACGTTACGTTGCTAAAAACATGGTTGCTGCAGGTCTTGCTGACAAGTGTGAACTTCAAGTTTCTTACGCTATCGGTGTTGCAGAGCCAACATCTATCAGCATCGAGACATTTGGTACAGGTAAATTAGAAGAAGCACGTCTAATCGAATTAGTGCGTGAGCACTTCGACCTACGTCCTTACGGCTTAATCCAAATGCTTGATCTTGAGCGTCCTATCTATCAACCGACTGCCGCTTATGGTCACTTCGGTCGTGAAGAGTTCCCTTGGGAGCGTACAGACAAAGCAGACGCACTTCGCGCAGCTGCTGGCCTGTAATAGGGTATACAGACTGAAAAAGCGCCATTTTGGCGCTTTTTTTGTGTTTAATTTTTTACTCTAAATTTTTATACCATTGCGCTTAAATAAGTGGTCTATTTTGAGGCAATAAAACCGCATTGATAACAAGGCAAAAATTTAGTTATTTAGTTGTTCTCAGCAATTGCTCCTGCATTGCTCTACCTCCTGCATCCATGCTGTCGTAAATCAGATATTTTTAACGCAGATAGCGACTGGTTTAATCGCTCAAAATGATTAAGTATTATTGCGATTGGTATTAATTACAGTAACGTCATTATCTTTTCATACATCGCCACCAGCCAAACCAGTGCTAAAATAACCAATGACAAGGTCACCGCTGCCGAGGCCATATCCTTTGCGCGCCCAGACAGTACATGATATTCAATCCCCACTCTGTCAGTCAGCGCTTCGATGGCCGAATTGAGTAGTTCAACAATCAACAGTAATAAATACGGAATAAACAACACGAGCCAATGAGTCAGTGACTGCGCCAGAAAAACCGATAACGGTAATAAACACACCCCTAAATAAATTTCTGAGCGAAAAGCTGACTCTTCTTTAAATGCGGCCTTAAAACCTTTAATTGAGCACCTTGTGGCTTTTAAAATACGTCCAATACCAATGCCGTTGGGTTTATTGACCAAGGGGATTTTGGGTTCTTTCATGCTGTTCCTAGTACGAATAAACTTCGCAGATAATATTCATAAATACCTAAAATGTCATCTTCGCTTTACTAAGATAAGCACTTTCCTGGCACACTTGGGGGATTTGTCCGTGAAAACGCATTCTTTTTTAGCTGTTCACGCAATGCTTGTAATGACTTAAACACACTTTTTAAAGATACTTTATTACTTAACCAATGCGGAATAGCACCGCTTGGGTCTGCATACGCTTGGTGGGTAATCAGTAAGTTATTTTGCTGTTGCTCTAAGCGCCAATAAGCGGTGAGCTCTTTAATACGCACCACCCCTTTTACCAAGGGTTTAACGTGGGGCTGGCTGGTAATTTTAAGCTCGGTTTTATTATCGCTTAAGGTGTGATAGCAAGAGTAACTCACTAAATCACGATCAGAAACCGGCCAAGGCGAGTTAAAGCGCGTATAAACGAGCGTCTCTGCGGGGCTAAGCCGCTCTATTAAGGTTACACTTTGAACATTTTCGAGCCAATTTGGCGCGTTGTCGGTGTCGCTTAGTAAGGCCATAAAGTCATCTGCCTTGGTATCTTCAACAACCACAGATGCATTAATTTCGATAATGCCACTGTCATGTTTTTGATACGTGACCTTTATACCTTCTTGCTGCTTGTAAGTATGCCATTCTATTGGGGTCGCGACAGTTGAACAACTAAACCACGCTAACCCAATGAATAGCCAACGATTCACAGATTTATAACCAGTAGGGATCAGTATTGAATGAGGCATGACGACTTTGTTCCATGGCGCTCACTAAAAATTCTGACTTTTGCTCGAGCCACGTTTGAATTTTTGCTAATTCCTGATCGTCTTGTCCTGCACACAACTGCTTTAAATACTCAAGAGTACTGAGCTCGTAAATACCATGCGAAATATCTAACCAAGGAATACGAAACTCGCTTCTGTCGTCTTTATTAAATAATGCCCCCAAACAGTTACCACTTAACAGAGAGTTTTCTAGACGAGTACGCAACGATAAATAGTCTTTATCACTCAGTGCTTGTTGTTCAGGAATAAGCTCATGCATATCGTGCCAATCTTTTGCAAATAAGCGCTTGGCTATATCTGCTACTGGTTTTTCAGCAGCTTGGAACTCTGCCTGCCCCCACGACTTACGCCATTGCTTTTCAATCAACCAGGTGGTCAATTGCAACAGCAAACGGTTGTAACGGGTGCTGTGAAATAACGCTTTTACATCGTCAATACTCGGCTGAAGCTCTTTTAGGTCGTTAATCACTTGAGTTAGCTCTGGTGCGCTATTAATTTTTTTATAATAGGCGTGACGTTTTGAGGTATAGGTTTTTAACTGAATGGCGTTTTCTACCCACGCCAACTCACTCAGCAACCACTTTAACTCAGTACGTAATGACTCTGTATCATCCTTACTAACAATATCATCGAACAGCCAAAAGGTGTGGCGAATTAATCGAATGCCATCAGTGACTCGTTTCAAGGTTTTTAAGCTCGGCTTGATGAAGTAACAGGCTTCATGCTTTTGTACAAAGCGAATCGCGTAATTTATCCCTGCGACCAAAGCTTGTTCTTGTGTGGCCTCTTTTTTAAGAGGCACAAACCCAATCGATTTACTTGCTTTTAGTGGGGTGTTATCAGCTAAGCCATAACCTCGTGCAGCTTTCGAATATAGCCCAAGACGCACATTACATTCGCTAACCAGTTTATCTGCAAGGGCAAATAACTCGTGGCGACTGCCTTCAATTAATTCCACTTCAAGCTCAGAGATCAGCTCAACTTTACCTGACGCTGCAATTTCACCTTTATCAAGTACAACCTCAATTTTAGCTCCACTGTTGGTTTCGATTAACCACGTGCGACGAATAAAGTTAGTACTAAAAATAGGATACAGGTTGTCGGCAATCGCATTAACTTGCATGCCATGCGGCCAAATTGTGGCATCAAAAGCCATTAAATCTGGGCGACCACCTTCTAAAGGTAAGTTATATTCTGGACGTTGATGTAATCCACCTACAACTTCGCCAGCGAGTTTAATCGTTTGCTCGCACTGGTTATCACAGCAGCGGGTACGCAAACCAATATCCAGTGCGCGTAACTCACGACTTGGCGTGTCATAGTAAGCATTTTGTAAGCTGCGTGACGGTTTATTTGTAACGGTTTTTGCAAATTGAGTAATTAATGCGGGGATCAGTGGAACAACGGCATCTGACACCAAAAACTTCAGTTCTATCTCAGTATCCATTCGTTTTGCGGAGTACATTTAAAATAAATAAGTGCTCAAAATAAACAAAGCAGCTACTTAATGCAAACTTTTTCCTGATTTTTACCCTCAAACCCTGTCTTGGATTACAATATCAGCCTTGCTATTAATAGTTGAAATCCCTACTATCTCTATACATTACGTATTTAAAAATTTGACCATTTTTGGGCAAGGTTACATTAACAAGGTAGATTGATGTTAAAACAGTGTATTTTTGGGCTGCTCCTATCAGCCGCCACTTTCATTAGCTATGCAGAAGAAGCGCCTACAAGCGACAACGGAAACACCGCATACATAGTCGACAACCTCTATACCTTTATGCATTCAGGCCCGAGTAAAAACTACCGTATTTTGGGGTCAGTTGATGCAGGTACTCAAATTACCTTGTTATCAGAAGAAGATAATGGTTATTTTAAAATTCGCGACGACAAAGACCGCGAAGGCTGGGTAGAAACGAAGTTTATCAGCGAGAACGCCGGTATCCATCAGCAATTTCAAGCTCTGAATAACGACATGACCTTGATGCAAGAGCAATTACGCCAAGCAGAAATTGAACTACCGCAATTACAAGAACAAAACAGAACCCTCACTGAGCAAAACCAAGCGCTAAGCGAACAAATTGAAAAACTAAAAAGCACCATAGAATCTGAGCGCAACGTGAAACAATTAGCCAGTGCCAAAGAAAAACGCCAACTATTAACTTACGGCGGCGCTATTGCATTTATTGGTTTATTACTTGGTATTATTTTAACGATTATGCTTTCACGCCGTAAACGTTATGATGGTTGGGCGTAATAATAGCAACCCGCAATAATAGTTAATCATTCTTAGGGATTGATTAAGCGGTGGGTATAACCCAGCAAAAAATCTTCATAAAAAAAGCACCGTTTGGTGCTTTTTTTGTTTAGATATCGAATCTTAAACCGCTATCTTGTTTTATCTTTTCGATCACCATATAGGTGTGGTGCGTACCAACACCGGGAATATCAACCAAATCACCCAAAACTTGGCGATATTCGTCCATATCAGAGACTCGCACTTTTAATAGGTAATCGTATCCGCCTGCCACCATGTCGCACTCGACCACTTGTGGAATATTTAAAATATATTCTCTGAACACTTTAAACACTGAGGTATTTGAGGTCACTAACGACACTTGCACATGAGCCAACAAACTTTGATTAAGCTTGGCTTCGCTTAACTTTGCATAATACCCCTCAATGTAGCCCTCTTGCTCTAAGCGCTTAACACGGTCAAGGCATGGACTCGGACTCAAATTCACCTGTTTTGCCAGGTTTACGTTCGATATTCTGCCATTTTTTTGCAGAGCGTCTAAAATTGCTAAATCGATACGATCTAACATGCGTAATCTATTCGGGTTAGTCATAACAGAATTTTATGCGGCTAAGTTAACGGTATGCCCTGTAAATTATCGTAAATCGAAAAATATAACCAGCATATTCTGCTGGATTTTAATTAGAATGCACGGATTATATCAATGGTAAGAAATACTTTTAGTTTATTTCTAGACTCCACATACCAGAGGGTTACATATGCTATTTAATGGCGATTTGACAACTGAATGTCCAATTAGACAAAAGATCCGCGACTTTTACCGTATAGATGAAAATGCGGTTATCGATCACATTTTGCCTTTGGCTGAAGTAGGCGTTAAAGCCCGTAGCCGAGCGTGGGAACGTGCTCGTCAAATGGTTTTAAATATCCGTCGCGACCAAGATGGTCAAAGCGGTGTCGATGCACTGTTAAACGAATTCTCACTATCGAGTGAAGAAGGCGTTGTTTTAATGTGTTTAGCAGAAGCATTACTACGTGTTCCAGATAAGGCAACGCAAGACTCGCTTATCCGTGACAAGCTTGCCAAGGGTGATTGGAGTTCGCATTTAGGTAGCAGTGACTCTTTATTCGTAAACGCCTCATCTTGGGGTCTGTTAGTAACGGGTAAAATGGTTAACTACAGCGACAAATCTAAAGAGCAACAATTTGGTGTGCTTAAGAAAACCATTGGTCGTTTAGGTGAACCGGTTATTCGTAAATCTGTGAACTTCGCGATGAAGATCATGGGTAAGCAGTTCGTAATGGGTCGTACCATTGACGAAGCAATTGAACGTGCTGCTGATAAAGAACAAAAAGGCTACGTATACTCATACGATATGCTAGGTGAAGGCGCGCGCACCATGAAAGATGCTGAGCGTTATTTCCAAAGCTACATGACAGCCATTCATGCAATTGGTAAAGCTGCAAATGGTCGTGGCCCAATAAAGAGCCCGGGTATTTCAGTGAAAATTTCTGCGATTCATCCACGTTACGAGTTCACGCATCGTGAACGTGTTATGGCTGAAATCGTACCAAAACTAAAAGAACTTGCACTTGCAGCTAAAAGCTACGATATCGGCTTTACGGTTGATGCTGAAGAAGCTGACCGTTTAGATATCTCTTTAGATATTATCGAAGCGGTATTCAGTGATGAAGAACTGGGTAACTGGCAAGGTTTCGGTTTAGCAGTTCAAGCCTACCAAAAACGCGCTATTTTCGTTGTTGAGTGGGTTGCAGACCTTGCACGCCGTGTTGGCCGCAAATTAATGGTTCGTCTTGTAAAAGGCGCATACTGGGATACCGAAATCAAAACCACACAACAAGATGGTTTAGATCACTACCCTGTATTTACCCGTAAAGCGACTACCGACGTATCATACAAAGCCTGTGCGATTAAACTGCTTGAAGCACGCGATGTTCTGTATCCGCAATTTGCAACACACAATGCTTATACAGCAGCGACGATTTTAGAAGTTGCAAAAGGCGATCACGAAGGCTTCGAATTCCAACGTTTACACGGTATGGGTGAATCACTGTTCGACCAAATCGTTGAACAAGAAAAAATTCAGTGTCGTGTATACGCACCCGTAGGTCAGCATGAAGACTTACTTGCATACTTAGTACGTCGTTTATTAGAAAACGGCGCTAACTCATCGTTTGTTAACGCGATTGTTGATACCACTCAACCAGTTGAAGCACTGTTACCTGACCCAGTTGAAACACTGCAAGGGTTGCGTAATAAGTACAACACGCAAATCAAGATGCCTATCGATTTATACGGTGACGAGCGAGCGAACTCAAAAGGCATGGATTTAACTGACATCAATGCCATTACACCATTTAAAGAAAACCTAGACACCTGGTTTGCAGAAAATCGCATTGAGTTAAATGATGTACCAGAAGGTTCAATTGCAGTTAAAAACCCTGCGAACCACAAAGAAATCATTGGTCATGTGAAACTACAATCATCTGACGAGATGACTGCGCTTCTTGAAAATGCTGAAAAAGCGTTTGAATCATGGTCACAAACACCGGTTAAAGAACGCGCTAACTTACTTCGCCGCATCGCTGATATTTTAGAGCGTCACCACGATGAACTCGTCGCTCTTTGTATTAAAGAAGCGGGTAAAGTGGCGCAAGATGGCATTGATGAAGTGCGTGAAGCCGTTGATTTCTGCCGTTATTACGCTGCTCGTGCTGAAGAGTTATCTGAAGATGAGCGTTTTGAAGCGCGTGGTGTGATCTTATGTATCAGCCCATGGAACTTCCCGCTTGCTATTTTCTTAGGCCAAGTTGCTGCTGCTATCGTAACGGGTAACACGGTGATTGCAAAACCAGCTGAGCAAACAAGTTTAATTGCGCTTCGTACAATTGACCTTATGTTATCTGTTGGCTTACCTGAGCATGTTGTACAACCTGTTATTGCACGTGGTAGCGAAGTAGGTAAGACAATTGTACCTGATGAGCGTATTCAAGCTGTGATGTTCACAGGTTCAACTGAAACAGGCACAATCATCTCGCAAACACTGGCTGCACGAAACGACATTCAAGTGCCGTTAATTGCAGAAACAGGTGGTCAAAACTGTATGATCGTTGACTCAACAGCGCTTCCTGAGCAAGTTGTTGATGATGTGATCAGCTCTGGCTTCCAAAGTGCGGGTCAACGTTGTTCTGCATTACGTGTTTTATTCTTACAAGAAGATATTGCTGATGGCATCATTGAGATGATCAAAGGCGCATTAAAAGAGCTTCATGTTGGCGACCCTTCATTACTTTCGACTGACATTGGTCCTGTAATTGACGAAAAAGCACTGAAAAACTTAAACGAACACGTTGAATACTTAAAAGGTAATGCAACACTTCATTACGAGTGTGCTATTCCTGATAACAACGAAAATGGCGCTTATTTCTTCGCACCGCGTTTATATGAAATTAAAGACCTTTCTGTACTTAAACGCGAAGTATTTGGTCCATGTGTGCACATTATTCGTTTCAAAGGCTCAGAGCTTGATAATGTGATTGATCAAATCAATGGCACAGGCTTCGGTCTAACAATGGGTATTCACTCACGTATTGAAGAGCGTTGTGAATACTTAGCAAAAATGTCTCGTGCAGGTAATGTGTACGTAAACCGTAACATGATTGGTGCAATTGTTGGTGTGCAACCATTTGGTGGTCGTGGCCTTTCAGGTACTGGCCCTAAAGCAGGTGGTCCTAACTACTTACAACGTCTTGTGAAAGAAAAAGCGTCACCTGATAACGTACAAATGACGAACCTATCACCTGATGAGCTAGACACTCACCATTATTCAGGTGCGGCTGAGCAAGTTGCTAAGCTAATGGAAAACTCATTACGCGATGAAAAAATCTGGCGTGCAACACCGTTAAACGACCGCGTTTCTGCGGTACGTCAGTTGTTAGCAAAAGTCGCTACTGTCGAAATTATCGACGAGCTTGCTGATGACTTAGCATTAACATTAGCCGATGCACGTGCGCAGCTTAACCGCCTTGAAAAGCACATGCGTAAACACACTGTATTACCTGGACCAACAGGTGAATCTAATACGCTTCACCTTGAGCCTCGTGGTTGTGTTGTGTGTTATGCCGATAAGAGTACTTCATTTAACTTCTGGGCGATTTCAATTATCACAGCACTTGCTGCGGGTAATACAGTCATCACCGTTGCATCTGAACTGTTCTACGAAGAAGCGGTTGCTTTCAAAGACAAGTTTATTTCAACAGGTATCGCCGAAGGTGTATTCCAAGTTGCTAAGCCTAACCAGTTACAAGCTATCTTGGCACACCCTCACCTTGCCGGTGCGGTTGTAGCAGCTCGCTCATCACGTTTAGGCTATTTCAGCCAACAGTTAGCACAACGTAAAGGGGCGATTCTGCCAGTGATTAGCTCTGAGTACTACGATACGTTAATCAAGCGCTTACTGACTGAAAAAACAATCAGTATCGATACAACAGCGTCAGGGGGTAATACATCACTGATGACGCTTGTTGAAGACGATGAGTAAACAGCGCATAAAAGTTAACTAACTTTGCTGTTATAAAATCTAAAAGCCCCTGTACCTAACAGGGGCTTTTTTATACCCAGATAAAATACCCTAACATTAAGAAAAACAACCACTTTATAGACGAAAAGCTGCTCCAATTTCAAAATTATCACCTTTATTATTATTTACTAGAAGACAAAATATCTGCTAGGTTAAAGGTAATGTATTTAACTTGAAGTAAAGGCCTTGAAAACTCTCCCTATTGATCAACTTAAGCCCGGTATGTTTGTACAAAGCGTTACAAAGCAGACAGGCAAAATCCGCATTAAAAACCAAGGATGGGTGAAGACTCAGGGAGGTATCGATAAACTAGCTAAAGCGGGTATCTTAGAAGTCGTTATCGACCCCGATAAAACGCTCACAATGAGCAGTGACAATAAAGTGGAAGAGCAGCAAAACACTTCGCCGCCAGAGCCGCAAACCGTCGCCCATAACCCCTGGCATACATCGCATAGCGTGTCTGCAGAAATGGCCAAAGCGAATAGTTTATACAACGAAGCAAAATCACTCCAAAGCAAAGCATTTAATGATATTCGTACTGGTAATAAAATTGATATTGCGCCATTTCAAGAATTGGCCAGTGGCTTTATGGACTCCGTTTTCCGTAATCAAGATGCCCTTGCCTGCATTACCAGAATGCGCGAAAAAGACGCCTATTTACTCGAACACTCAATTAACGTTTCAATTCTTATTAGCATTTTTGCCAAACACTTAGGCATCGATAAAAGCATCATTCAAGAAATAGCGACAGGTGCCCTACTGCATGATATTGGCAAAATAAAAATACCTGATGAAATACTCAATAAGCCAGGTAAGTTAACAGACGAAGAATATCAAATCATTCAAGACCATGCCCGTTTCAGCAAAGAAATATTAGAACAATCAGGCCTCAGTGGCATCGCAGTTGAAATTGCGGGTTTCCATCATGAGCGATTAGATGGCAGCGGCTACCCATTCGGTAAGCATGGTGATGAATTAAGCCTGTACGTTCGTATGGCGTCGATTGTTGATGTATATGACGCACTCACCGCAGAGCGAGTCTATAAAGCCGGTATGGAGCCAATTAAAGCATTTAAAATTCTAAAAGATGGCTGCCCAGATAGTTTTGATGGCGACCTTGTAACGAAATTTATTCAATGTATCGGTATTCACCCTGTCGGCACCTTGGTGAAACTTGAAAGCCAAAAGCTTGCCGTGGTTACACGAAGTAACCCAAGCAGCCCATTAAAACCCGTGGTAAAAGTGTTTTATAACGCCAAACATGCACACTATACCGAAGTGCAAGATATTGATTTAGCAAATAACCGTTGTCACGATAGCTTAGAAGCAGCAGTCAGACCCAATGACTTTAATGTCGATCTGATCCGCTTCTTCAAAAACTCAATTTTGCCATAACCACTATTTTTAAATATAAGACTGGCTACTCAGGCCAGTCTTGCAGTGCTTTTAACGTAAACTCGTAACCGTCGTAACTAAATAAACTTTGCTCAGGTGTGATTTCTATCACATTGAGTACGCCAATGTTATCGCCTTCATACAATTCACGACCATTTATCTTTATCCAACGTTTAGAGGCTTCAGAGGCATAAATATGCGCCTGATACTTAATTGTTGGGATCAAGCTTTGCAGCGAGTCAGGCAGCAGTTCGACAGGCTCTGCGTATGATGAGTTTTTAGTACTGCGCGTTATATCAGCCACATGCTTATTATCGACATCTTGCACTGCTCTCTCGAAGGCACTTTTTAAGTTATTAGGCACGTCGTTAAATTCGTCATCAACCACGGTTTGGTTGACTTGCGATGGGCTTTGATCATTTAGCGGCTTACCCAGCACCTTGTATTTGCTCATGTCAATGTCTCGACTGCTCATTTGCTGCGGTGTCATTTGTTGCATTTGCATTGGCTGCGAAAATTGCGGTTGCTGAGGCTGATAAATTGGCTGATTTTGATACACAGGCTGTTGATAAACAGGTTGCCCTTGATAACCTTGATTAGCATAAACAGGCACAGTATTAACGGGTACTTGCACCCATTGATATTGCTGCCCTTGCACAGGAACTTGCTGCATCATTTGCTGCTGAGGTGCGACTGTAACAGGCACTTGGCCCATATTATTCGCAGTATTGTTAACAGGTGGATTAGCCTGTGTATTGGCAGATTGCGGAACGGCTGTTGCGGGTGCCTCCTCTTTTACAGGTACATTATTTGTATCTGTTGCCGCTAAAGTATCTGTTGCTTGTGAAGAACTTTGTGTCTCTTCAGCACTGTTACTAGTAACTTGCTTTTGCGCAAAAGGTTCATTTTTTTGCAGCCATTTACCAATAGAGAAGCCTGCCATCAGCGTTAAAATAACCGCTAGTAATAACCCAAACGAAAAGGCAAGACGGCGATAACGGGTTAATTCTTGTTGTTGTTTAAGCTGCAGAGCAGCGTGGTCATGATCAATCGCTGTTTGCTCGTGTTGACCAGATTGTTTAATTGCATCTAAAAGTAATGACATAAATGATCACTCGTTATATTAGGTAAGATAAACCAATACCCATACCCAATACGGCTAAAAATGAAACAGGATAAAGCCAAACATAACTTGGCTCTTTGTTCGCAGTTGACGAAATAGGCGCACTGCTTGGCGGTAAAGCTTCAACTGCTGAGCGCATGACAAGCTCACTATCAATGCTCAGCTTTTGCTGTGAAAAAGCCCCAACTAAGCAGCGCTCACACAATAAATTAATAAGCCTTGGCACCCCTTCTGTTACTTGGTAAATCGCTTTTAAGGCATCAGCAGAAAAGAGCGCTTGTTCAGTGCCTGCTTTGAGTAAACGGTGTTTAACATAAGCAAACACTTGGCCTTCGCTAAGCGGTAATAAGTGGTAACGCGCCGTTATACGTTGAGCAAGTTGTCTAAGTTCGGTGCGTTTTAATAGCTCTTGTAGCTCAGGCTGCCCAACTAACACTATTTGTAGTAACTTTTTATGATCTGTTTCTATATTCGTCAATAAGCGTAATTGCTCAAGCACATCGGGAGCCAGCAACTGTGCTTCATCGATAATTAAGATGGTATGACCGCCTGCTAAATTATTCGCCTCAAGATGCTTTTTAATCACATCTGTTAAGGTTTTTAATGTGGCATTTTCGCTGTCATAGTCAATCTTAAGTTCGTCGCAAATACTGGCTAGCAATTCAAGTTGAGACAATGCCGGGTTGTGAATTTGTGCGACTTGCGTGTTTTCAGGTAACTGCTCTTGCAGACTTCTGGTTAATGTTGTTTTACCTGTTCCCACTTCGCCGGTTAAAAGTACAAAACCGCCGGCTTCACCTAGTCCATAAGTAAGGTGCGCTAAGGCCTCTTTATGACGCTCACTAAGAAATAAATATTCAGGATTAGGGGCAATCGAAAAAGGTTTTTCTGACAAGCCAAAATAGCTTAAATACACCGTGATGTTCCTTGCGTTTAAAATCACGGCCTATAATGGCAAAAAACTACGCGACTTAAAACCTTGTTCGTACGTTATACTAAAATTACTTTAAGATAAAAAACACGGCCCCGAATAAAGCGCCTATTTTTTGGAGTTTGGGTATCGCTGGCAAATAACGTAAAATACCGAAAAGGTAAAAATAATAGGTGTACTATGCAGGTTTATTTGGTCGGTGGCGCTGTAAGAGACGCACTGTTAGGTCGTGAAGTAAAAGAACGCGACTACGTTGTCGTAGGTGCAACTCCCGAGCAACTAATTAAACAAGGCTACCAACAAGTCGGCAAAGACTTTCCTGTTTTTTTGCACCCAAAAACAAAAGAAGAATATGCACTTGCCCGAACTGAGCGGAAACAAGGCCAAGGTTATACGGGATTTATCTGCGATTTCACGCCCGATGTCACTTTAGAACAAGACTTAATCCGCCGAGACCTAACTGTTAATGCAATAGCGCAAGCCGAAGATGGCACATTAGTTGACCCTTTTGGTGGGCAAAGCGATATCGAGAACCGTTTATTACGCCATGTTTCAGATGCGTTTTCTGAAGATCCGTTACGTATTTTACGAGTCGCCCGATTTGCTGCTCGTTATCATTATTTAGGCTTTTCTATTGCGCCAGAAACAGAACGTTTGCTTATTGCGATGGTAAAAGCAGGCGAGCTTGAAACACTCACAGCGGAACGAGTTTGGTTAGAATGCGAAAAATCTCTTAGTGATGGCGCATTTGCAGAGTTTTTAAATACTCTCTTTAAAATTGGAGGCTTACATGTGATCAGCCCCACGTTAGAATCACAGTGGAGTGATGCATTGTATCAAACGATGCAAGCGCGCTTTGATTATGCCAACAAGCACTCTATTACAGACACAGCATTACTTTTTAGCCAAGTGACACTCTCGCTGACAGAATCTGATATTCACACAATCGCACAGCAGATCCGTCTACCAAATGAAGTGCGTGATGTTGCTCTTAACACTGTTGCTCATCGTTCAATATTGACTGACAAGCAGCCGGATTGTGACGCACTGCTAGGCTGTTTTAACCGACTTGATTTATGGCGTCGTCCTGAGCGTTTAAACGCCGTACTCAAGGCGTTAGAAATAAGTGAACAAAAGCCAGTGGCATGTATAACACAACTACACCAAGTGACTGAACAGGCAAGCGCTGTCGATCCACAGCAATTTATCGCCCAAGGAATTAAAGGGGCCGACATAAAAACCGCGCTTGAAAACGCGCGGCTATCTATCATTAAAAATTATTTTTCATAACGTACGAGTCGCAGAAATACATCGGATTCTTTAGCGTGAAGACTGTTTATGCCTTTATCAAACTGATAAACCCAAGCAAGGTCTGTTCGCTCTTTTCCTGATGTGCTGCTCCAGTAATTTTGCAGCTTAGTAGCAAGAAAGACACTTTCGTTAATACTCGGCTGCACGCATCGATGCTCTAAAATACTGGCTAACTCTTTTACATTAGGCACATGCCAATCAGAAAAACCGGCAAGACGCGTATTCTTTGCACCGCGTAATGCTTCACCCCAGGTTAGCTGCTGGCTGGTGCCTTCACATGTTGCCGTTGCACTATTGTAAGTTTGTCCAAAGCTACAACGTTGCCACATTAAGCCTGTTTCTACATCACTTACCGTGCCATTTTCGTTAATGACAAAGCGGCTGTCTGGGGTCGTTTGCGTTACCGCATCGTAGCAAACCTGCGCCATAGCAAATGTAGGCTGTGTTGCCAGTAAGGCAACCGATGCATAGAAAGATAGTTTACGCATATTATTCTCCCGGTGTTCTTACTAAGCGGACAAAGGCGGTTTTCCCTTTCGGGTAGGCCAAGTCGTTTGCGCTACTCATATCAATGATATATGCCTGCGACAAACTGGTACCATCCACAGCGGTTTGTGATGTCCAATACGGCATAAACGGGTTGCCATCATCGCTTAGCTGAATATTGCTTGGCTGATTTGGAAAAAACTCACTGTTGAGTAAGCTTGCTTCACCTTGTTTAGCGTAATCCAGTATTCCCAGAAGTTCGGTATAGGTAGGAACACGCCAATTAGTGCCGCCGCAAAAATCAATCGCATTCACTTCATTCACATACGTTTGTAAACCACACGCAGTGTTACTTGGGCACGTTGAGTTTGCTGCACCTTGAACACTGCCCGTTTGTACCCCGTTGTTACTATTTAAATACCACGTGTAATGATTTGTTGCTGCACGGTTAGTGGTTGCCGGTGGCAGTGTGGCACTTGCCGCTTTTACTTCCCAAATTAAGCCTGTCACGTTATCGCGTACACAACTAAAGTTTACTGCGTCGTCTGGCAGCTCATCCGCAAATTCATTTAATTTTGTAAAATCAAATGCCAAGTCACCTTGGCCTACTTTATCAAGTTGATTAGCAACACTGTCACGCCCTAAATCTGCATCTTGAGCTGGGAAGTTGTCACTTTTGCAGTTAATTTTTTGCGTGTTGTTATAGCAATCGCTCATGCCCGTATCATTTATAAGGCCGAGGGGTTTAGGGCTGATACCAATCACTACCGTATCTGTATCACTGCGCGATTTACTGTCGGTGACGGTAACCTCAAAACTAAGTTCTGTGTCGGTATCAACATCAGGGGCAATGAATGTGGTGATACATTGATTTTGATTTGCAAGGGTGACTATTTCACCCGTTAGTTGTTCCCAATAGCACTGTTTGGTTGCAGTCACAATTTCACTGTTACTTGCATCAAGCGTAACGGTATCAAACTCTATAACTTGCTGATCTTCCCCAGCGTTAGCAATGATTACTTCAAGGGTTTTATTAAGCGTAAATGACTGTTCAGAGCTTGCAGAGCCCCCTTCATCATCGGTCACTGTTAGTCGCCATGTCATTGGCGTGTTTGATTCTAGCAGCGGGTGAGTAAAGCTAATCGTTTGATTATTAAAGCTATCAACGGTTAAATCTGGGCCCGAAAGCTGAGTCCATAAATAACTGTCTATCGAACCATTTTCATCAATATCGACAGACTCTTCACCACTGAGCACAATAGTATCATTGTATTTTGAGGGCAGTTCTTGCGGTGCAGTTTGCGTGATCACGGCAACAGGCAGCTGGTTATTAGAGGTAATGAATATGCTTACTTCATCACTGACTAACTGACCATCACCCGTTTGATAATTAACTTTAAGTACGAGCTCTGAGTCTCGCTTAATATCAGGGGCAGTGAGAGTTTGCTCAGCACCTTCTGCTGGGAACCCCTCTACAACAGGGCCACTTACTCGTTGCCACGTAAATGTTCCATCAGCAGGCGAGCCCTTAGCCAATAATGTAAACTCGCTTTTTTCAATAATTTGCTGATCAGCTCCAGCATTAACTGTCGCAGCGATTGGTGTTGTGTCACTCGACCCACCGCCCCCACAGGCTGTGAGTGTCGTTAATGCAACAACTACAAGAGGCACTAATCTCATGTTTACCACCTTAAAATGCAACGTTGGCTTTATAACCAACGGCCAAATAAGAAGATAACTAGCAAGTAAAGTGCCAAGAACACCCTAAATTATAAGTAACTTTCTTGATGAATACGCACAAACAATTTAGTGCCAATTTTACTGTAATCTATCTTATATTCTCGGCCATCAAGGGCTTGAATGAACAATAGACGTTTTTCTTCTGCAAAAACATCAGGGCTGGTGATGTAAACCATTTCGAGGTAACGCTCTTTTGCTTCACGACGGTTTTTTGGCAGATCTTCTTTAAACGGTTCAAGACCATTTTGTGTCACTTTTATACGTGGGTGGTTTTCGCCATTCACAATTACTAAGTCGAGTTTTTTATCTTTATGAATAATTGTGTTTCGACCACTTTTAATAAAAGAACGTTCTTGACTCATAGCCTTTTCCTACTTACTGCCACCTAATTACTTACATCTTTCTGTAAACGAGTATTGATAAATTCACTAGGGTTTAATTTCCAACGATTCAAATCTGCACTGAATTGCCAAATATCAGTATCAAGTGCATTGGCAGGCAACAATAAATCGTACCCTGTCAATTGCCTCAAATGCTGCGTACGATTAGCAAACATGGCAATCAATCCTTTGTAAAGCTGACCACTAGGGGCAGTGTAGTCCGTCTCTTCAACTAACCATTCTGATGGGCAATTGCCATTTTTGCAATGTTTTTGAACAACTTGCATAAATATATGACGTTGTTCTATTAATAATCGCCCTGCAATTCGTGGGTGAATCTGAGTTAAAAATTCATCTATGTTATTGAGTTTAATACCAACTGCGTTTAACTCAAGGTATTCTAAGCCTTGTTCCACTTTTGGGACACCACTGTGGTGAAAGTTTTCTCGTTTTAATTGCCAATGCCCAACTTTATGATGATATATAAGCAACTGATTAGTATAGGTAAAGCTATAATAAGGCTCTTGTGTTTTTAAAAAGCCGACAAATATAGCAGCAAGGCAGCTACTGACTAAAAAAATTTCCACTATACTAATCTCACCGGGACGTAGCAGGTTAAAGAGCATAATGAATACAAGCCCAATGCCTCCGACCAATAAAAACTCAATACCATGTCGCGAAGCCTGTGCCCGTACCTTTAAAATCGCGTTTTTGTTATCCATACACTGAAAAGTAAAAAATAAACATTACAATTGTGACCAAAACAATCTTTCTAAGCGTTAAACAATACGGACACTTGATTTGTTTACTCATACTTACACCTCTCTTCTCATAACAATTAAGGAACAAATGCGCTGAACTTTTAACTTTTACGCCAAATGCACAAATATATGAGATACCTGACATACGGGGCACGTACTAATTTTGTACACTACACTCAACTAATTTTCTGGTAACACGATGATGTATTCGACACAATCTGGTAAAGCGCTTTTTCCTTTTATTATTACCCTTTTGCTAGGGTTATGTATTTATTTATATTTACCTTCAAGCCAAGGCGAGCAAAGCAACTTTGGAGACCGTTCAACCCAGGTTGTCGCACATACCGTCACGGCTGAAGAAAATGCCGTTTTAATCGAAGCGATAGGCAGCGCGCGCGCGAATCAAGCGATCTTCATTCGCAGTGCACAAAACGACTATGTGACTGATATATTTTTCAATGATGGCGATTTAGTAAGTAAAGGTCAAAAACTAGTTCAGTTACAAGCACAACAAGAAGAATTAGCAGTAAAAGAATTAAGTATCAATTTACGTGAAGAAAAACGCCAACTAGACCGCTTAACCGAACTATCACGTTCGCAAGCAACCGCTAAATCGTTACTTGAAGAGCAATTGTCTCGTGTAGATGCCACCGAAGCTCAGCTTGAAAGCGCCAAAACTAAACTGGCAGAAATGACCATTAAAGCGCCTTTTTCAGGCTTATTAGGTAAGCGTGAAATCTCGATAGGTACTTATGTTAATAGCACCACCAATATTACCACTCTCGATGATATCAGTATTATAAAAGTGGACTTTAAAGTTCCTGAAAAATACCTTGCGCAACTGCAGCTAGGCATGAAAGTCATGACTCAAAATGATGCTTACCCAGGAAAAACCTTTAACGGCAAAGTCACGCACATCAGCTCACGCATTGACTCGGTTACTCGCAGTGTTGAAGTGACGGCCAGTTTTACCAATTCAAGCGGTTTATTACGCCCTGGTATGCTGTTAAACACCGCATTACAACTGAGTTCAAACCAAGCACTCATGGTGCCTGAAAAAGCGGTAATCCCTCAGCAAGATAAACACTATGTATTCAAAATTGAAGACGGGGTTGCCAATAAAGTTGAAGTACATGTAGCGGGACGTCATAACGGGTGGGTTGCCATCGATAAGGGTCTAACAGATGGTCAACAAGTCGTAACTGAAGGCATTATCAAAATTCGCACTGGCAGCAAAGTTAGTATCAAGGGCTAAACCATGAAAATTACAGATACTAGCGTTAAACGTCCGGTCTTTGCGATCGTTATAAACTTACTGTTACTTACCTTTGGTCTCGTCGCTTTTTCGATGCTACCACTGCGTGAATACCCTGATATTGAAACCCCGATTGTGAGTGTAAGCACATCGTATACTGGGGCCAGTGCAGAAATTATTGAAACCAAAATAACCCAAGTGCTCGAAAATCGTATTTCGGGTATTGAAGGGATTAAAAGCATTAATTCGTCAAGCCGTAATGGCCGCTCAAACATCACTATTGAGTTTAATATCAGTCGCGATATCGATGCCGCATCAAACGATGTGCGTGAGCGTGTAGCACGTGCGCTTGATAGCCTACCAGAACAAGTACGCCCACCTGAGGTGTCAAAATCGAACAGCGATGAAAGTCCAATCGCTTGGTTTGTCCTGAATAGTTCGACAATGGATTCGTTGCAACTTTCTGACTACGCACAGCGTTTTATTGTCGACCGTTTAGCCGTAGTTGATGGTGTGTCGAATGTACGTGTCGGTGGTGAGCGTAAGTACGCCATGAAAATTTGGCTAAACCGCAAAGCCATGGCGGCGCGCGGGATTACCAGCAGCGATATCGAGAATACCTTACGCACAGAAAACGTTGAACTTCCCGCTGGTGAGATTGAATCGATTGACCGTGATTTTACTGTGCGTACAGCACGCAGCTATAAGGATCAACGCGACTTTAGAAACCTGGTTATTAAACGGGGCGACGACGGCTACTTAGTGCGCCTAGGTGAAGTGGCCGATGTGCATTTAGAAGCCGCTGACGACGAAAGTTTATTCCGTGGTAATGGCCGTAACATGATTGGTTTAGGCATTGTAAAACAAGCAAAAGCGAACACCCTTACGGTGGTAGACAATGCCCGCGCCGAACTTGAGAAAATAAAACGTAACCTACCTGAAGGCACCACGATTCAAGACAGCTACGACTCGTCAGTGTTCATCAAAGAATCGATTAACGAAGTGTACCGCACACTCGCTATTTCAATGGCCTTGGTTGTCTTAGTTATCTACTTATTCTTGGGGAGTATTCGTGCGACTTTAGTGCCCGCAGTTACTGTTCCTGTGGCACTCGTTGGTAGCTTTATGTTCTTGCTTGCCATGGGATACTCAATCAACTTGCTTACCCTACTCGCTTTAGTGTTAGCCATTGGTTTAGTGGTCGACGATGCCATTGTAATGCTTGAAAACATTCACCGCCGTATAGAGCTTGGTGAGCCACCTTTACTTGCTGCCTTTCGTGGGGCACGTGAAGTAGGCTTTGCCATTATTGCCACCACGCTGGTGCTTATTTCAGTGTTTGTGCCACTGGTCTTTATGGATGGCCGTATTGGCGCATTGTTCACAGAATTTGCCATGGCAGTGAGTGCGGCTGTGTTTTTCTCAAGTATTACCGCGCTAACCTTGTCACCAGCGCTGTGCTCAAAGGTACTTAAAGCCTCTGAAAAAGAAAGTAAATTTAGCCAATGGATGGATAAAACATTTGCCAAAATTGAACAGGCGTATCGTAATTCACTAGCATCAAACATGAGTCGAAAATGGAGCTTGTTGCTCACCATGATCATGACAGGCGTTGCCAGCTTCATGCTATTTCAGCAAATTCCTTCGGAACTGACGCCAAAAGAAGACCGCGGTACTTTCTTTATCATGATGAGCGGCCCTGAAGGGGCAAGTTACGAAAATAACGCCGCTAATATGGCTAAAATCGAAGAGCGTTTAATGCCATATTCAGAGTCTGGTGAGTTGAGCCGTGTGCTCATTCGTGTACCTGGCTGGGGCGGCCAAGGGGGTGTTGCAATCGTTGGTATGGCCGATTGGGATAAACGAAAACGCTCAACATGGGAAGTGATCGATGAAATTAGTGGAAAAATGCAAGAAGTGACCGACATTCGAGCCTTTGCTATCATGCGCAGTGGTATTGGTGGCGGTGGCTCATCACGCCCAATTGAGTTCGTATTACAAGGTAACGATTACGACCAATTAGCCGATTGGCGTGACCGCATTATTAAGCGTGCTGAGAAAAACCCAGGCCTTGTGCGCATTGACCACGACTATAAAGAGACATTCCCACAGTTTTTAATCAATATCGATAAAAACAAAGCCGCTGATTTAGGCGTGTCTGTATCCGATGTAGGCCGCACTCTTGAAACCATGCTAGGTCAACGTCGAGTGACAACCTTTATCGACCGTGGTGAAGAGTACGATGTGATCCTAAAAGGGACCAAAGAAGACTTTGCTAACCCAACGGATATCTCAAACATCTACTTAAAATCACGTAGTGGTGAACTCGTGCCGCTAGATAGCCTCATTACGCTAAAAGAAGAAGCGACTGCATCACGTTTAAATCGCTACAACCGTATGCGTGCGATTACTCTTAGCGCCAACTTAGCTGATGGCTACACCTTAGAAGAAGCACTGAACTTTTTAAATCAGGTTGCCGCTGAAGAGAACGACATTGATGGCGCCATTGATTACAAAGGTGAGTCTCAGCTGTTTTACGAAGGTGCATCAGCGATGACCTATGTGTTCATCCTTGCGCTGACAGTGACGTTCTTAGTGCTTGCAGCCCAGTTTGAAAGTTTTATTCACCCACTGGTGATCATGCTAACCGTGCCACTCGGTTTAGTTGGGGCCTTATTTGGTTTATGGTACACAGACTTAACGCTAAATATTTACAGCCAGATTGGTATTGTGATGCTAATAGGTTTAAGTGCTAAAAATGGCATCTTGATTGTTGAATTTGCAAACCAGCTACGAGATAAAGGCGTTGAGTTTAACGAAGCCATTACACAAGCTGCTACGCAGCGTTTACGTCCCATCATTATGACCTCATTAACAACCGTAATGAGCTCTGTACCGCTAGTACTCGCAAGTGGTCCGGGTGCAGAAAGCCGTATGGTAATTGGTGTTGTGGTATTCACCGGCGTAATTGTGGCAACCTTACTCACCTTGTTTGTTGTGCCCGCTGCGTATACTGCCTTTGCGCGTAATACACAGTCACCAGAGTACTTACAAAGTAAACTGGAACAGCAAGCGAAAGACAAACCGTTAGAAGAAATTTAGACGCTCTGTAGCTTTTAACAAAACGCCGTCTTTACGGCGTTTTGTTTTTTCAGCTATAGTCAGCAAAACAGTGAGGGAGTAAAACATGAATAACAACATACAAATAGCCACATTGGGTGGTGGCTGCTTTTGGTGTATTGATGCCGCATTCAGACGCGTCAAAGGCGTATTAAATGTAAGCTCTGGTTATGCTGGCGGCGAGATTGAAAACCCCAGTTATCAGCAGATTTGTACGGGGTTAACCGGACACGCCGAGGTCGTACAACTGGACTTTGATAGCAGCATTATCAGCTACAATACCTTACTTGAAATGTTTTTTACGCTGCACGATGCGACACAATTAAACCGCCAAGGTAATGATGTTGGCACACAATACCGCAGTGTCATTTATTATCATGATGAACAGCAAAAAGATGAAGCAGAGGCGATGATAGCAGCCTTACAAAAACAAATTCGTGAGCCGATTGTCACCGAGCTGAGCCCGCTTACACACTTTTACCCAGCAGAGCAGTACCATCAAGATTACTATAACGAAAACCCGAACCAAGGTTATTGCAGTATTCTTATTGCCCCTAAACTTGAAAAGTTCGCTCGTTATTACGCCGATAAATTAAAATGAAAAAAGCCCGCTAAGTAGGTAGCGAGCTTTTAGACGCAGAACTAATAATTTCCTTTATTATTAGAACTGATAACGGGCACCTACAAATAAGCGACGCTCTGGCGTATTGTAGTAATAAAATTCGTCGTTGATGAAATCACCATCGAGATCTTTCCCATACGCATCAACGGCGTTATATTCTCTATCGAATAGATTTTCTACGCGAAGTGACACGGTCAGGTTATCGGTTGCTTGGTAATGACCCACAAGGTTCCATAACGTGTATGAAGGTAAGTGTGTCAGTTTGCCATCTCGATCACCGCGATATTGCATATCAATACCGGCATCAAAGTCGCCCCATGCTTTATGTAATGACCAATTCACGCTGTGTTTAGATACATAGGTCAATGCATTACCTGTTTCAGTATCCTCTGCTGATAGGTAAGTAAAATTGAAGCTGTGATCAAAACCTAGCACTTGGTTTTTAAAGCTAAATTCAACCCCTTCGTGGCGAGCTTGATTGATATTCGTTGGTTGCCAAGCGCCGGATGCATTTGGTGCCCAGGCAATTTTGTTATCTATTTCACTGCGGAAAATAGCGATATCTAGGCTGATATCATTCACATTAAGTGATAAACCTAACTCTTGGTTGTCTGATGTTTCAGGATTGAGTTCTGGGTTACCAGAGCCGGGATAATACAGATCATTAAAGGTTGGTGACTTAAAGCCGGTGCTTTGGCTTAAGCGGAATGTCGCGATGTCATTTAGATGATAACCGACCGCTGCCGTATAGGTTGTTTCGTCACCAAATTGTTGGTCATCATCTTGTCGTACCGTTAGATTTGCCAGCACGTGCTCATCATCGTAGTAAGCCCCAACAAACGCAGCGAATATCTCACGACTGTCTTTTAGATAAGTGCCAGAATTAGTATTTACTTCATCTTTATACCAGTTTAAACCACCGCTAATTGTTAAACTTTGATTTAAAAAATATTGGCCGTTGTAATCGATTTGCTCACGTTCTGTCTCAAACTTATCAACCACCGTTGCACCGGTGTAGTCGATACGCGAGTCATCTGAACTGTCGCTAGAGATTGCAATATCAATCGCATGGGCGTGTTTTTCGAATGCTTTTTTCCAACCTAATGAAGCTTGGTAGTTTTCGAACTCACCTTTTTCTACTGTACTATCAGCAGGACTAAAAGAGCTATCGTATTGCGCTTCACCTTCTGAGTACTGACCCTGTAATAAAAGCTCCCCTAGTCGCTCATTTTGATAGCCTAGGTTAAAACCAAGGTTTTTATTTTCATAGCCATCTTCATCAGGCGCTACACCTTGCAATACATCAAAGCCGTCTGTTTTTTCGTAACCTGCATTAACAGAAATATCGACGTCTGCAATCTGACCACCAGTAGCCACTTGGTACTCTTGGTAAGAATCTGAACCAAAGGTGACATCCAAAGTGGTATTTTGTGCTTTACGAGTAATAATATTGATCACACCCGCTAACGCATCTGAGCCATACACAGCAGCACGAGAACCCTTAATGACCTCAACGCGTTCAATACTGTTTAACGGAATATTGCTAATACTTTTATAGCCCAGCGTTGCCGAACCTGTGCGTACACCATCAATTAAAATAAGCGTATGACGTGAGCTGGCACCCCGAAGTGAAACACCTGAACTTTGCCCAAAACCACCATTAGCATTAATTTGGAAACCGGCTTGTGTTGCCAGTAAACTAGGTAAGTCGCGAACATAGCTTGCATCGATATCAGCACGGTCAATGACTGTAACGCTCGCTAAGACTTCATTAATAGATTGTTCGAATTTATTGGCAGTCACTGTGATGTGCTCGATTGATTGCTCATCCGCAGACACAGAAAAAGACAACGCAGCAGCAACCGCTACGCCTAACGTAGATTTATTTAGCATGATATCCCCTAGCCTGTGCCCACCGCACACGCAAATAGTAAGTTAATTCAAGGCCGGTCTCCGGACTCTGCATATACTGAGCATACGCATTACCGTTGCGGGGGCAGTGTTGGCATTGTTTTCTCCTTGAAAACGCACCAGCTTCCCGATTATCTTGCTGTCATTTCAGCCTTTGAAATAGCATGTATCTAAGCAGATACAGCAAGCACCTTGAAAATAGGCTGCTATTGTGATGATTTTAGGAATAAATGTCAATGGACGTCTAAACTTCTAAATAAACTTAGATAGAAAGTAAAATAAAAAAGCCAAACACGTTTATGTTTGGCTTTAGATTAGTCACAACTTCACCGCTCTTCTAGTAGAGCTGTGCGTTCGTAGTCAGACAGTGCTTTCGCAATAAAATTAATTAATCGCGGAAGTTTTTGAATTGGAATGGTTGACCTAAATCAGCAGTACGAACAACTTGCATTGCTTCTTGTAAATCATCACGCTTTTTACCTGTTACACGTAACTCTTCACCTTGAATCGCGGCTTGTACTTTAATTTTTGAGTCTTTAATCAACTTGACGATTTTCTTTGCAACGTCTTTTTCAATACCTTGCTTAAGTGCCACATCACGCATGACGTATTTACCGCTGCGCGACTCATCCCTAAGCTCTAAACTAGACACGTCTAAACCGCGCTTTGAAATTTTCGCAGCAAGAATATCGAATAATTGCATAACTTGCTGTGGTGCTTCGGCTTTTAGCTTAATTACTTTGTCGTTTAATTCGATTGATGCATCAACACCACGAAAGTCAAAACGTGTTTCTAATTCACGCTTAGCATTATCCACTGCATTCTGCGCTTCGTTCATTTCTACTTCAGAAACAATATCAAATGAAGGCATGGGGTTCTCCTAACAAGATTTTTAAAATAAATATGCCTAGGATTATAACGTCAATTTTATAAATCTTTACATTTTTCTGCACACCGTTCAGGTGCGATACGAAAATTGTTTGATATACTGCCCATTCATTTTTTAGGCAGTTTAAAGGTTTATTGTGACTAGGCGCATATACCAAATTATATTTTTAGTCAGCATTATTGGCTTCACTATTCTTTTCGCCAAAGAAATTAAAGGCGTAAGTAACCTATTCCCACATGTTGATAAAGTCGCGCATTTTGGCATTTTCTTCGTACTGGCTATGGTGATGGATAAAGCGTTTAAATTACCCCTTATAGTGCAAATATTATTGCTTGCAGGGTACGGTGCTGCCATTGAGTTTATGCAAGATATGCTGCCTTATCGTCAAGCTTCAGTTGCCGATTTTGTTGCCGATTTTATAGGTGCTTCGAGCTACTTTATTATTAAACTTGGTTTTCATTTAGGTAATAAACAGCGCAATGGCTAATATTTTAATTGTAGGTGATGGTGCTATTGGCTTGTTATTCAGTCATTTTTTATCAGCTCAACATACTGTTACCTTATTAACGCGCAAGCCCACTTTGACCACCCGTTTTTATCAATCTTCAAATGGTAAATCACAACCTATTAACGCACGCCTAATTAATCATAAAGAACTTAACCAGTTTGCCCCATTCGAGTGGGTGTTATTTACGGTGAAAGCCTATCAGGTTGAAGCTGCATTTAAGCAACTTCAACCTTATCTAGCTGAGCACTGCCAAGTTATCTTGTCTCATAATGGCATGGGCAATGTGGATGAACTTAACGCCGCGCTTTCACCCCATCAAGGTCTATCATTTTTAACCACTCAGCAGGCGGGGTTCAAAGCAACTCAATACAGCGTGAATCATACTGGTGACGGTACCAGTCTTTTAGGTACGTGTAATGATGCGGCGCGCAAAGTGCTAAAGCAGATCGAGCAGCACTTTAGCAGCTTACCTAATTTTAGTGTTACCGATGATATTCATACCCTTCGTTGGCAAAAACTGTTGGTGAATATCGCAATTAATCCGCTGAGCGCTATTCATAATGTAAAAAACGGTCAACTTCGTACGCCGCACTTTAGCTCACGAATTATTAATTTACTCAGTGAGGCGTGCTTAGTTGCTAACAAACAAGGTATTTCACTCTCATTAAGTGACGCGCTAAACAATGCCTACAGTGTAATGAGTGCAACCGCCGCAAACTTTTCGTCGATGCAACAAGATATTAGCCATAATAGAGCGTCTGAGATTGACGCTATTTGTGGGTATGTATGTGAGCAAGGCGCTAAGCTTGGAGTGAAAACCCCCTACAATCAAGCCATGCTTAGTATGATAAAAGCCAAATCAGCGGGGCTTTAACAACACCCCTCTTCTATTATGGCAGCTGGAAGGTGTGCCAATTAACAGCAAATTGAAAAGTCAGCGTCTTTCGTTAGGCATTAAAAAAGCGCGTAATTCGCGCTTTTTTATACCCGTTTACTTATGGGCGATACACTTTTACGTTGCTAAAGCCTTCTTCGTGTAAAATAAGCGCTTGTAGCTGGCTCATTACCCCTTTAGCACAATATAAGTAGTATTCTTTATCTTTTGGTAAATCACCAAACTTAGTCGCTAAGCGGAAAAATGGTAAATGAATTACTTCGATACCTTCAAGCTCTAGCGGATTAGCGTCTTCTTCTTCTGGTGAACGAATATCAACAACCACTGCGTCTTTTGGAAGATCAGAGACTGACTCTGCTTCTTTCACTTCTTGTTTTGCTTCGGTATCAATGTCACGGACATCCATAACACGTGCATTTTCAACCACCGTATTAAGTACATCAAAATCAAATTTAGCTTCTTCAGCTAAGATGGTTTTAATTTTTGCTTTAACTGTTGGTTTTTTAGATATTACACCACAGTATTCAGGCATACTCTCTGCCATTTCTGCTGTGCCAATTTTACGTGCAATATTAATAATATCTTGCTTGTCGTGTTGAATAAGTGGGCGAATGATCAGCGTTTCGGTGACACGGTCAATCACACTTAAATTTGCCAGCGTCTGACTCGAAACTTGGCCAATACTCTCACCGGTAACAAGTGCTTGTACACCTAGTTTTTCAGCCACTTGGCTGCCAGCACGCATCATCATACGTTTAAGGACAACGCCCATTTGGCTGTTTTCAATGTTTTCGAGTATTTCCGCTACGACGGGTTCAAAATCAACAGTGACAAATTTCACTTTATGGGTTGAGCTAAACTGTTTCCAAATGTAGTAACTTGCTTGCTTCACGCCAATTTCATGCGCTGCGCCGCCTAAGTTAAAGAACAAAAAGTGAGTACGAGCCCCTTTTCTGATCATTTGATAACTAGCAACACCTGAGTCAAAACCACCTGACATCAGTGATAGCACATCTTCTTGCGTTGGTAATGGGAAACCAGCCATACCCAAATGAGTCTCTGTAACAATGTAGGCTTTTTCGTCACGCACTTCTAAACGTACTGTTACCTCTGGGTGAGATAACTTAACGCGCGCGCCCTCTACATGTTGATTTAACCCACCCCCTACATAGCGTTCAACATCACTTGATGTAAAGTCGTGCTTACCAGAGCGCTTACAACGAACACAAAATGTTTTGCCTTCAATAGTGTGGCCGATTAATTCTTTGGCTTTTTGGTAGACGTCATCAAGCGATTCGAAATCAGTCTCGGTTACTTCTATAAACTGTACGATCCCAGGTATACGCTTTAAGCCATCGATGATATCAAGACGGACTTGTTCTGACTCCAAGAGACTTACAACTGAAATATTATCCCAGTTGTTTCTTACTTGCACTTTTTCGTCAACACGACGTAAAACGATCTTAATGTTATTTTCTAATAACTTGGTAAAACGCTTACGTACAGATTTACTCTTGATAGCGATTTCTGGGTGTAATTTGACGATAAATTTAAGCATAGTTCACTCTTAGACTGTGGAATTCACACGCCTTGAGACATACCAACCTCAAGGGCGCGCGATTATAACAAAAATTATAGCGTCTAGGAAATAAACTGCTTCAGACGGATTATTGTGCAGTTGGTTCAGCGTTAGCTAAAGCTAAGTACTTCGCGCGTAATTGGTTAACTTGCGCTAGGCTATGCTCAGTACAGTGGGCTTTTAATAGTAATAACACCTTTAAAATACCGTGGTAAATATCTTGTCTTGCCAATTCACCACTTAAGCGACGCGCTTTGATATAAGGTGTCCAGAAACTCACTGTCATTTTTAACATATGAGCAAGCTCTGTTACATCAGCATCTTCAATGGTGATAATATCACCCGCTCTCAACGCTAATAAAACCTCTTTGACTTGTTCAAGTAATGCCGCCTGAAATTCGATGTAATCTTTTTTAAGGGCTTCGTCTCGCGACAAAATGTCACCCAAGTTGTCATAAAAAAACTGGTATCGCCACATCAATTCAAACAAAGAGTCTAAATACCCTGCTAAGTTTTCGAGTGCATCATCATCGGGGGTTAACGGCTTGAAGTGAGTGTGCAAGTGCTCACTATATAAAGCAAATATATGACGGATGATATCTTCTTTATTTTTAAAGTGATAATACAAATTACCCGGACTAATACCCATATGTGCAGCTATATGATTGGTTGTTATGGCACGCTCACCATGGAGGTTAAATAACTCAATGCTGGTGTGTATAATTTTATCCTTAGTGCTCATATGCTGATTACTCTGTTTTTTATGATTATTAAGTACTGAAAGCCAAGCAGTATAAACAAATGCGCGGCAATAAAATACTACCTTGAAAAAATCTAACCTCAATCGGTTTACCGTTCCTTTTTAGGGACAAAAACTAGTAAGATACGCGTATTTTCTAAGCTGCATACAGACTCAAACACTGTTAATATAACAAGCAAATTTATAGATAGCTGATAGTTATGAACGTTACTGCAATATATCCGGGCACATTCGACCCGCTAACAAATGGCCACACAGACCTAATTCATCGCGCTGCAAAAATGTTCGATCACGTTATTGTTGCAATTGCGCACAACCCAAGTAAGCAACCTTGCTTTACACTTGATGAGCGTGTTGAACTGGCCAATAAAATATTAGCGCACCTTGATAATGTCAGTGTTATCGGGTTTTCTGGTTTACTGGCTGATTTAGCGCGCGAGCATAAAGCAGAAGTTCTTATTCGCGGTATTCGTGCGGTGTCAGACTTTGACTATGAATTTCAATTAGCAAACATGAACCGCCGCCTAAACCCTGATTTAGAGAGCGTGTTTTTAACGCCTGCCGAAAAAAATTCTTTTATCTCTTCAACCCTGGTGAAAGAAGTAGCACGTCATCATGGCGATGTAAGTGAATTTGTTGACCCAATAGTTGGCAAAGCATTACAGGAAAAAATACACGGATGAAATTAAAGAAGCTCATTAGCTTAAGTGCATTACTAATGATCTCTGCGCCAAGTATTGCTGGGCCATGGATAGAAAGCGATGACCCACTGCTACGCGCATCAATCGAAATGCTATTTAATCAAGGCGTTATTAAGCAACCGATTAATAGCTACCCGCTTATGTGGCAAGGAATTGCACGAGACTTAGCGTCTGTAAATACCAGCCAACTTAACGCGCAAAGCTTGTTTGCTTATCAGCATGTAAAACATGCGTTAGATAATGCGAAGCAAAAAACCAGCTCGAGTGTGCGCTTAAATTACAATAGCGAGCCTGAAACACACCAAAGCTTTGGTAAACGCCACCAGCAAAAAAGCGGTATAAATAGTTACGGCTCAATCACAGGTCAGCGTGTCAGTGCAAAAGTCAGTGTTAATTACGCCGATGAGGCACTCGATACACAGCATGTTAATTACCAAGACAGCTATTTAGCTGTGCTTGTCGGTAACTGGTCTATTAGTGCTGAACAAGTCAGTCACTGGTGGGGGCCTAGTAACGAAAATGCGCTGTTACTCTCTAATAATGCCGCGCCCATGAAAGGACTGCGTTTTAGTCGAGCTAATAGCCAGTATGTTGGCCCACATTGGTTATCGTTTGTGGGGAATTGGCAGTTAACGGGGATATATGCCAAGCAAAAACCGTATCTAAACAGCAGTGAAAAAGGTGATTATTGGGCCCTCAGATTTGCCAGTACACCACTTATGGGACTAGAAGTTGCCTTTAATACTGCCGGCTCTGACTATTTAACATCAACAGAGCGTGATGTCATTACATTAGAAAATAACAAATCGACTCACCGTTTAACAAGTTTTGATATTAAGTACTCAACAAGTGCGTTATCGCACCCTGTGGCATTCTACGCAGAGGTAATGGGTCAAAACAAAAGTGGTTTAGCACCCAGCGATCCGTTCTACACGTTAGGCGTTGAAAGTTACTTTGGTACATCGGATAGTTTACTAAAAACGTATTTTGAGTACTCAAACACAGAACAAACATGTGAACTACATAGCGAGTGTGTGTACGGCTCAGGAAGCTATACTCAACGCCAGCGACTTGTAGGAAGCTCAATACCACAACAAAGTAAATCGGCTATCCTTGGGGCCTATTACCATACTTTAGATGGCTATGGTGGACATGCAAAGCTACGATGGATTGATAGTGAACGCCTTGATAACGAAACCATTACCAGCGTGAGCCAATTGCAACTTGAACTTGGCTACCAACAAGCACTCTTCAATGGTCTTTGGAAAGTAACAGGGCTGGTCTCAAAAGATGAGATGGGCGACGACTCAAACACGAATACAGCACTTAGAACAAGCTGGGAATACCGTTTCTAGAGCGGGTGAGGTCAGGCTAATTTGGTTTGACCTCGCATGCTTCTATAAAGCTTTACTAACCCTAAAAAATCCTTATTACAAAACAGCGCTATAAGCATCATCGTGTCCATGAGATTCACTGTAATAGTGTAAAAATCCCAAAACCACCACTCACCCGTATAAGTGTAGTTAATATCATAGTACATCCCTAAAAACAGCGATGTATTTACTAAAAGCCCCGTGTAAATATACAGCTTTGCAGGCACTTCAAGAAAGGTTTTTTGGTGGGCGACTAACCAGATAACGGCCAACATCAATAAATCAGAGCCAGCCCAAATGACGTATGCAAAACTCGAATCTAACATATTGTAGCCAAACGCTATATTAAGTAATGGGTCACTAGCCATGTAAGAGATAAACATAGCCAGTGCCATCCACATCACTGTTCTATCACCATTTGGCGATGAAGACTTCTTCACCATGTTATATAAAAAGGCCATTAAAAATCCCCACATGATGAAAGTAGCGAGATAAAGGCCAAAGTTTTCTTGCAGGAGTTTAAGCACTGGGCAGTCTTCTAGTCGCTTTAGAACTAAAACGTTTCGCTACTGCTGCAAACTTAAAAAAATCCTTGTTAGTGAGTAATGCGACTATCATCATAAGATCCATAATATTCACTGTGACAGTATAAAAGTCCCATAGCCACCATCTCACTTCATTACCGTTGACACTGACATCAATATATAAGCACAGGAACAAGAAACTATTTGTAAGCAGTCCAATAGTTACGTAAAGCTTTGCTGGAAAATCATTGTTCGTACACCCTCTTGAGATTAACAAAATAATAGCTAAACAGATTAAGTCTAAAAAAAACCATAAGATAAATACTGATGCATACCTTAAAGCTTCTATTTCAAATGCCATTGAAACTAATGGATCGGTAAGTAAATACGATAAAAAAATTGTTAAAGAGATCCACATCAATGTTTTATCTCTTTTTACAACTGACGATTGATTTACCATATTAAATAAGAAGGTCATTAAAAACCCCCACACAATAAACGTGGCTAAATGTGTACCCAACGTCTGCTGAATAGTTACGATTAGATTACTAAAGCTCATAAAATTAGCTACTTCTAGTAATGAAGAACAATTAATGGGTATTAATTTTTATGAATAGAAATTTGGCTATGGCTCTTACCGATAACCAAGTTTATTTTTACTTCGTTTATTAAATAAGTGACTTTTTAACTTTCCAAAAAATAAGAAATCTTTGTTTGTAATCAAAGCTACAATCATTAAGAAGTCGACAACATTAACTCCAATGGAGTAAAAAGTCCAAAACCACCAAACTTCGCGATTCCATAAAACAATAAGATCAATATGAATTAGAGCATAGAGGACACTGTTTATAACCAAACCAGTATAAATGTACTTGGTAGCAGTGGATGTATTTTTTAAAAAATAATGTGAGAAGACAATTAATAAAAGTGTTATTAGGTCGTAAATGAACCACTCTATATACAAGTTTGTATTAGAGCTTTCAAGTTCAATAAAGTGGTTGCTGCTAAAATAGGAAACAGCCATAAAAAAAGAAGTAACAACAAGAGATTTATTTTGATTAAGCTCACTTACATAAAAAAATAAGTTAAGTAAAAATGCCATTAGCATTCCTAAAACTATTATTGTGTCGAAATGTAAACCGAGCGAGCTTAAATCAAAATACATCTAACTTATTATTTCCAAAAATTATGTCTCTTTCTTATCAGGGAAAACTAAACCGCCACCACCACGTTGAATTTCGGCGCCGCCTGATAAAGCCAAGGCTTCACTTGATAAAGTTACTGTATCAGATTGCAGGGTTTTATTACTAGTAGTTTGTTCCAAAGCGGGCTTTGTTTGTTGCATTTGGTTGTAAGCTTGCAATTGCACTTGGCTATTGTTGTTAACTTGCATAAGTTAAATCCTTTAAAATTATTAGTTGTTTACAATAAGCTTACAACAGGTTGTAAGCTGAGTTAAGCGTTCTCATTCTTTTGACGCTTTTTGCAGTAAAATAACTGCTGTCTCTAACTTTGCAATTAGTGATCCAACTTTTTAGAAACAACGATCATTTTGATCAATTTCCGCTGATCTTTGTAAATTTTAGGCAAAAAAAAACGCACAGGGGTAACCGTGCGTTTTTCCTATCCAGGGAGTTAAGCCTCGTTTTTACACGGGATCACCGCATTATCACAAGACTTCAAAATGAATTTCGTTCTTTTAAAGTGAGCGACACACATTATTTTCATCGTGTATAAGACAAACAGCCTCATCACACTTTTTGCATAACGAGTAATACATTATGGCGTTGAGTTAATAGACATCGTGCCAAATTTTTGGCTATTGTTTATAAACCATCAGCACCACACTGTAAAATGTCTGTGCACGCTGTCACTTTGGTGCGGCAAGAATTCAGCCATCCATAGCTTTGAGCCGAAATAACAGAACCATTAATTCGGCATCAGCTTAATGTGCATTACACATCTTTATTAGCAGACTTCTTGGCATTATCGATGGCGCTCGTTACTTGTTCTAACGAGGTACCCCCTAAAGCCTGTCGCGCTTTAATACATGCATCTATTTCTAATACAGGATATACATCTGATTCGAAAATGCTATGCACAGATTTGAATTGCTCTAAACTTAAATCTTCTAAGTTATTCCCTTGGGTAATAGCCATTTGCACTAAGGTGCCTACGATGTGGTGACCTTCTCTAAAAGGGATGCCTTTAGCCACTAAATAGTCAGCCAATTCGGTGGCGTTAGAGTGCCCCCCTTTTGCTGCGGCTAGGGTCTTTTCAGCATTAACTTTAATCCCTTTAATGCATGCTTGTGCCATATGAATACACGCAAGCCACGTTGGCATCGCATCAAACAAGCCTTCTTTGTCTTCTTGCATATCTTTATTATATGCAAGTGGTAAGGCCTTTAAGGTCATCATCATGGCACTAAAAGCACCAAAAACCCGCCCTGTCTTACCCCGAATTAGCTCAAGTGCATCTGGGTTTTTCTTTTGTGGCATCAATGATGAACCCGACGTCACACCATCCGACAATTCAACAAACCCTGCTTCACCAGAATTATAGAAAATAAGATCTTCAGCCATACGAGATAAATGAATCATTGAGATAGAGGCACAGCTTAATAGCTCCACCACAAAGTCGCGATCAGACACTGCATCAAGACTGTTGCGCGTTGCAGCGGTAAAACCTAGCCCCTCGGCAAGCGTTTGCCTGTCAATTGGGTACGCCGTACCTGCCAGTGCACCACTGCCTAATGGACAAAAGTTCATACGCTTTTTCGCATCTGTTAAACGACTTTCATCACGCTCAAGCATTTCCACATACGCCATGCACCAATGACTAAAGAGCACGGGCTGCGCGCGTTGCAAATGTGTATAACCCGGTAAAATAGTACCCAGCTCACGTTCTGCTAAAGCAATAAATTCGGCCTTTAAATCAGCAATAGCGTCAAGAATATGATCCGCTGTATCGCGACACCATAAACGGAAATCTGTAGCGACTTGGTCGTTGCGGCTACGACCTGTGTGAAGTTTTTTTGCTAAGTCGCCAACTTTGTCAATTAATGCCGACTCAACATAAGAATGAATATCTTCATGCCCTGCCACAGCGACAGCCTGTGGATTAGCTTTAACCTCATCCAACAGAGTATTAAGTGCTGCGACAAGATCGTCGTATTCTTGTTGATTTAATACATCAACCTGTTTAAGCGCACCGGCCCACGCAACTGAGCCAATAATATCTTGCTCTGCAAGCTGATAATCAAAGGGAAGTGAATCGTTAAATTGCTTAAATGCTTCATCTGGACCCGTAGAAAAACGTCCGCCCCATAATGCCATTGAATTCTCTCCAAACGCTGATATTGCCCCGCTGAACGGGGCAAAATAAAATTATTTTTTCGTTAATGCAGAGATTCTGCTCGAAAGTGAGAATAAACGAATAAACCCTTCAGCATGTGATTGGTCGTATACATCATCTTCACCAAAGGTTGCAAAGTCTTCACTGTATAAGCTGTTAGGTGACTTCTTCTGTACTGCAGTTACTTGACCTTTATACAGTTTAAGAACAATTTCACCTGTTGCCAGCTTTGAGAGTGATTCAGCAGCTGCAAGAATTGAATCTTTAAGCGGCGTAAACCAACGGCCGTCATACACTAAGTGTGAGAACTCACCACCCAGCACTTCTTTCCACTTGCGGCTTGATTTATCTAACACGAGCTCATCAACAGCTTGCAGTGCAGCCATGATTACTGTGCCCCCAGGTGTTTCATAACAACCACGCGATTTCATACCGACTAAACGGTTTTCAACAATATCTACACGGCCTACACCATGTGGCGCTGCGATATCATTTAGCTTAACTAAACAATCGTATGGTTTTAATGTCTCACCATTAACCGCAACCACTTCACCTTCTACTACGTTTAATGTCACATATTCAGGCTCGTTTGGTGCTTGCTCTGGAGAGTTAGTCCAGGTCCACACTTGATCGCTCGGTTGGCACCATGGATCTTCAAGCTCGCCACCTTCGTGCGAAATGTGCCATGCGTTTGCATCACGGCTGTAAATTTTTGTAGCAGATGCTGAACAAGGGATATTACGCTCAGCCAAGTAATCTAGTAATGATTCACGGCTTGATAAATCCCATTCACGCCATGGCGCAATCACTTTAAGATCAGGCGCTAATGCTGCGAAACATGATTCAAAACGCACTTGGTCGTTACCTTTACCTGTGCAGCCATGCGACAGTGCATCAGCCCCCACTTTACGCGCAATCTCTACTTGTGCTTTTGCAATAATAGGGCGCGCCATCGACGTACCCAGTAAATAGGTACCTTCGTAGATAGAGCCTGTTTTTAATGTCGGATAAATATAATCACTGACCATTTCGTCTTTTAGGTCAACCACATAACACTCAGATGCACCTGAGGCGATTGCTTTGGCCTCAACGCCTTCAAGCTCTTCAGCACCTTGGCCTACATCAGCAACGAATGCGATAACTTCACAGCCGTAGTTCTCTTTTAACCACGGCACGATTGCCGATGTATCTAGACCACCAGAATAGGCTAATACGACTTTTTTGATTGAACTCATTGGTGTTCCTTAAACAAAATTTGGATTTAATAATGTGACAAGCAGTGCGTTTTGCGCATGCATACGATTTTCTGCTTGTTGAATAATTTTTGATGCAGGGCCATCCATTACCTCAGAGGTAATTTCAAATTCGCGATGAGCTGGCTGGCAATGCAACACTGTTTGCGCGCCCGTTTGATCAAGCAACGCTTGATTTAACTGGTACGGCATATATTTAGCCTTAACTTGCTCAAGTGGGGTTTTATCTCCCATAGATACCCACGTATCAGCATAGACTGCATTTGCGCCGACTGCCGCTTCAATTCTGTCACTGACCATCACAGATGCACCATTCATGGCTGCAATTTGCTCTGCTTGTTTGAGAATCTGTGAATCTGGAGAACTCCCCTTAGGGCAAACCGCCACAAAATCAGTCCCTAACGTTGCAGCAAGTAACATAAGTGAATGCGTCACGTTATTGCCTTCACCTAAATAAGCAAGCTTCAGTTTACTGACATCGCCGTGTACTTCTTGCAGCGTTAAGAAATCAGCTAATGCTTGGCATGGGTGATATAAATCACACAAACTATTCACCACAGGCACTGACGAAAATTCAGCAAGCGTAGTTAATGTTTTATGTGCAAATACACGAGCCACAATACCGTCGGCCCAAGTAGAAATATTTAAAGCAAAATCTTTCACCGATTCACGTGCACCCATAGCCCCATTTTGTGAGTCTAAATACACAGCATGGCCACCTAATTTATTAATGCCTATATCGAATGATAAACGCGTGCGTAAGCTTGGTTTTTCGAATAATGTAACCACTGATTTGCCCGCTAACGCTTGGCTAAAATCAACAGGGTTTGCTTTAATTTTTTGCGCTAAGTCTAATAATTTAAGTGCGCCTTTTTGGTCTAATTCAAGACCCGATAAAAAGTGAGTTAACATGTAATACCTATGGTGTAATCTTTGTTCCAACGTGCTCGCCTTGCAATAAAGCGACTAAATTTTTTGGCTTTAACCAGCTTGAGATATACACACCACGTCGTAAATGTTGGGCAGCAAGAAGACTGGTCTTAACTTTGACCTCCATCCCGCCCTGAATAACTCCTTGAAGAATTAATGCATCTATTTGCTGCGTATTAAGTTGATGTAATGGTTGCTTATTTGCATCAAGTACCGCTTCTACATCAGTCATAAAAATAAGTTCTGCATCAAGCTCTTTCGCAATCGCTGCGGCCGCTTCATCTGCATTTACGTTGTACCAAAGTCCCTCTTCATCAAAACCAATAGAGCTGACTAATGGTAGACGGCCTTGTTCAATTAAGCTGGGTAAAATACTGTCGATACTGTCACAGCATTGCCCAACTTGCCCCAACGCTTTTAATTTTTGCTTAACCACAACACCGGCTTCATAAAGGCTCATACCCACAGGTTTATGACCCGAGGCAATGGCTTGACTCATTAGTTGTTTATTAGCACAGCCAGCTAACGCCCCAACGATGTATGGCATTTGTTCTTTTGGACTGATACGTAAACCTTGGTGCTTAGCACTGGCGAATCCCGCATCCATAAGCCATGCATCAACTAATGCACCCCCACCATGAACAATCACAAAGTTGGCTTGCTGTTGTGAGATTAAAACATCAAATAGGGCTTTTGCAGCATCGGCAGTATTTAATACCGCACCGCCAATTTTAATGACCCATGTTTTCATCATAACGCTCCTACTAATCCGGTATGATGAGGTATACCCATCGCTAAATTAATACATTGCAATGCTTGCCCAGCCGCCCCTTTTAACAGGTTATCAATGGCCGACATAACAATGAGCTGTTCGCCTTTTTGTTGCCACGCAATATCAACATACGGCTGTTTAGCAACGCCTTTAATACTGGGTATTTTGCTTCCAAGTAAACGAATCAACGGTTCATCGGCTAACACCTGATACGCTTTTGTTACTTGCTCTGGTGTTACACCGGGTTTTAATTGCACATAAATAGTTTCTAAAATTCCCCGCGGAAAATTCCCCAAATGCGGGGTAAATAACACAGGATGGCCTAAATGTTGTTCAATTTCAGGTGTGTGCCTGTGGTTAAATAACCCATAAGGCGCAAGTGATACTTCGCAAAAATGCGTATTAACACTCGCTTTTCTACCCGCCCCCGTGACGCCTGACACGGCATTAATAATAATTGTTTGCTCTGCTAATAAGCCGGCTTCTTTCAATGGTTTTAATGAGTTAAGTGCGGCTGTAGGATAACAGCCTGCAACCGCAACCAAATTTGCCTGACTGATTGCATCCGCATTCCACTCTGCTAGTCCATAGGCTGCTTGTGTTAAAAGCGTTGGATGCTGATGCGCAAAGCCATAGTAAGTGAGGTAATCCTCATTCCCAGCTAAACGAAAGCCGCCTGATAAATCGAATACTTTTTTACCCATTGCTAAAAATCGAGGAGCAAGGTCAACACTCACTTCATGATCTGTACATAAACACACGTAATCAGCATGCTGTTCGATGTCGGTATAAGCGGCTGCTGTTAATGGCTGTAATGGATGGTCTAAAAGCCCTAAATGCTCAGGATATAAGTCACTTAAACACTTATTTTTATCTAAGCTGCCCTCAGAGACATAACATGCCTTTAAAGTTAGTTGTGGGTGCTTGGCGACTAAACTCGCAAGCTCTGCGCCGCTATATCCACTTGCGCCAATAATCACTACATTCATTGCTTGGTTTTACCTATTTAACTTATCTATTTACACATTTAAAACTACTCGCTGTTTAGCGAATAAAAACACTATCTAAAGTAATGAAATAAGGTTATCGTCGTTTTGTGTTCATACGCTACTTTAAAGTATATTTATGCTCAAAAAGTGAATTGATATTCATAATAAATACTTTTATATTGTTATGCAATTAGATTGAATAATTATTTTTGGATTTTTTTATGTCGCTTCCCTCTTTTTTATCGATGTATCAACAATTGATTGCTGCGCCTTCAATTAGTGCAATTGAAGACTCTTTATGCATGAGCAATAAAGAGGTCATTACCTTACTTGCCAATTGGTGCGAAACCTTAGGCTTTAGCTGCGAAATTACAGAGCTTGAGCATGGCAAAGGTCGCTTTAATTTATTAGCGAGACGGGGTGAAGGTGAAGGGGGACTGATGTTAGCGGGCCACACCGATACCGTGCCATTTGATGATAGCCGCTGGAATTATGATCCGTTTAAATTAAGCGAGCATGACAACAAGTTATTCGGTTTAGGCAGCATTGATATGAAAGGTTTTTTTGCTTTTGTACTGCAGGCCATTAGTGAGCTTGATGCAAGCCAGCAAACAGAGCCTTTATTAATTTTAGCCACAGCCGATGAAGAAACGACAATGGCGGGTGCTCAGCAAATATGTCGCCACCCTAATTTAAAGCCCGCGCGCTGTATTATTGGCGAGCCAACAGACATGACACCGGTGTTTACTCATAAAGGCCACATGAGTTCAGCGATTCGCGTTGTGGGTCGTTCGGGTCACAGCTCAGACCCTGAGCGAGGCTTAAATGCCATCGAAGTCATGCATAAAATGATTACAAAACTGTTAATCATCAAAGAAGAATTAAAGAATAAATATTCAGTTGAGCACTTTGTAATACCGTACCCAACATTAAACCTAGGTCATATTCATGGCGGCGATAACGCAAACCGTATTTGTGGCTGCTGTGAAATGCACATTGATATGCGCCCACTACCCGGTTTAAGCGTACAAGAGCTGCAAGCCATTTTGATTAATGCAGCCAATGAAATAAATACTGAGTATCCAAACGCTGTCAGTGTTATTGACTTACACGACCCGATACCTGCATTCAGCGGCAGCACAGATAGCGCTTTAGTAAAACTGGCAGAAAAGGTGTCAGGCCAACCTGCGGTTGCAGTTAACTACTGCACCGAAGCGCCGTTTATTCAACAATTAGGCTGTGAAACGATTGTTATGGGGCCAGGGTCAATCAACCAAGCTCATCAGCCTGATGAGTTTTTAGCCATGGAAAAAATCAAACCATCGCAACAGATCATCAGTGAAATGATTAAGGCTAGCTGTTTTCAAAAGGCATAATACCATTTTGCAATAATTTTTAATCATTTTGAGGGATTAAACCAGTCGCTAACTGCGTTAAAAATTGCTGATTTACGACTGCATAGATGCAGAAGGTAGAGCAATGCAGGAGCAATTGCCGAGAATACCTAAATAACGAAATTTTTGCATTGTTATCAACGAGCTTTTATTGCCTCAACCTTGCTCATTGAAATACGCAAATTGGTATAAAAAAAGGAGCTTTCAAGCTCCTTTTTACTTATTTATATCACCTAATCCATGTACTTACTTAAATACTTTTTAAATACAGGATCTGTTTTAGACAGTTCTTTTTGCTCCGCAAGAATATCTTTTAATATAGCCTTTGACGTAAGCGGATTCGCTAACACAACTCTAAACACCACGGTAGGCTGGTAATCGTATTGCGCAGGGGTTAAACGTGTACGCGATACAAACGAACGCCCAGCTTCACGCTGACGTTTTTGCATACTGGCCGTAAAACGGTTCAGTGAAGCATAAATATCGAGTTTAGTTTCTTCGTCAGCATTTTTAAGTTTTTCTTGAATCTGTTTAGGGACATATCGATAGGTTAATAAACACAATTCAGGTTCTGAAATCAGCTCAAAGTCTTCGTCTTGCCTAATTAATTCAGCAAAGGTACGTGCTTTAACGATACTGCGGTCAATCAGCATCTCGTAACCTTTACGACCAATGACACGTAAGCATGCATGCACCAACATTGCCATGCCTGGGCGACTACCTTCAAGCGTATGACTCCCCAAATCTTTTGAGCCTTTACGTAAAATATACTCTGCATGATGCTCAATCGCATCGGTTGCTGCTGGGTCTTTAAATAACACTAAACCAGCGCCCATTGGCACATACATCTGTTTGTGGGCATCGATTGTAATTGAATCGGCTCGCTCAACACCACTCAATAAATGGCGATAGTTTTGCGATAATAAGGTTGCTCCTCCCCATGCTGCATCAACATGGAAATGACAGCCCAATTCTTCACTTAAATCAGCCATATCATTAAGGGGGTCAATACTGCCTGTTTCCGTAGTACCCGCAACACCTACCAGCGCCATTACCTTAATGCCTGCCGCTTCCAGTTCTTGCGCTTTTTCACGCATGGCTTGAATGTCTACTTTATTGTTCTTATCGGTTTTTATTGCAATGATATTGTCGCGACCAATTCCCAATAAATCGACTGTTTTACCAAGAGAGTAATGACCTCGTTCAGAAACCAGTACAGCAAGCCCTTTATAGCCATAATGCAACATACCCGCAATTAAGCCTTGAGCTGCAATTCCTTTGTAATCGCCATCCGCTCTTAATAAACGGTTTCGTGCAATCCACAGTGCGGTAATGTTGGCAACTGTCCCCCCTGAGCAAAATGCACCGAGTGACGTTTTTGCACTATGCATCCACTTACTGTAAAACGCATCATCTTGTCCATATACAAGGTGATGCATCATACCAAGCACTTGTCGTTCAAGTGGGGTGAACGCTTTTGAGGTTTCAATTTTTACTAAGTTTTGATTCAGACCTACCATCAACTTTGATAACGGCAGTACAAAGTGCGGTAAAGCAGAAGTCATGTGGCCAATAAAGCTAGGCGCGGCTGTATGAACTGAATGCGCAACAAGTTGCTCCATAATATCTTGAGCATAGTCAGATACAAATGTGGGCTCTTCTGGAATCATTGCCGATTGAAAGTCTTTCTCTATCTCATGAAGAGGCTTCTCAATCGCAGCAATATTCTCGTTTAAGAATCCTGCAAGGTTGCTTGAAATCTCTGATTCAATTTTACTCAGTGTCGAGTCTGGTGCTTCTGGCACCGTAAAAATACGAATCAAACTTTCTTTAGAGGCGACGGCACAACGCTTTTGATCCATCCTAATACCCATTATAAGCAGCTTAAAAATGAACCCAATGGAGGAACATTGAGGTTTACATTTTGCGGCACTGTTTCTATGAAATTGGCTAACTTTACTGGAATATCATGAAAATGTCTCGCTTAAAGCCAAAAAGCCATGCTTTCGGTGACAAAAAAATGATCGATGGGTGAATTTTGTCGTAATTTTCTGCTATCAGCTGCGTATTTTTTAAGTATAATCAAGTCATAACTGCAAAGGGAACACCTATGCCGAATGGAATGCAAAGAACACGCTGGCTTATTTATGGTTTTGCCGCATTTTTTATTAGCTTATTTGGCTATATTTATTACACCTATGAATCAACACGTAGTGAGATAATGGCGAATGTTGATGCCAAATTACTCAATGCAGCAATCAGTGTTAAGCATATTTTAGGGGATGATTATCATACCCGTGTGAATGCAGGCCAAACTATTTCACCTGAGCTGTATAAAGATAAAAGCAAGGCTTTATCTGACTACGCTAAGCAAATGCAGGTAGCGTATGTATATGCGATGGTGCTGCGCGATGATACGGTATTCTTTAGTGCCTCTAGCTATACTCAAAAAGATCACAACAGTGGACGCGTGACACACTTTTTAGATGCGTACCCTGAAGCCACCGACATCAATAAAGAAGCTTTTTTTTCGACAGAACCCGTTTTTGAAATATCACAAGATCACTGGGGCAACTTTAAAAGTATCTTTGTGACCTTTGTTGACAAAAACGGCCACACTTATATTACAGGTGCAGACATTGCTATTGATGATCTCAATGAGCAACTGCAACACAGCATAACAAAAGCAACCATTACAAGCGGCTTCTTTTTCTTTATTGTTGCTTTAATCGCGTGGCTTTATTTTTTACAGCTTAAACGCTCACTCCTGACTGATGCTCGCACCGGCTTTGCCAATCATATTGCGCTCGAAAATTACATAGAAAGAACAACCAGACACCGCATGGAACTCGCTGTTATCAGTATCAATGAGCTTGAGGATATTAGTAGTTTTTATGGCACCGATGTCAGCGATAGAGTGATGGCTAATCTACTCACATATTTTCAATCCCGCATATCAAGCGAGAGCGCAATCTTTCGTTTAGCGACGAATAAAATCGCATTATTGAATATTCGCAACGCTGAGCAACGTATTGACGATATTATCAATACCTTTAATCACGCAATTCCCGTGCTAAGCGAGCCATTTATTTATATTACTTTGCATGCTGGAATCGCCTCGTGTAACAAACTCATGCTCATAGAAAATGCACATATAGCCTTGCAACAAGCCAAGTTAAATAACCAACGTATTGTTCGCTATGAGAATGTATTTAAACAAGTTGAAGAGCAATTTAGACACAACGTCACTCTCGCTAAAGAAGTTAGAGAAGCGTTCGATAACAATCGAATCGTGCCCTACTTTCAGCCAATTTATAACACGGAACTTAAGCAAATAAGTCACTATGAAAGCTTAGCCAGAATGGCAACTGCACAAGGTCGGATTCATTGCCCTGATTACTTTATGGCTGTATTAAAGCGCTCACGCATGGACGGGTTGTTAACACGCACCATGTTTTCACGATGCATCGAACAATTCAGAAAGACAAATGTGCGCTGGAGTATTAATATCACCGCGCAAGATATTCTCGATCCAAGTTTAAGTGAATTTCTAGAGCAGCAATTAAGGCGTTATCCAAAACCACACAATATTATTTTTGAGTTTCATGAAACTGAAGCCATTGCATACTTTAGCCAAGTGAAAGCCTTTATTAGTTTATTAAAGAATAAAGGGGCGCAAGTGATGATCAATGAATTTGGTGCGGGGTACTCAAACTTGTCTCACATTTTAAAGCTTGAAGTGGATGGCTTAAAGCTCGACAAAGACCTAGTAAGCCAAATACACAATAATGCCGATAGTTTTATGTTTATAGAGCATTTAGTGAAGTATGCTCAGCAATTAAACTTAGCGGTTATTGCTGAGCAAGTAGAAAGTGAGCAAATTGCTGATGCACTTTCACGTGCGGGTATCACACTCATGCAAGGTAATTATTTTGCCCCACCCACTCCCTACATTAACACGCAAATTTAAAGGTTTATGACTAAGCGGTGGCTCTGCTGTCCACTGGCCCAATACTTTCGCTCGAACGGCGTAATAGGCACATCGTGTTCATAGCGTTCAACTTGGCATGGATGTCCAGCCAACTCAAGGGCGCGAGCGAACTCTTTTACGTAGATATCCCAGTTACTTCTGAGCTCTAATCGGCCGCCAAGTTTAACAATAAATGGAAAAATTGCAGCCCCATGCCAGCGCCTTTGTAAGTGCTTAGCTTTTGGCCAAGGGTTTGGATAAAGTAGATAATGGTGAGTTGGCTGCCAATTTGCTGCAACCGCTAAACGCCAAAAATCATTTAAATCAGCTTGTACCAAAATATACTGGCCAGTGTCTGTTTGTTTATATTCAATATCGTGCTTATCTAAACGATGTGACGACTTGTCAATTCCAATAACAAGTGCCTCTGGGTGTCGCTTAGCAAGATTAGCGGTACTCTCTCCCACCCCACAGCATGAATCAAGAATAATTGGTCCATTGAATGCGTGAACTTTGTCATTCACTTGATCAAATGCAGCTTGCGTGTGCGCTGCAATTGGTTTTTTAAACTCTGCACTTAAGTGCTTTAAAACAATCTCGTCTAGCTTGTCATGCAAGCCGGGTTGATTCGATACAATACTTCTCGAATTTGCATCTGTCATTAGTGTCTAAGCCCCACACCGCGTTTAATTAGCGTTAAAGCTAACGTAAATAACCCCACAATAAATAACCCTAGCACACCAAACGCGACCGATAAGTCGACATCCGACACACCTAAGAAGCCATACCTAAATGCATTAACCATATATATAATTGGGTTTACTTGCGATACCCCCTGCCAAAACTCAGGTAACAGGGTAATCGAGTAAAACACCCCACCTAAGTAGGTTAATGGCGTTAAAATGAACGTAGGTATAATACTGATGTCATCAAAGCTATTTGCGTAAATTGCATTTATTAAGCCCCCCAGAGCAAATACGGCTGAGGTTAAAATCACAGTCGCCATAATCACGAAAATATTGTGAATTTGAATATCAACAAATAGCAAAGACACGCACGTAACAATTAAACCAACCAACATGCCTCGTGTCATACCTCCACCCATGTAGCCTAGTACAATGATGTAATTAGGCACCGGTGCTACAAGTAGCTCTTCGATACTTTTTTGGAATTTAGTGGAATAAAAGCTCGACGCCACATTAGAGTAAGAGTTAGTAATCACCGACATCATGATGAGGCCAGGTACTATAAATTCCATGTAGGAAAAACCACCCATATCACCAATGCGTGAGCCAATTAGGTTACCAAAAATAACAAAATAAAGGCTCATCGTAATTGCTGGCGGTACCAGCGTTTGTACCCAGATACGTAAAAAACGAATGCATTCTTTAATCCAAATACTCTTTAGCGCTACACCATATTTAAACATTATTCGCCTCGCCCTTGTTCTAATAAACCCACAAACAACTCTTCTAATCGATTGGCCTTATTACGCATACTGAGCACTGTATTGCCTTGCTCGGTTAACGCCGTAAACACCTGATTTAGCCCCTGCGATTTAGCCACCTCAACTTCTAAGGTATGATCATCGGTTAAAGTAAACTGATAACCATCAAGGCTGATAGGGTTAACTGGCTGTTTTAAGTCAAGCACGAAGGTTTCTTTATCAAGCTTGGCAAGTAACGCTTTAATTGTGGTGTTTTCGACAATCACACCACTATCAATAATAGCGATGTTCTTACACAACAATTCCGCTTCTTCTAAATAGTGCGTGGTAAGAATAATGGTAACGCCTTGTTTATTGATTTCACGCAAGAAATCCCACATAGAGCGACGCAGTTCAATATCAACCCCCGCCGTAGGCTCATCAAGAATAAGTAACTTTGGTTCGTGCATAAGCGCACGGGCAATCATTAAACGGCGCTTCATTCCCCCCGATAACGTGCGAGCTTGTTTATCTTTTTTCTCAAATAAACCAAGTTGTTTTAGGTATTTTTCAGCACGTTCATGAGCAAGCTTTCTTGGTACGCCATAGTAGCCAGCTTGATTAACTAATATTTGGTTAAGCGTTTCAAACTGGCTAAAGTTAAACTCTTGCGGTACTAAGCCGAGCTCTGATTTTGCAGCTTCGAGATCTGTATCGATATTATGACCAAAGACTTCAACACGGCCTGCGCTTTTATTCACAAGTGATGAAATCACGCCAATTGTGGTTGATTTACCCGCCCCATTGGGACCTAACAAAGCAAAAAAGTCGCCTTGTTTTACCTGTAAATCAATCCCTTTTACGGCTTCAACGCCATTTTTATAAACCTTTTTAAGGCCTTCAATATTTAATGCGATTGTCTGTTCGCTCACTGTTTGCCCTCTCCATAACCCCAACGTTTCGTTAGAGTATGTTCAATATGTAAATGATCTAAAATACGTGCCACCATAAAATCGACCAAGTCAGAAATGTGCTCAGGTTTATGATAAAACCCGGGTGCTGCAGGCATAATGGTGACACCCAATTTTGCTAACTTGAGCATGTTTTCTAGGTGTATTTCACTAAAAGGTGTTTCGCGTGGCACCAAAATAAGCTGACCACGTTCTTTAATAACCACATCAGCAGCACGTTCCAATAAGTTATCAGATGCGCCAACGGCAATGGCCGAGACTGAGCCTGCACTGCAAGGACACACCACCATTTTTTTAGGGGCTGCCGAGCCCGATGCTACGGGGCTAAACCAATTATCTTTACCAAATACTTTTAGCTGCTCTGGGGCTGCATTGAACAGCTTACTAAGCTGCTCTGTCGCTTTGTCTTCATTACCTGAAAGCTTAATATTTGATTCGGTATCAAGTACCACACGCGCAGCGCTTGAGATCAACACGTACACTTGAAACTGTTGTTCTAATAATACTTCTAACAACCTTAAACCGTAAGGCGCGCCCGACGCGCCACTAAACGCTAGGGTTATTTTATCTTTAAATTGCATACAGTTAACTCCGTATACTGGTTAATTTTGTTCTAATACCGTGATCAAGCGCTGATGAATACCTTCAAAGCCACCATTACTCATAATCAAAATATGATGATGGGCAGCCGCACTGTTTGCAACCAACGTAATGATTTCCTCAGTACTTGTGCTGCAGTGCATACCCGCTTTGTCAGCATAGTCTTTTAATGACCAACTCAAATTTTCTGGCTCAAACAAATACACCTCATCGGCTGCACTAAGCGAGTCAATAAGCGTTTGCTGATGCACACCCATTTTCATGGTGTTCGAACGGGGCTCTAATATCGCAATAATTTTCTCATTGCCGACTTTAGCGCGCAGGCCTGCTAAAGTCGTTTTTATCGCGGTTGGGTGGTGGGCAAAATCGTCATACACTTTAATGCCGTTTATATCAGCTTTGAGTTCCATGCGACGCTTAGGTGAAATAAACTCAGCTAAACCTGCAATGCTCACGGGCACAGCGATACCGACATGACGCGCAGCTGCAATCGCCATAATCGCATTTTTGACATTATGTTCGCCCATGGCTTGCCACGACACAACGCCCTGTACTTCTCCCGCTAACAACACTTCAAACTCGCTGCCATCCGCTTTAAGTAAGCGATAATCCCAATCACCTGACAGCGTTTCGCTGTCACTCCAAAGGCCGCGCTCAATCACATCCTGCAGTGCTTCATCTTGGCTTGGCCAGATAACTTTGCCACTACAGGGTAATGTACGCATCAAGTGATGAAATTGTTTTTTAATCGCATTTAAATCTTCAAAAATATCAGCATGATCAAATTCAAGATTATTGAGGATTAAGGTCCGTGGTAAGTAATGCACAAACTTACTGCGTTTATCAAAAAAGGCGGTGTCATATTCATCGGCTTCAATGACAAAAAAAGGCGTCTCACCAACTCGTGCTGATACCCCAAAGTTTTGCACAATGCCACCAATCAAAAAGCCCGGTTTCATACCTGCATATTCTAGCAGCCATGCCAACATACTCGCGGTTGTCGTTTTACCATGCGTGCCTGCGACAGCAAGCACCCATGAGTTTTGCAATAAATTATGCTTAAGCCATTCTGGGCCTGAGGTGTAAGGTAAGCCTTTATCGAGCACATATTCCACACAGGGGTTACCACGGCTCATCGCATTGCCAATGACCACCATATCGGGCGCGGGGTCTAATTGTGTAATGTCATAACCTTGAGTTAGCGTAATGCCAAGCTCTTCCAACTGCGTACTCATTGGGGGGTAAACATTTTGATCAGAGCCTGTCACTGTGTGACCCAACGATTTAGCGATTGCGGCAATCCCGCCCATAAAAGTGCCACAAATTCCAAGAATATGAATATGCATCTACTGTCCTGAACAAAATGAATTACGAAAAAATAAAGCGTTATAATGCCAAATATAACCTTTACTTACCATGATTAGACGGCAATAGACTTTTGCCGAATAGCAAACATAAAAAAACACCTCAAGACCGAGGTGTTTTTTAAAGTGAGTAAAACGGTTTTTTACAGCATTAAAAATGCAAATAAACCGACACCAAGTAACAAGCGATAGATAACAAATGGCATCATGCCCATGCGCTCAATTACTTTTAAGAAAAAGAAAATACAGGCATAAGCCGAAACAAACGATAGACCTGCACCGAGTAAAATAGCTTGCCAATCAATCGCTTCACCTGCAGTTGCAAGTTGATATATATAATATGAACCTGCCGCAGCAATGACCGGAATCGACATTAAAAACGAAAAACGTGCTGCGCTTTGCTTATTTAAACCCAGCAATAAACCCACGGTTATCGTTATGCCAGAGCGCGACGTGCCTGGAAAAACCATTGCCAGCACTTGCGAAAAGCCCAATAGTAACGCACTAAAAAAATTTACTTGGTAGATATTTTTTACTTGTTTTGCTTTTACATCGGCATACCAAAGTAACAAGCCGAAAACGATAGTTGAAGTGGCAATCACCCACGCATTTCGTGAATAGCTCTCTACAAAGTCTTTAAATAAGTACCCAATTAATAACGCAGGAATCGTGGCAACAATGATCCACCAGCCCAAACGGCTGTCATCGGTTGCGCCTTGTGAGCCAAACGACTTAAACCAAGCCCCCAAAATATCAACCACTTCTTTACGGAAATACAGTACCACCGCACCAAGCGTACCTACGTGTACTGCAACATCAAATGCTAAACCTTGATCATGCCAGCCTAAAACTTGCGAAGGTAAAATTAAATGCGCTGAGCTCGAAATAGGTAAAAACTCAGTCAATCCTTGAATTAAGGCTAAAACAATTATCTCAATAATACTCATGGGTTAGTAAACTCCACCTTCCATAGTTTTTGTTGTGGGTTGTTATAATTTTCCCATAGCTCAGCCAGTGTTTGCTTAGCTACAGGGTGAAAAAAATCTGGGGCAATTTCTGCTAGCGGTTTTAAAACAAACGCATTTTTTGTTATTTCATCACGCGGTAATTGCGCTGGCGAATCGCAAATAATGTCATCATAAAACAATAAATCAAGGTCTAATGTTCTAGGACTAAACTTTTTATCTTCACGAGTACGACCGTTATCTAACTCGATTTGCTTCAGTAATTTACACAACTCAGGCAATGGCATGTCAGTATTCGCACCAAGCACTGAGTTATAAAAATTATTACCCGCAAATCCCACCGCTTCACTTTCATATACCGATGAATGAACACTATCAGGGAAATACGGCTTTAACGTCTTTAATGCTTGGCGAATATAATGCTCTTTATTTACATTCGAGCCTAAGCTGATAAAAATCTGTGCCATATTAACTTGCCTTGTGACGGGTGATTTCGACTCCCACCGTTTTAGCTTGAGGAACCGCAGCTGGTTTGCTGACACGAATTGTGACTTGGCTGGTTGTAAATTCGGTTAAAATAATCGCGGCGAGTTGTTCAACTAAGGTTTCAAGAAGTTCGACGGGTTTTGCCGTCGTGTGCGCTATAACGCGTTCACTGACTTTAGCGTAATCAAGCGCTAAGTTTATATCATCGGTTGCCGCTGCGGCTGAAATATCACACACCATTTCAATATCAAAATACAGGCTTTGTTTCGTTTCTTTTTCAAAATCATACACGCCTATAATGGTGTCTACGTGCAGTTGTGATATGTATACCTTGTCCATTGATACTCCAAGCGACATAAATATTAAAACCAATACCTATCGTATACGCGTATTAATTTCAATAATGCGCACAGAGCTGTCATAAAGTTTTAATATATAAAAATTCCCTCTACAATAACGGGTAGATGCACTGCAAAATGTAGCGTACTATCTACTCAAAAGTAGCGGCAGATGGTTTTGCCGCCAATGATAGCCCAAAAGTGCAGATTAAAAAATAAGGAAGCGCGTGTTAGAAGTTTTAATGTTAGTTTTAGCCTATTTACTGGGGTCGGTTTCCTCCGCTATCCTCGTGTCTAGGTTATTTAAACTACCAGACCCACGCAGTCACGGATCGAATAACCCCGGTGCCACCAATGTGTACCGACTTGGTGGAAAAGTCCCGGCTGTATTAGTGCTGGTGTTTGATATTTTAAAAGGCACCATCCCTGTGTGGGGCGCTTATTTCTTAAAAATCGAACCACTGATGTTAGGTTTAATTGGCGTCGCAGCGTGTTTAGGCCATATGTACCCTGTATTTTTCAGCTTTAAAGGGGGTAAAGCCGTTGCGACGGCCTTTGGTACTTTACTACCTATTGGATTATCTTTAGGTGGATTATTAATCGCGACTTGGCTATTAATAATCGCAATAACGCGCTATTCGTCACTTGCAGCACTTATTACAGTGTCGCTTGCCCCACTTTATACATGGTGGATAAAACCACTTTATACGTTACCAGTCACGTTTTTAACACTGTTGATTATTTTCCGTCACAGAGCAAACATAACCCGTTTATTAAGTGGTGAAGAACCAAAAGTAGGGACTAAGAAAAAAGCCCCTGACAATAACAACGACTAAGTTACAGCGCTTCTAAAGAGTCGATTGGCCAGCGCGGCTTAGTTTTCATATCAAGGCTTGCAAACTGCCCCGCTTTAAGGCGTTGCATGCCCGCGTAGGCGATCATAGCGCCGTTATCTGTACAAAATTCAGTGCGAGGATAATACACACGACCTTTCATGCCTTGCATTACACGCTCTAATTGCGCACGTAATTGAACGTTAGCGCTCACTCCACCGGCAATCACTAAGCGTTTAATACCTGTTTGTTTAAGGGCACGCTTACACTTAATAATCAACGTATCAATTACTGCAGTTTGAAATGCGTGGGCTATGTCAGCTTTAGTCTGCTCATCATCAGCACTGTCACGAATAGCAAGCGATGCAGCCGTTTTTAAACCACTGAAGCTGAAATCGAGCCCAGGTTTATCTGTCATCGGACGTGGAAACACAAACCGTTCAGGCGTGCCTTGCTCAGCTAGTTTTGCTAAACGAGGGCCCCCTGGGTAATCAAGTCCTAATAACTTCGCTGTTTTATCAAATGCTTCACCTGCCGCATCATCGACAGATTCACCCAGTACTTCGTACTCACCAATCCCTGACACTTTCACCATCATTGTATGCCCACCCGACACAAGTAGCGCAATAAACGGGAATTCCGGCTTATCTTCTTCGAGCATTGGCGCCAGTAAATGCCCTTCCATGTGGTGCACAGCGACAGCAGGAATATTCCAGCCATAAGCAAGAGAGCGACCGATAGAGGTGCCCACCAACAAAGCCCCCACTAAACCTGGCCCTGCGGTGTAAGCAATGCCGTCGATATCGTCAGGACCACAACCGGCTTGCGCAAAAGCTGCGTCGATTAATGGCAAAGTTTTACGTACATGGTCGCGTGATGCAAGCTCAGGTACCACACCACCGTAGTCTGCGTGCACTTTAACTTGGCTGTATAGTTGATGTGCTAATAAGCCTTGTTCATCATCGTAAATGGCAATACCTGTTTCATCACATGATGATTCAATACCTAAAATTCGCATCAATTACTCCGCCAAGAAAAATAAGCGCGTATTTTACAGCTAAAATACGCATTACTGAACACTAAATTGCAATACCAATGTTGGTTTGACCGTCTGAAATAGCAAGCTGCTTGAGCTCTTTTACGTTTTCTGAGGTAATTCGGCCCATTTGCTCAACAAAATCAATTAGCTCTGCAAGCACATCCATCTCGTACTGCATTAGCGGGTGTTCGCGGACTGATTTGTTATCAGCCACTTCACCTTCAACCGTTAATTGGTATTCAATAAAGCGTGCAACAGAGGCTTGTGAAATTTTGCTAATGTTTAAAAACTCTTGGTCATCTTTAGCCATCAGACCATGCAACATTCCCAATAATGCGGTTGCAGTGTCAATAGCGGGGTAAGTGCCAAACATATCAAAGTCACTGAGCTCTGGTACATTAGGCTCAATTTTTTCAATTTGCTTTTCAAGGCTTATCTTACTTTTTGGCAGTAATATTTTTTCCCAGCATACATTCAGTGCGCTGCGAAATACCGCTGCGTCACCAAAGCCAGTTGCTTCACTAAATAAGCTGTAATTAGGCAACATACGCTCAAGAAGCGCGCCGCCTAATACCGCTTTTTGCAAATAGTTTAATTCTCTAATGCGTTGAAAATTATTCGCTTTCGTCATTCTTAACAGTCCTACAAGACCAACATATTTCAAATGTTGGGCCATTCAGTTCGCTGCATGATGGGCAAACCCAGTCTGGAGCCGATTGTTTTACTTGCCGGTAGTTTACCAATATTTCTTGTGCATGGCGCTCTTTTAATGCGTAAACAAGAATATCAACCCCCGTTTGTTCAAAGGGAATCTCTCCCATTGCACCTTGCAGAAGCTCACCTTGCAGTTGGCATTGTATTCCTGCGGTATGTAAAAGCCCTTTTATAATATTAGCTTCAAGCCCATTAGCGGCTTGGTAGATACGTACCCATGAAAAAGGTTCTGACGTAGTTGGTTGATTTAAATTATTTTTATGCAAATTTACTCTCTTTTACTTTGCAGCTTTAGCAACCTAAGCTACCCTAGCAATTGACCCTGCTACAACCTATATTGAAGGTAGCCTTATGACATTAACAACGCCTGGGCTGTTATTCCCGGCCATTTCTTTACTTTTACTTGCTTACACCAATCGCTTTTTGGTACTTGCCCAACTCATTCGAGAACTGAATGCGCGCGAAGGAGAAAGTATTCGTCCTTTGGTTGTTGCACAAATCGCCAACCTCAGAAAGCGTATTAAACTGATTCGTATAATGCAAGTTTACGGCGTGGCATCATTTCTCATGTGTACCTTGTCAATGTTCGCTTTGTTTATTGAGTTTAATACAACAGGCATCATATTATTTGGACTCAGTCTTGCTTGCTTAACTTTATCGCTTCTTACCTCTTTATATGAGATTCATATTTCATGTGATGCAATAGAAATTGAATTAAGAAATATAGAAAAAAAACCCTTAGTGGATAAGGCAGAGTAAATTTCTGCCTCTATACTTATTGTTACCTAATACGACAATAAGTGGTGCTTGTGTGGATGATTTTTTATTTTCTGAAGAACGGTTAGAAGAAAATAACGTACAAACTGAAGAACCTGAATACTGGCATATTCTTGTTGTTGATGACGAAGAAGATATTCATCAAGTTACCAAGCTTGTACTAGCTGGTTTTCAATTTGAAAATAAAAGCTTACGCTTCTACGATGCCTACTCTGCAGCAGAGGCTAAAGAGCTTTTGAAAAAAGATATCCCTTTTTCAGTGGCACTTGTTGATGTCGTCATGGAAACAAACCATGCCGGACTTGAACTTATTCAGTATATTAGGGACGACATTGATAACCACCATATCCGCCTAATTCTTCGTACCGGACAACCAGGTGAAGCACCTGAAGAATCTATTATCCGTGATTACGATATAAACGATTACAAAAACAAAACCGAATTAACAGCCATAAAAATTAAAACACTGCTCTATTCTGCACTGAGATCTCATCGTGATATCCAAATTATTGATCGCCATAAACATGGCCTCGAACAAATCATAAATGCCTCAGCTAACTTTTTAAAATGCGACAGTGTGCAAGAATTTGCATCCACTATTTTAAGCCACGTGACAAATGTGATGGGTATAAACGACACTCAAATTTATTGTGCTGCCGCGGTTAATTTACAATCATCTCCTGCAACAGACTTTCAATTATTGGCGGCTTCAGGCGTTGGGCCTATCCCCAGTCAAAATAATATTCCTGACGAAGTTAAAAGTTTATTTATTGATGCTCATGATCGTAAGTCATCACTAAAAACAAGCACCGACTACATTGGTTACTTTCCAACCAAAGCGGGCCTTGAAACTATGCTGTATGTAAATAAAGGAAGTAAATTACATGCTACCGATCATCAACTTCTTGAGTTTTATGCAAACAATATTGCACTGGCCTATGACAATCTTAAATTGCGCGAAATGGTAAAAGAATCGCAAAAGGAATTGTCCTATATTCTTGGTGAAGCAGTAGAAAAACGCTCTAAAGAAACAGGCTCACATGTTAAACGTGTCGCGTTATACAGCGAGTTACTTGCAAAACTATCAGAACTTAATCCCTTTCAGTGTGAAATCATCAAGCTTGCCTCCCCCTTACACGACATAGGAAAAATAAGTATCCCTGACAACATCTTAAATAAGCCCGGAAAATTAGATGATACAGAATGGGAAATAATGAAGACACACGCTGAAGTAGGTTATGAAATTCTAAAAAGTTCAAGTAACGAGATCATGACTTGCGGTGCAATGATCTCACTTCAGCACCATGAAAAGTGGGATGGCTCTGGGTATCCACACGGTTTAGCAGGTAAAGATATTCATATCGTTGGTCGTATAACTGCGCTTGCTGACGTGTTTGACGCTCTATGCAGTGACCGTTGTTACAAAAAAGCGTGGCCACCCGATGAAGCACTCGCACTAATAAAAAATCAACGTTCGAAACATTTTGATCCAACTTTAGTCGACTTATTACTTGAAAATTTACCACTTTTCTTGGAGATTAAAGACCGTTACCCTGACTAGTTGTAACTTACCTGTAAAACAACACTTTTAAAAATGGGTACAATAATTTACTATACTCAATGTTAGGTATTATTATTTTAACTCAATGTAAGGGCTTACTTAATAAAAAGGGACTATATAAAGTGAGATTTGAACAACTTGAACAATTCGTTGCACTCGGCGTACTCAGACACTTCCGCCAAGCTGCTGAAAAAACCCAGATAAGCACTTCAGCGTTAACTCGTAGTATTCAAACACTTGAAGATGAAGTGGGCTATGAACTCGTTACTCGCTCTACTCGTTCTGTAAAGCTAACCAAAGAAGGTGAACTTTTCCTCGAGTACGCACAACAAACACTTAATAATTTAGAAGAAACAAAAAAACGTTTATTCGAGTCATTAAATGGTTGTGAAAACGAAAAGCTCGTTATCGGCTACACAACTAAAGCAAGTGCAGTTGTACCTGTGTCGTGTGGGCAATTTTTAGCACAGTACCCACATGTTAAAATTGAAATGCAGTTGCAAGAACAAAGTGAGTTAATTCGCAAACTGCAACTTGGTGAAATTGATATCAGCGTTTGCTCACAAGCCATGAATAGCATTGGTAGTGATATCCATTTGCCTGATCAGCTAATTTTATTTGTATCAAAAAATCATCCAATTGCTAATAAAACAGACATTAGCAAGAAAGACTTAACAGACTACCCAATGTACAGCTGTTTTTCACAATCGAAGCCGGTTCAATCGATGCTAAACGAAGCAATTGATTCATTCAATAAATCAACCAGCGTTAAGGTCGGTAGTATTGAACAAGTTATGGAAGGTTTGAAAAAGTCAAACCATATTGCGATTGCGAGTATTGAGCATGCCAACAGCGTTTCTTCAGACCCTGAATTGCTAGTATTAAAAACCAATAAAGGAATCGCTCACGAACAGTTAGTGATCCAAACTAATCAACAAATTAATGAAAACTCGCACGTGAGTTATTTATTAGATCTTATTGAAAAAACAGCATTATCTAGCCACAACTAAATGCACATATCAAGCTGGCTTGACTACGTTAGGCCAGCTTATACATCCTCATTGTTTTACTGCATAAAAAGCGTGCATGTAATTTTTTTTCAGATACACTTACGCACCTTTTTTTGATTGTGCATATGAATGACCGCGCAGCTTATTTCCAATACTTATTTAAATGCAATTGAACATACTGGTTATGCCATTGTTGAAAACGCAATTGATGAGCAGTTGATAAATGATTTAATTGCAGATTGTTACCGAATTAATCCCCATTTTCATGTTGCAGGTATCGGTAGGTTAAACGATCAGCAAATCGATAAAACGGTACGCAAAGATAAGACCTTTTGGTTTGATAGCTCAAGCCAAGCGCAAATAACTTATCTCGCAACCATGGAAGCAATTAAGACCCAGTTAAATAGAGAGTTTTTCTTGGGCTTGTTTGATTATGAATGCCACTATGCGAAGTACCAACAAGGTGACTTTTATAAAAAGCATTACGATGCCTTTAAAGGACGCTCAAACCGTATTTTTACAACGGTTTGCTACCTAAATAGCCCCGCGTCTGGCGGCGAGTTGGTTATTTATAAACCTAAAAGTAAAGACATTGAAGTGGTCATAAAACCGAAGGCAGGCACATTAGTCATGTTTGAAAGCGAACGCTTTATGCATGAGGTATTACCCGCAGACGATGTGCGTTATTCAATTGCTGGTTGGTTCAGAAAAAATGCCTCAATAAGCGGCATTATCGACCCACCGCGATAATCAAAACGGTAATGGCAAGGATGCTACAAGGCCAATAAAAATAACCAGCCCGACATAATGATTATTTAGAAACGCTTTAAAGCAGTGCTCTCTGTCGCGATAGTGAATAAGCGTTTGCTGGTAAAGTAAAAATCCAATCGCCGCTATTAAGCCTAACCAATAAGGCATATCAAGCTGATTGCTTATGCCAATGTAACTGAGTATCGCAATGAATAGCGCATTCAGTAAGAAAATAATATGCCTGTCAAAACGTGCAAATAAGATGGCCGTTGATTTAACACCAATCTTTAAATCATCATCACGGTCAACCATGGCGTACATGGTATCGTAAGCCACAGTCCACACGAGGTTTGCAATAAATAACAGCCACGCTTCAATTGGCACTGAGCCAATTGAGGCCATGTATGCCATTGGAATAGCCCAACTAAATGCGGCTCCTAGTACCACTTGTGGTAATTGGGTATAACGCTTCATAAACGGATAGCAAAATGCCAACGCAAGAGCCCCCAAAGAGAGCAAAATCGTCGACCACCCCAGCATTAAAACTAATCCAAATGCCACGGCAATTAACAACACAAATAAGCTCAACGCCTCACCACTGGACACTCGCCCTGCGGCTAGCGGACGCGTTGCTGTGCGCTTTACTGAACCATCAATTTTACGATCAGCAAAGTCATTGATAACGCAGCCTGCACTTCGCATTACAAACACCCCTAAACTAAACACCACAAAATTTAATAAGCTTGGTGCTCCCTGATTTGCAAGCCATAACGCCCAGTACGTTGGCCAAAGCAATAGCAAAGTACCAATCGGCTTATCTGTTCGCATAAGTTGTTTGTAATAAGGAATGTGTGCGATTTTTAATGCAGCTAGTTTCATAAGTAAATATAAGCCTCTGGCAGAAAAACTTCGGCCACTAAAAAATGGGCATTTGACAATGAAAATACACTTCGTCTTCCCCACAGTGGTTTAGACTCTTTGCCAAGCACAGCTAATAAAGTTTGAATAGTGTGCTGCTCATTAAACTCTGCCACTTCTATCTCTGTGCGAGATAAGCTTGGGTCTTGAAAAATAACATCCCCTAATGGCCGTGTTCCCATACTTAGCAACTGCTGCTTTTTTAAGGTATCATCTGCGGGTAACCAGCTTTGTGCATAAACCATTGGTTTATCATCACATAATAGTAGCACTTCGCGGTTAAGCGCTTGGCCCAACGACGTATTTAATAAAGCTTGTTGCTCCTTTGTAAGATCAAAAGGGGCTTCATTGAGCACTTTAACCGAAAAGTGTTGGCAATGACGCTTAAGCTTGGCCGTCAATGACCCTGCTTCAAGCAACCAACCTTGCTGCTGTTGCGTTAAATGAGGATATGCCGAAGCAGGCTGCCAATGCGCAGCTAACGAAACTGGGAATGTAATCACAACGACTCAATAATTTTAAAAACCGCGTAAATGATATCACTGCAACCCGTTTCGAAAAAGTCATGATTTAATCTCTACATGGGTTAAAAAACAGAGAACAACCTGTATCTTAAGTTAATTTGGGTATAGACTAAAAACCATTGAATAGGTGGGATATTCTTAAACTATGAAAAAGTCATTGTTATCAATTTACTTGATTAGCATGCTCGTTATTGGCGCTACGACAAGTTTCTCGACACGCGCAGAATCAAATGTCGGTTACTTCGGTTTTGAGCCTGACATTATCACCAATTATATTGGCCAAGGAAATAAAAAACTGGGTTATGTACGGATCACTGTTGATCTAATGCTTAATGATATTTCTGATATTGGTGTGGTTGAGCACCATACTCCACTATTGCGTGATGCGATTGTCGAGATACTGTCAAAAGAACCTGAAGAAAATATCAAGTCGCTCACGGGCCGTGAAGAAATTAGAAAGCGCTGTACAGAAAAACTCAAAGCACTGTTAAAGCAAGAGACTGGACAAGAAATAGTACGTGAAGTGTTGTTTACTAAGTATTTATACCATTAAACGTGACGGCAAAGGCCGTCACGTATAATAAAACTACTTACGCGACAATAGTTTATCTGACATGGCGTAAGCCATACCCGCAATAAGCCCTGCTAAATGTGCCCAGTTCGCCATCCTAACCGGCAACATATCCACAAAGCCTAAAATTAGCCACACCAACATAAAGCCAACAATACTGTTGCTAACAAGCGGGGGTTGTTGAGGTCGCATTACACTGTAAATCCAACAGAAACCGAGCAAACCATACACAACACCACTGAGCCCACCAAAGTTCGGACCAACTACTAAAAACTGTGCCCAATTACTGATAAATGCCGTCACTAAGAAAAGCCCAACTAAGGTTAATTTACCACTGCGTTTTTCTATGTCATTACCCAGTGTCATCCACCAAATCAGGTTAAAAATGAGGTGGATAGCGCTGAAATGAACAATCGCAGGGGTAAACCAGGTTAGCGGCTTAGCAGGGTTAAATTGCAACATACCATAAAGAGTTTCAAACCCACCCAGTAAAAACGCCACAAAAATAGCGATTGAAACTAAGGTCACAGTACGGTTTAACCAGCTCAATGCTTTAAAGCGTGCTTTTAGGTTAAGTGACTGGCCTTGATATAACAACGGCGACTCAGTACTGCCAACTTGCCACGATGCTTGAAGGTACTTTTCGTCATTTGGATTCGCGGTGAACGCTTGCCACAGTGGCTGAGCTTGATGAAAATGCTCAGGAGCAACACAAATAATCACTGTCTTACCATCGTGTGAGCGCAGTTCACCCTGCAAGCCTTTACTTTTAATGTAATCGATAAAGCCTTGCGCGGCGCGAGGATTATTAATGCTGCCCAATTCAATCATCGTTCAATGTGCTCCGGTTGTTGTGTCTGCCATGCTGTAAAGCCGCCATCCATACTGTAGACATCTTCAAAGCCTTGCTCTACTAAATAGCTTGCTGCACCTTGAGAACTTACGCCATGATAGCAAACGATAATAATAGGCTGATCAAACTCTTTGTTCATCATAAACTCACTGATATTAGCATTTGATAAATGCTCAGAACCAGGGATATGCCCAGCTTGAAATGAGTTAGGGTCGCGAATATCAGCAATCACCACATCATTTTTATCTAATAATGCAAACGTTTCACTGACTGAAATATGTTTATATGACATAACACTCTCTAAACTAAAAAGGCGGCCGAAAGCCGCCTTATCACACTATACGGTATTAATCCCAGTTTAGGATTACTTTACCTGATTGGCCTGAAATCATTGTATCAAAGCCTTCTTGGAAATCATCCACTGAGAATTGATGCGTGATAATTGGATTAAGGTCAAGACCAGACTGAATTAGACTCGCCATCTTGTACCACGTTTCAAACATTTCTCGGCCATAAATACCTTTGATAATTAAGCCTTTGAAAATAACTTGATTCCAATCAACCGCCATATCTGATGGTGGAATTCCCAGCATGGCAACTTTACCACCATGATTCATGTTATTTAACATGCTGTTGAATGCAACAGGTACACCTGACATTTCAAGACCAATATCAAAGCCCTCGGTCATGCCGAGCTCTTTCATAATATCTTCTAGGTTTTCATTCGCAACGTTTACAGCGCGTGTCGCGCCCATTTTACGCGCTAAATCTAGGCGGTACTCGTTTACATCAGTAATCACTACATGACGCGCACCGACGTGCTTAGCAACCGCTGCTGCCATAATACCAATTGGACCCGCCCCGGTGATAAGGACATCTTCACCAACAAGATCAAACGACAACGCTGTGTGTACTGCATTCCCGAATGGGTCAAAGATTGATGCTAATTCATCAGAAATATTATCTGGAATTTTAAATGCATTGAATGCAGGGATCACGAGGTATTCGGCAAATGCACCTTCACGGTTCACACCCACACCTGTTGTGTTACGGCATAAATGCACGCGACCAGCGCGACAGTTACGACAGTGACCACAGGTAATATGGCCTTCACCAGAAACACGATCACCCACTTGGAAACCACGTACTTCCTGACCCATATCAACCACTTCACCCACGTATTCGTGGCCAACAACCATAGGTGTTGGAATAGTGTTTTGTGCCCATTCATCCCATTTATAAATATGGACATCTGTTCCACAAATTGCTGTTTTGCGGATTTTAATAAGCAGATCGTTATGGCCAACCTCAGGTTTTGGCGCATCGGTCATCCAGATCCCTGGTTCTGCTTTTAATTTAGATAATGCTTTCATGATTTACACTCAATTAAAAAAACCGAAGCAGGTGCTTCGGTTTAGAAAATAAAATTAGATAACACCCATTTCTTTACCAATACGGGTAAAGGCAGCAATTGCAGTGTCTAATTGCTCTTTTGTATGCGCCGCAGAAATTTGCGTACGAATACGTGCTTGGCCTTTAGGTACAACAGGGAATGAGAAACCTGTTACATAGATACCTTCAGCAAGTAACTTGTCAGCCATCATCGAAGCGACCTTCGCATCGCCAAGCATTACTGGAATAATCGCGTGGTCTTTACCTGCGCAGGTAAACCCTGCTGCTTCCATTTGCTCACGGAAGTAATGAGCGTTATCCCATAATTTAGCGCGAAGTTCGCCACCGTTACTCAACATTTCAAGTACTTTGATTGATGCTGTAACAATTGATGGAGCTAATGAATTAGAAAAAAGATATGGACGTGAACGCTGACGTAACCACTCAACAATTTCTTTTTTACCTGATGTATAACCACCTGATGCGCCGCCCAACGCCTTACCTAATGTGCCGGTAATGATATCGACACGGTCTAATACGCCACAGTATTCAGGTGTTCCTTTACCGTTTTCACCCACAAAGCCAACGGCGTGAGAATCATCAACCATAACTAATGCATCGTATTTATCAGCAAGGTCGCATACTGCTTTAAGATTACAAATAACGCCATCCATTGAAAACACACCGTCAGTGGCAATAAGCTTGGTTTTTACCCCGGCTTCATCAGCTGCAATTAATTGCTTCTCTAAGTCGCTCATATCATTATTAGCGTAGCGGAAACGTTTTGCTTTACATAAACGAACCCCATCAATGATAGAAGCATGGTTTAACGCATCTGAGATGATGGCATCATCTGGGCCTAAAATTGTTTCAAATAAGCCTGCATTAGCATCAAAACACGATGAGTAAAGGATCGTGTCTTCTGTTTCTAGAAACTCAGAAATTTTGTGCTCTAATGTTTTATGAATATCTTGAGTACCACAGATAAAACGCACTGAAGCAACACCAAAACCATGATCGTCAAGGCCTTGTTGTGCGGCTTTTATTAGCTCTGGGCTATTTGCAAGACCTAAGTAGTTATTTGCACAGAAATTGATAACTTTATCACCTGATGCAACTTCAATTTGAGCTTGTTGCTGTGAAGTAATAACACGTTCGCTTTTGTATAAACCCTCAGCTTTTACTTCATCTATTTGTTGCTGAAGCTGAGTGAAAAACGCAGATGCTCTCATCTGAAATCTCCAAATAATCTTTTAAGTAATCAGAGCCGATTAGCTGTGACTGTGAAATTTGCGCCTATTGTAAAAGCTTAGGCGAACAATTGCACTGTTTGTAGTTCGTCGCACAACCTAAATTAGGCGCGGTAGATAGGAAAAAACTGGTCATACCTGCTGTAAGTGTAAAATCAAATTAGGTAATTCAGCTAACGAGTCGCATACATAGTGCGCATGCTGCTCCGTTGACTCTGCATAATTTTGTCCAGAGCGCACTAAAACACGCGTTGCCACATTGGCTCTTTCGCCAGCGAGTAAATCGCCAAGTTTGTCACCAACCATGATACTTTGAGCGGGATCTATGTGGTGCTCTTCAATCGCTTGCAACAACATGCCAGGCGCTGGCTTACGGCATTCACATTCTTGTAAATAGGCAGGCAACGCTTTACTTGGATGGTGTGGACAAAAATAGACATCTAGAATGTGTACGCCGTGTTTTAAAAACTCATTTTTCATCCATTCACTTAAGTGGTGAAAATCTTGCTCTGAGTAATAGCCTCGACCAATTCCAGATTGATTCGTCACGATGATAATTTCATAACCTGCATCAGTGAACTTTTTACACGCCGTAAAGACCCCTGGCACAAACTCAAAATCATCTGGCTTGTATACGTAACCATGGTCAATATTTACAACACCATCGCGGTCTAAAAATAGCACTTTACTCATCACAATTGCTCTTTTAATAAAACAAGATCAAACATTAAAGTAACCTCTTCAACACGTATCTGCGCCATTAAATCTGCACCTTTAACGCGTGTCCCCCACGGCAGCTGGTCTGCTGTTTTACCTGTTTGCTCAAGTAAGTTTTGGTGATAAACCTCAACAACATAATTTTGATATAAATAAGGCCCCGTGCGTTTTGGATTTGAGTGAGCGTATAAACCTATCACCGGTGTACCCACTGTAACGGCCATATGCGCAGGTCCTGTATCAGGCGCAAGCACTAATGAGGCACGCTTTAGCACACACAACAACTCTTTAAGCTGAGTTTTACCAACTAAGTTGAGTACAGGCACGTGACTGTGCGCAATAATTTGCTCAGCCAGTTCATTTTCAAGGGGTGTTGGCCCCCCCGTAATTACAACTGAGAATCCTTGATTATGAGCGTAATCAGCGAGCGCAGCATAACGTTCAGGAAGCCAGTTACGCTCTTTTTTACTGGCCGCAGGTGAAATAACAAAAATACGTCCTGCTAACCGCTCTGTACCGAGTAAAGTATCTGCCGTATGTTGATGAGCATCTGTTATTGGCATCTGCCAGCTAGGCTCATACTCTGGTACACCGATTGCCTTTGCAAAACCTTGGAACCCTTCAAGAACATGCGCTTCTGCTTGAGCTGCAATTCGCTTATTGATAAATAGACTATGTAATTCTTTTGAACGTGCCCAGTCAAAGCCCACTTTTACTTTAGCAGGTATACAACGTGCAGCAAGATTAGCTCTGAGCGCTACCTGCATATGAAGTAACACATCAAACTTTCGCCCTTTAAAGGTTTCTTTAAGTTGTTTGTATGCTTGCTTACCCTGCTTTTTATCAAATACAACAAACTCAACACCCGGTAAATCAGCAAGCAGCATCGCTTCCACTTTACCAATAACCCAAGTAATTTTCGCATGAGGATGCGCTTTTTGAATTGCTTGCACCGCCGACACCGCGTGACATACATCACCAATAGCCGAAAGCCTTAATATACAAATATCTGAATAGGAGGTTGATTGAGTCACGTGCACCCTTAGCAACAGCAAATAATAGGCGATCTTAAATTAACCTGATGCTATTGCAAGCACTTATGCGAAAAGCTAAAAATGCGGTACTATATAGCTATTCACTGTTTATATTTTAAGTTGTTATGTTCGACACTCAGCATCTGCAAAATTCGACCCTTTTGTGCCACCCTGCATACACTCAGATGCTTACATATGACTGGTTTGATGCTCACTTTTGGCAACAACAAAATAAAATAGTTGGCGCTAAAAAAGGCCGAGCAACGGCCTGGTTTTTTAAGCATGAACAACTGACCGGTGTATTGCGCCATTATTGGCGTGGCGGACTCATAGGCAAACTATTAACAGATCAATATGTGTATGTCGGCTTAGAGCACACGCGGGTTTACAAAGAGTTTTCGTTGATGATGCACTTAACTGAGTTAGGCTTAAATGTGCCCACACCTATCGCTGCAAAAGTCACACGAAGTGGTTTTATTTATCGAGGCGATATTATCACCGAGGCAGTAAAAGGAGCACAAAGCCTTTTAGATATATTGGTGACTCGCCCGTTAACTCATGACGAATTAAAGAATGTGGCCACAACGCTCAGTGAATTTCATAACCGTGGTGTTTATCACGCTGATTTGAATATCAATAATATTTTATTTGACGAAGCGGGTAAGGTCTTTATTATCGATTTTGACCGTGGTGAAATAAGACTGCCCGAAATTGCGTGGCAACAAGAAAATATTAAACGCCTTGCCCGTTCATTTGCTAAAGAACAAAGCCGTAATGAGATAATGCACTGGCAACAAAGTGATTGGCAGTCACTGTATTGTGACTACCAAGCATTGCTTAAGATTTAATTTTGCTGATGACGTTAGACGTCGAGCAACCATTAAGGAACTCAAGCACTTCAACTTTACCGCCATGGCGTAATACATGGTCTGCACCCGCAATTTGATCAACCGTGTAATCGCCCCCTTTCACCAGTACATCGGGGCTAATTTGCTCGATGAGCTTAGCTGGTGTGTCACTCTCTTGTGCACTACCAAATGGAATTACCCAGTCAACCGATGCAAGCGCACTGAGAACCATAGCCCGCTCTTCAAGCGGGTTTATTGGACGTTCAGGTCCTTTAAGACGCGTGATTGATTCGTCATTATTTAAGCCAACAACTAAACGATCGCCTCTGGCTTTTGCCTGTGCTAGATAACGCACATGACCTGCGTGTAGAATATCGAAGCAGCCATTGGTAAAAACAATTTTCTCACCATTTTGTTTTGCAAACTCGATATGCTGCAACACATCTTCAAATGGCGTTTGATAATGCTCGCCGGTTTGCTGTAAGTACTGACCCAATTTACGACTCAATTCTTCAGGAGATACCGTCGCTGCGCCTAGTTTACTTACGGCAATACCCGCTGCAAGATTAGCAATTTCAACGGCATCTTTAGGTTGCATGCCAGCGCCTAACATCACCGCTAATGTAGCAATTACAGTATCTCCGGCACCAGTAACATCACTGACTTCTAATTGCTGCGCCGCAAAGTCATGCTTCTCAGTTTGACTGATTAACGACATTCCTTGCTCTGAACGAGTCAATAACATCGCCGCAACGCCCGCATCTTCAATAAGCTGGCGCGCACTCTCGGTTAAGCTTTGCTCAGACTCAGTTTTACCACCAGCCAGCTTAAATTCATTCAAGTTTGGCGTAATATAGTCGGCACCACGATACAAATTTAGATCCGATGATTTTGGATCAACAAGAACCGTTTTACCTGCATTTTTAGCCACTTGGATCATGGCTTGAATTAAGCTTAGTGAGCCTTTGTTGTAATCAGAAAATAGTACAAAGTCATAATCATCTAACACTAACTCTAAACGATTCAAAAGCAACTGGCTGTGTTGTTCAGTAAAGGTTTCTTCTAAATCTAGGCGCACCACTTGCTGATGACGACTTATCACGCGCATTTTAGATATGGTGGGTAAATCACAGACGCTAACAAGCTGCGAATCAATTTTCTCAGAACTCAAAATGGTTTCAAGAATTTGCCCGCTCTCATCTTCACCAACAAGCCCTAATAAACCGACCTTACCATCTAAACGGGCAATATTTTTAGCCACGTTTGCAGCGCCACCCGCTTTGTCTTCAAACTTACTGACTTTAACTACGGGCACCGGGGCTTCTGGTGAAATACGACCCGAGTCACCATGCCAGTAACGGTCTAGCATCACATCGCCAACAACTAAAATTCGCGCTTTAGATAAGTTTTTAAGTAACGCTAAATCCATTACTGTTGCTCCGCTACAACCATATCAATGGCTTCACATAACCAGTGACCGATAAACATATGTGCTTCTTGAATGCGTGCTGTTTCATCGTTTTTAATGATTATTGGTAACTTCGCGATATCTTTCACTTTACCGCCGTCACGGCCAGTTAGAGCCACAGTGAAAGCGCCTATTTCATTAGCGGCAGCAAGCGCAAGATTAATATTAGGGCTAGTGCCTGAAGTCGTTAAGCCAATCACTAAATCTTCAGGTTTACACAACGCCTGAACTTGGCGTTCAAACACAGTATCAAAATGATAGTCATTACTGTGCGCCGTTAAAATTGACGTGTCAGTTGTCAATGCGATTGAAGCAAGCGGCCCACGCTCTAACTTATAACGTACAACAAACTCTGCCGCTAAATGCTGCGCATCGGCGGCACTGCCACCATTACCAAACCAAATTACTTTACCCCCTGCCTGCAAAGCACTGTGGCATGCTTCAAGTAATTGCATTACCTCAGGATGATAAGTTTCCATGGTCTCAAACAGCATTTGATGACGATTTAAACTTTCTAGGTAGCTTGCCGCTACAGAATCAAGATTAGACATATAAATTCCTTAAAAAAAACGGCTAGACCTACCAGTATAATGCAACAGATAGCCAAGTATAATTTTCACCAAACACATCTTCGCCATAAGTCAGGGTGGTTTCGAGTGTATGTTCATTCAATTGACGCGTATTGCTCAGTTGAAGTTCAATGGCACTTTCGTATTCTTTACTATAACCGCCAATATCATAATGGTAGTTACTCTCATTTTTAATGCTTGTTAATTTCGCTACCCATAAAGAGCTCAGAGACTCTAAGTAGCTCAGCTCTAGTACATGAGTTTGAGATGGAACACCATCTCCGAAATAGCGTTGATCCGCTGCAAAATGTCCTACGACAAAACCATCAACGGTGTTCCCAAAAGTTGGATATATATAATTTTCATACCACAAACTGTGCATATTTGTATGCTCATAGCGTAGCGCAACGGTATCCGTTATTTGTGGGAAGAAAGCACCGATACTATAAGCAATATTGCCGAATTGGTAATTTTGGTGCTCTTTTGTGTCTTCGCCACCGTACTCAAAATACAACTCGGTTGGAAAGCCAAAATCAAAATTGATAGTGCTAGTGATAGATGCAAACTGATCCCCTAGCTCATTATCTGGCCCACCTGCAAGCTCGCTATTATCATTACCCGCTGGGTCAAAAAATGCATCAAACACATCACCTGCATCAACCTCTCGAGGACCACCACCAAATTGCATCATACGGTTGATGCCAATTTTCCAACCACTTAGGGGTTCTATACTGAAATGCGTACCAGCCAGCTTTGGCGTGCCGCTATGCAGCTCCCCTTGATATAAAATACCGTTTTCGACATGCTCTAATTCAGAATAATACAGCTCAAAGTCAAAATTCCACCAATTATGCGCAGGTTGCACCATACCTAATGAAATAGAAGGGGCTGTTTTTGCATTAGTAGAAATAATTTGAGCTGAATGTTTAAACGGTGAAAACCAATGTTCTTTATAACCAACATTCAGTTGCAAATCATCTCCAGCAAAACTTACAAAAGTATTGTAATTCACAAATTTATTTTGCTTGGCTCTGTAATCAACACCAACTTGTACTAAGGTATAATCGTTTGCACGCCAAATACCTTCAAAAAAGCCTTGGCCCCACTCATCTGAGCTTAAACCACGTTGATTAGCAATTTTCTTCGTAGTATCACCATCGACCTGAAATTTTAGACCCACACGCGTAATAGCATCTTCACGCTGATAGGGTTTAATCTTAGCGCGGATCGCTGCAGCCAAACTTGGCGCTTTATTTTCAAGTTTATTAAGTGCGTATTCTACCTCAGCCAAACGATATGGCTTCGTCATAGGTGTGCCTGAGGTTAATGCAAATAAAGTATCTAATTGATGATCAAGCTGTGCATCCATGCCAATCGGTAAGTAAGCGGTGGGTGTTGCCAATAAAGGAGAAGAGCAACTGAGTAACACGCTTATAGCCGTGGCTTTTATCATTTTAAATTTCATAACTATAAAGACTAAATATAAAGTAACTGAAATACTACCAAATTAGCGGCGACGAAACACTTAAAACTCTGCAAGATAACCCTTTTTAACATTTTATATTTAGCTCGATTGGCTAACACGCTATCATAATGTTTTACACTGATAGGCTAACCAATGGCACGTATTTTATATTCTCTCATTTTATACATTCTTAGCCCGCTTATTATTTTCTACCTTTACGCTTTGCGTGGTAAAAAAAATAAAGGCTACCGTGCGCATTTTACACAGCGTTTTGGTGTTTCATCATTACAACAGCATGACGTGGTTATACATTGCGCGTCTGTTGGTGAGGTTTTAGCAGCAACGCCACTTATCAAGGCGCTGCAACAGCAAAATTCGCAGCTAAGTATTTTAGTAACCTGTAATACACCCACTGGTCGTGAGCAAATAAAGAACAACTTTAAAAATACGCTCAGTTGCTGTTATTTACCGATTGATTTCCCGTGTGCCACCAGCCGGTTTTTAAAGCGAATTAAGCCTCGCGTCCTGTGCATTCTGGAAACAGAGTTGTGGCCCAATTTAATGGCGCAATGTAAAAAACGCAATATTGAAGTACTTGTTTTAAATGCGCGGCTTTCAGCTAAGTCGCAGCAGGGGTATCAAAAAGTGATGCCCTTAACAAACGTGATTATGAAATCAATTAGCGCCCTTGCCAGTCATAACCAAGATGATGCTAACCGTTTTATTGAGTTAGGTTTAGCGCCGCAGAAGGTGCGTGTCTTTGGCTCAATTAAGTTTGATATAACCCCCACGCGCGCGCAATTAGATAAAGTTGCCGCTCTTAAAAGCGAATATAACAACGCGCGCTTTATTTGGGTTGCAGGTTCAACCCACCCAATTGAACATGAGCGTGTTCTAAGTGCACATCAGCAGTTGCTCAGTGTAGTACCCGATGCCCTGTTAATTATAGCTCCGCGTCATCCTGAACAATTTGATAAAGTAGCATCACTCCTTAAACATTCAGACATGACTTTTAGTCGTCGCAGCGAGAATAATTATACGAGCCAACAAATCGTTCTTGCCGATACCTTAGGTGAACTACAATGCCTGTATGGCGTTGCTCGCATAAGCTACATTGGCGGCAGTTTAATTGAACGAGGTGGCCATAACCCACTCGAGTCTGCGGCATTTTCAGTTGGCGTACTAGCAGGTCCTCACACGTATAATTTTGACCATATTTACCCTGAGCTTATAAACGCTGAAGGCGCTAAAACAGTTAACAATGAACAGCACCTTGCCGAAACACTTATCGCTTTAAGTGCCGATAACGAGGCCCTCGTTAAGTTAGGTCAACAAGCCGCAAAATGTGTTATTAATAATCAAGGTGCTATTCGTAGAACAGTGCAATTAATTGAGCAATTTTTAGAGAAACAACGTGAATCATAACCTGCCAAAAAGCCGTCCCGAGCTACAAATGCGCGAATGGGTATCAAGTGTCATTGTAAAATACAACTTTTGCCCATTTGCCCGTAAAGAAGTAGAAAACAACTGTATTCACTATCAAGTCAGTCCGTCAGTAACACTAGATGATGCTGTCATGGATATGCTTGAGCAATGCACGGAACTTGACCACAATGAGCAGCGCGAAACAACTTTACTAATGTTTGAGCAAGGCTTTAGTGATTTTGACGAGTTTTTAGATTTGGTCGACCTAGCCAACGCACTACTAGTTGCACAAGGCTTTGAAGGGAAATATCAAATCGCTAATTTTCATCCCGACTATGTGTTTGCGGATAGTGATGAGACAGATGCTGCAAATTATACAAACCGTGCTCCGTACCCGACACTTCATTTAATTCGTGAAGCGAGTATGAGCGAAGCGCTCGCCAACTACGATGAGCCTGAATCTATTCCTGAGCATAATATTAAACTTGCAAGACGCAAGGGTATCGACTTTTGGCAGCAGCTGTTAAAAAGCTGTATTGATAAAGGCTAAAGCCAGCTTTCGCTGGCTTTTAGCACCTTTAATAGGTTATTTTTTTACCCATTGACCATTCACTTCAATATAGTGACCAGGTTTTGTTTTTTCGATAGTTTTCGCAGCCGCCAATGCCTCTACTTGCGCTAAAGATAAATTGTTCTTTTTGGCAAGTTTCAAGTATTGCTCTTTACGCTTCGCATTGATTTCATCAACCACGGCTTTCGCTTCACTGTTATTGACGACTAATCCGAGATAACCAGAGCTATCTTCACCCACTAATCCTTGGTTTTTAGCCTCATCTAGGCTAATAGCCCAAGCAGAAAATGATAAACAAACAGCACTGATTAAAGTGATCACATTCAATTTTTTAAGTTGGAATTTACGCATGTTTGCTCCTTAGAATAATTCGCTGTCGTCACTGAATAACGTGTCGAGTTCTTTATCCACTTTAACGCGGATTTCGTGATCAACTTTCACATTTAAGTTGATTGTAATCGGTTCTTTTGCTGCTACCTCAACGCGGTGTGTGCAAGCACTTAACAAACCGACGGCTGTTAGCATTACTAACCATTTAGCCATTATTGCTTCCTTTTTTTGCATACTCTTTCTCAACCTTTTGAGTAATCTCATCACTTAAACGCAGTGCTCTTAATAACGTAAACACATTTTCCTCGTGATTATAGTTAAAATTAACGGCTTGCTGCTGTTTTTCATTAAAGCCTTGTAAGTTAACACCTAAGTGCAGCCACCCATCCGGTTTAAGATCAACACTGCTTTTTAATTGTTTAATATCTAAATTCTCTAACAAGCTAAGCGTGGTACTTAGTTCTTGTTGCTGTGCTTTTACCGCTTCAAAACCTGCATTGTTAGTAATCAATAATTTACCATCGCCTTGATTAACCAGCTGCCCTTGCTTAACGGCAATGCCCTGCTCATTTATAATGACAGGCAAGGTCCCTGCTAAGCGCCCAGATAAACTAATACCTGACTCCGCATCCAGCGTTACCAACTTGCTGGCGTCGATGTTTTCGAACTTAATCATTGCAGTTTGACTTGTTGCAAGCGGGCAAAATTCATTCACAACAAATGCTCCCCCCATCACAAGACCAGTGACATTTGATGTACATGGCTGATTTGCGTCAACCTGTAATAGGCCTTGTAATTTTGTAACCACAGCACCTGCACGCAGTTCATTAAGTGTAAATTTAGTTGGGGCAATATTAAGCTGACCTGAATTAAACTCCGCCTTCACCTGAGTGTTAAAATCATTAGCGAGATAATCATTATAAAGCGCACTGAGCTTTGCAATGCGGATATCCCCGCTTGCCTGCAGTAAATTTACGTCACCTTTTATAAGGCCCGAGATAACGCCATCGGTTAACGTCGCTAATGGCTCAAACTGCTTTAAAATAGGGTTGAGTTTTGACATAGCTTGTTCAGGTATCACCAACTCAAATGGATGAGCAACCTTAGACATATGATGTGTTATCAGCGCTTCAATACCGTCGACAAAAACATGGTGCGTTGCCTGTAATGCGCGACTTTGGGTTGCATTTGACACCACAGACAAATTCGTTAATGTCAGTTTAGGAGTCACTAGCTTAGCTAATTTACTGGTCGCGCTAATATCAGCAAATAACTCTCCCACACTTAAATCACTCTTCACTGTGAGCTCATTTGTTAGTCCCGACATCTGCATATTTTTATAGGTCGCTGACTTTATTGCACTATTGAGTTTCGCTGTTACGTTCTGTGAATCACTGAGATGCACGTTTATTTTAGTTTTTAAATCAGTCACTTTCGCATCAAAAACTTGAGCTCTTTTAACGGATATATCAGCATTGAGATTACCCGCTATAGGACGAGTAAGTATATTCTCAAGCTCTACTTCACCTTTGATACTCACGCCATCCGCTAGTACATCAATAAAATCAGGCAGTGATGTCAGTGAAAGTTGAAATTCAGAGTTAACGCGCCCTGCTTCAATACGAGCCTTCAACATTAGCTTATCTATATCGTCACTGGTGAAATTTACTACAGCGTGTGAGTAAAGTGTTTTAATGGGAGCGTCTAGCGCTAATTGGGTATTTTTAAACACCAATTGGCCTTGTTCATTACTTGAAGTCAGTTCCAACTCGGGTAAAGAAAGCTGCTTTTGTTGCAGCGCAATGGGTTGTGTAAACTGCACATGCCAAGTAAGGGGGGTGTGTGCTCGTGCAAACTCTTTGTATTGCTGCTGTTCGATTTTATCTAAACAAATAGGTGAAATAACGACTTGATTTTTTAAACCACTCAAATCAGCAGTGAGCTGTTGTTGATTGAGCTGAAATTCAGCCGTTACTTGGCCACGGCTCTGTGCGCTAAAATCACAGTGTTCGATGCTTTGCTTATTTTGCTGATGTTGATGTTCATGTTGATGTTGATAATCGGCAGTAACAGAGCTGGCCACATTGAGTGTTATGCCATCAAACTTAATCTGTGAGTCAGTCGAAAAATGGGCATTTTTTGGCAGCGCAATAAACCTTCCGGCAAGTTCATCATTAAGCATTATATTGGCGACTATCTCACCACCAGTAACCGTGACATCCGCATTAATATCGCGGCTGACTGTAAAGTGATTTAAGCGATTTTCTTGCACGGTGACTCTAACCGGCTCGGCGCTAAAACCCGACGAAATATCAAGCTGCTCAATATTTATAAGCGGTCTTTGCTTTGGAAGGTCTAAAGCAAGTTTTTTTAATTCTGTGCGCTGATTGTCGCTTTTTGATAAGGGGCTATTGATCGTAAGGTTGGCACGAGAAATGATAATTTGCTGCTTATTAGCACGTATACCCGCAACTTCTAATTGCTGTCCTTGATAAGTCAAACACAGCTTTTCGACCTTTAAATCAAGCTTTCTTGTTAGTGACCAATCAATACAATGCAGCTCAATGCCATTAGCACTCAGCACAGGCGTTAAGTACCATGAGGTCAGTGGTAATCTAAAGATATAGGCAAGCAGAAAAACCCCGAGCACTAAACCTAACAAGCCTGTAATAGCACGTTTAAACTTCAAAAAACTCTCCTTGCCTTTGCTCTCGCTTCTCGCTTCTCGCTTCTCGCTTCTCGCTTCTCGCTTCTCGCTTCTCGCTTCTCAACCCATTATAAACAAAAAGGCTGCACTTAATAGTGCAGCCTTTTTAGTTTAACCGGTTTATATGAACCTAAGTAGATTACTTAAACTCTACCCCACGTTTTTGCGTGCGTTGCGGAACATACGCATCCACGGGCTGTCTTCTGTCCACTCATCAGGGTGCCATGAGTTCGCTACCGTACGGAATACACGCTCTGGGTGAGGCATCATAACCGTTGCACGGCCATCTGTAGACGTAATACCTGTGATACCCTCTGGCGAACCGTTCGGGTTAGCTGGGTATTGCGTTGTTGGGTTACCGTAGTTATCAACAAACTTCACAGCCACAGTGCCTGACTCAATCGCGGCTTTTACTGCATCACTGTTAGCAAACTCAGCATGACCTTCACCGTGAGAAACAGCGATTGGCATACGAGAACCCGCCATACCATTAAAGAATACCGATGGGTTTTCTTGTACTTCTACAAGGCTAAAACGTGCTTCAAAACGCTCTGACTTATTGGTTACAAAACGTGGCCAGTGCTCTGTGCCTGGGATCAACTCTTTCAATGTTGAAAGCATTTGACAGCCATTACACACACCTAAGCTGAATGTATCTTCGCGGTGGAAGAAGCTTTGGAACTGCTCGCGAGCCATCTCGTTAAATAAGATTGACTTAGCCCAACCTTCACCCGCACCCAGTACGTCACCGTAAGAGAAACCACCACATGCCACTAAGCCTTTAAACTGCTCTAGTGTTAAACGACCTTCAAGAATGTCGCTCATGTGTACGTCTACCGCTGCAAAACCTGCGCGGTTAAATGCCGCAGCCATTTCTAAGTGAGAGTTAACACCTTGCTCACGTAAGATAGCCATTTTCGGTTTTGCACCTGTTGCAATGTAAGGTGCAGCGACGTCTTCGTTTAAGTCGAAGTTTAATTTAACGTTCAGACCTGGGTCTTTGGCATCAAATTTTGCATCAAACTCTTGCTTAGCACACTCAGGGTTATCACGACGTGCTTGCATTTGGTAAGTTGTTTCTGCCCAAATTGTACGAAGCTCTGTGCGTGTGTGATTAAGCACGACTGCATCACCGCGAGTAAATACCACACGGTCATCGGCATTTAATGCACCAATTTCATGGCTAATAGCCGCTAAGCCGTGATCAGCAAGTACCGCTTTAACTGCGTCTAAATCTGCGTTAGCAACTTGAATTACTGCACCGAGCTCTTCGTTATAAAGTGCTTCGATGTCTGACCCCGTTAAGCCAGCAAGGTCAACCGTTACGCCTGTGTGGCCAGCAAACGCCATTTCAGCGATTGTGGTAAATAAACCACCATCAGAACGGTCGTGGTAAGCAAGTAACTTGTTATCAGCAACAAGCGCTTGCATCGCTTCATAGAAACCTTTTAATAACGCAGGGTTATCAACGTCTGGGGTTACATCACCTAATTGCTTGTAAACCTGTGCAAGGCTTGATGCGCCCAGTCGGTTTTGACCCGCACCTAAATCGACTAATAATAGCGATGACTCACCTTTATCAGTGCGAAGCTGTGGCGTTACTGTTTTACGTACGTCTTCAACGCGACCGAATGCAGTGATGATCAGTGATAATGGAGCTGTTACTGATTTTTGTTCACCGTTTTCATCCCACTGTGTCTTCATCGACATTGAGTCTTTACCCACAGGGATCGTTAAACCAAGTGCCGGACACAACTCTTCACCTACCGCTTTAACCGCTTCGTAAAGACCCGCATCTTCACCTGGGTGACCCGCTGCTGCCATCCAGTTTGCAGATAGCTTGATATTTTCAAGGCCACCGATGTTAGCACATGCAATGTTCGTTAATGACTCAGCCACCGCTAAACGTGCAGACGCACCATAGTTTAGAAGTGCAGCTGGCGTGCGCTCACCCAATGACATTGCTTCACCGTGGTAAGTATCATACGTCGCAGCTGTTACCGCACAGTTTGCAACTGGCACCTGCCAAGGACCGACCATTTGGTCACGTGCAACTAAGCCCGTTACCGTACGGTCACCAATGGTGATTAAGAAAGTTTTTTCTGCAATCGTTGGTAAGCGTAATAAGCGCTGCGCTGCATCAGCCGCATCAATTGCCGTGACATCTAATGGCTGCGACTGTGCTTTTTTAGACTCAACTTCGCGGTGCATTTTTGGTGCTTTACCAAGTAATACATCAAGAGGAAGGTCTACTGGATTATTACCAAAGTGGCTGTCTTCAACCGTTAAGTGACGCTCTTCAGTGGCTTCACCAATCACTGCGAATTCTGCACGTTCACGTTTACAAATTGCCTCGAAACGTGGGAAATCTTCTGGCGCAACAGCAAGTACATAGCGTTCTTGTGATTCGTTACACCAAATTTCGTGTGGTGCCATACCCGGCTCATCATTCGGGATATCACGTAGTTGGAATTTACCACCACGACCACCGTCGTCTACTAGCTCAGGGAATGCGTTTGATAAACCACCCGCACCCACATCGTGAATGAAAGCGATTGGGTTTGCATCACCTAATTGCCAACATTTGTCGATAACTTCCTGACAACGGCGCTCCATTTCAGGGTTTTCACGTTGAACAGAGGCAAAATCAAGATCTTCATTCGATTGGCCAGATGTCATACTTGACGCAGCACCACCACCTAGACCGATGTTCATCGCAGGACCACCTAGTGCAATAAGTTTTGCACCAACTGGGATTTCACCTTTTTGAACATGCTCAGAACGGATATTACCTAAACCACCGGCAAGCATAATTGGTTTGTGGTAACCACGTACTTCTTCACCGTTATGGCTTGATACTTTTTCTTCGTATGTACGGAAATAACCAAGTAGATTAGGACGACCAAATTCGTTGTTAAATGCCGCGCCACCTAATGGACCTTCTGTCATGATATCAAGTGCAGTAACGATACGACCTGGTTTGCCGAAATCAGTTTCCCACGGTTGCTCATAACCAGGAATGCGTAAGTTAGATACCGTAAAGCCAACTAAACCCGCTTTAGGTTTAGAACCACGACCTGTTGCACCCTCATCACGAATTTCACCACCAGAGCCTGTTGATGCACCTGAGAATGGCGCAATAGCTGTTGGGTGGTTGTGAGTTTCAACTTTCATCAAAATTTCGATGTTTTCTTGATGATACGCGTACTCACCTTCGTTATTCGGGAAGAAGCGACCTGCTACCGAGCCTTTCATTACCGCAGCGTTATCTTTATAAGCTGATAGTACGTTTTCAGGATTTTGCTCGTAGGTATTTTTGATCATTTTGAACAATGATTTTGGCTGTTCGATGCCATCAATTGTCCAATCAGCATTAAAGATTTTATGACGACAGTGCTCAGAGTTTGCTTGTGCAAACATGAATAATTCGATGTCGTTCGGATTACGCCCTAACTTTTGGAAGTTTTCTACCAGGTAATCAATTTCGTCATCAGCAAGTGCAAAACCTTGCTCAACATTAGCTGTCGCAAGCGCTTCACGGCCACCACCTAAAATGTCAACTGATGACATAGGACGTGGTTCATCATGACGGAACAGCTTAGCAGCATCAGCCATCTCAGCGTGTGTTGCTTCGGTCATACGGTCATGCAATAACGCAGCAACGTCTGCAAGCTGCTCAGCACTTAACTGACCTTCAACATAATATGCAATACCACGCTCTACACGGTGAACTTGGCTCAAACCACAGTTGTGTGCAATGTCAGTTGCTTTAGATGCCCAAGGCGAAATAGTACCAGGACGCGGCGTTACAAGAATTAACGACCCTGCTGGTGTATGCTCGGCAATAGTTGGACCATAAGTAAGAAGCTTCTCCAGTTTAGTGTGCTCATCAGCTGAAAGCTCAGCAGTAAGATCAGCAAAATGCATGAATTCTGCATAAACATTGGTGACTGGAAGTTGCGCCTGTTGGCAACGCGCTAAAATTTTCTGAACTCTAAAATCGGAAAGTGCTGGTGCACCACGAAGGATCAACATAGGTATTTTCATCCGGGGTTAGGGATTGAACGATATTTTAGGCGCGTATTATATACCCAAACCACCTCGAAATGCGAGTTTCAGTTGGAATTAAACGCGATTTAGGCAAGGTATTGATTGCAAAGAATAGTCACCCCCTTATTAAAATCAATTACGCCGTATAAATCGCGTTTAAACCAACCCGCAGGGCGTTCCACAAAAACTGACTCTCGGCGTTGTTGCTTTTTACAAGGGAGCACCCTTGTTGCAAAGCAACGCCTTGATATTCAGCACCTGTGAAACGCTGAATTCTGTATTTTGAGGTGGTTTGGGTATACATCCCAGCCACCTCAAAATGCGAGTTTCAGTTGGAATTAAACGCGATTTAGGCAAGGTATTGATTGCAAAGAATGGTCACCCCCTTATTAAAATCAATTACGCCGTATAAATGCGAGTTTCAGTTGGAATTAAACACAATGAAAGCTGTTATAAATCTTCACGTTGATAGGCTCACCAGTCGTCATAATACAGACCCTTGTTATAGTTGATAAAATAACGATAAGGTCGCTCATAATTTTTGTTAGTACTATTCGCCAAGTGACGCAGCAACGAAGTTTTGCTATAACGGTAAAGTAATGTATTAAGGGGCATTTATTTTTTATGCAAAAGTTACTCGCTATTTTTAGCCTAGTGCTCATGTTGTGCGCGTGTGATATGCAACAGCAACCATCGCAATTAGCGCAAATCAAAGCACAAAATAAAATTAGAATTGGCACATTAGCGGGTGCGAGTAATTATTACCAAGCCCCTCAAGGCGTACAAGGTTTCGAATATGAATTGGCGCAAGAGTTTGCTGACTACGTCGGTGTTGAGCTTGAAATGGTGCCATTTTTTAATTTATCCGACATGTTTGCTCGCCTCGAAAGTGGCGATTTAGATGTGATTGCATCGGGTCTTACCTACAATACAATTCGCGCGCAGCACTACCGATTCGGCCCGACTTACCGCACAATTAGTCAAAAGCTTGTTTATAAACAAGGGCATGTTCGTCCTCGTGAGTTTGCAGATTTAACAGGTAACCTAACCGTACTCGCCAAAAGCAGCCACTCCTTAGCGCTGCAACAGCTAAAGCAACTTCATCCCAATCTAACTTGGCACGAAACAGAAGACATGGATGAGGAAGAGCTACTACAGGCGGTGATTGATAATGAAATAGATTACACACTGGCTGATTCACACACGTTATCGTTGTTTAGACGCTATCACCCTAATTTGAGTATTGGCTTTTCAGTAACAAGAAACGACCCAATAGCTTGGCTACTCAGAAAAGATGGTGATGATTCTTTATACGCTTTGATGGTGCCTTTTTTCGGCGAGGTAAAACAAAATAATCAGTTATACGTCCTCGAAGAAAAGTATTTTGGCCATGTAAGGCAGTTCAATTATGTGAATACACTGGCATATATTGAGGCCATAAAAGAAACCTTACCCAAATACCAACCGTGGTTTGAGCAGTATGCAGGTAATATTGATTGGCGCTTGTTAGCAGCCCTCAGTTACCAAGAATCGATGTGGAACCCTAAAGCGAAATCGCCCACCGGAGTGCGTGGTATCATGATGCTTACACAAGCGACTGCGAAACAAGTGGGTGTAACAAATCGCTTAGCCCCAGAGCAAAACATCAAAGGGGGCGCCGAATATTTAGCTCAACTCATTTCATGGATCCCAGAACGCATCCCACAGCCTGATCGTACTTGGTTTGCATTAGCCTCTTACAATGTCGGGTGGGGGCATGTAAATGATGCGAGAATTATCACAGAACAAGAAGGCGCGAGCCCTGATAAATGGGCTGATGTAAAAAAACGCTTACCGCTGCTCATTAAAAAGCGTTATTATCGTCAAACTAAATACGGTTACGCGCGTGGCGATGTTGCCGTGAAGTATGTTGATAATATTCGCCGTTACTACGATGCTTTGGTTTGGTTGGATGAAAATGATGCGATTGCCAATCCAAGCACTGAAGAAAACATTGAAGAACAACCCGTCATTTCGCCTGAGTTAGATGAAAATACGGCTCAACCAGCTGACACTCAACAACAAACCAGCTCTGAACAGCAAAAGCCAGATAACAACTAGCCTAAAGCCAGAGAAACCTGTTTACTTGTCATCAAATGATCATTATCTTCTAGTATTGATGGAATGGACAATGTCATGCTTTACTTTCACTTAAGGAGCACACATGTTAAAAAGAAGACGTACCACACATAAGTTCAAACGGAATGTTATCTATTCGACAGCGACTCGCCGTCGTATTATGTTACGCAATACCCACAAAAAAGTTATTTGGCGTCGTCGTTTATTCGCGATGCAATTAATGGAAGCACAGGAAAATCCTGCAACGCCAGTTGTTTAACTAGGCGTTGCGAGCAGCGAGTTTAGCCGCTTTTTTCTCTTCTCTGCGGCGTTTAAAAAATGCCGAAATTACAGCCCCACATTGCTCAGCCATTATCTCACCGGTTACTTCAACCTGATGATTAAGACGCGGTTCTTGCAGTAAGTTCATAATAGACCCAGCCGATCCTGTTTTAGCGTCTTTTGCGCCGAATACCAGACGCTTAATTCGGCTATGAACTAATAGCCCTGCACACATAGAGCAAGGCTCTAAAGTGACATATAAAGTGCAATCAATAAGCCGATAATTATTAAGTGCCTTACCTGCTTCACGAATAGCCATCATTTCGGCATGAGCAGAAGGGTCGTTATCAGTAATTGAGCGATTATACCCATACGCTATTAATTGATTGTCTTTGACTAATACCGCCCCCACAGGAATTTCATTAATGTTTCCCGCCTCATTTGCATAAGCGAGGGCTTTTTTCATCCAGTATTCGTCGCTATATTGTTCGCTCATAAATCACACAAAACTTGTAAACTGCCTGTAATTATACCTAGTTAGTCGATAAAAAGGGCGATAATTAAGACTACACTAAAAAATTAAAGTAAATTTTAATGGCTTTATCATGGCTCAATGAACCTATATTGCGCTATAATCTCGCGCTTTTTTTATTTAGCTAATAGCAATTCAACTAGGTAAATTTGTTGATTTACACTTTGCAATTGATATCAATACACGGGTAGCAAATGAAATTTCCTGGACGCCGCAGGCATAAACATTATTTTCCAGTGGAAGCCAAAGATCCACTAACAAATCAACTGAACTCAACCGAGCGGCTACAACGTAGTTATATAACGGGTATCGATCAAATAGTTGTCGATATTGAAGCGAAAGTTGATCAAGCTTTCCTCGATGAATTTCAATTGCGCCGTGGCATGTCACAGGTAATTGATAGCGACATTACCAATGCATTATATGACCGCCTAAAGCTTGACGATATGATCGATTACGAGTTCGCAGGTGGCACCATCGGTAACACGATGCATAACTACTCAACACTTGCTGATGATCGCTCTGTGTTGTTAGGTGTAATGAGTGAAAACATTAAAATTGGCAGCTATGCGTACCGTTTTTTATGTAATACATCAAGCCGGGTTGATCTAGATTATTTACAACCTGTTGATGGCCCAATTGGTCGCTGTTTTACACTGATTGATGAAACTGGTGAGCGCACCTTCGCGATAAGCGCAGGTTTAATGAATCATCTACGTCCTGAATCAATTGATAAAGAGTTAATTGAAAATTCATCAGCACTTGTGATCAGCGCGTATTTAATGCGTACCCAAGGTGATGAAACCATGACAGAAGCAACTATGCAGGCAGTTAAATATGCCAATGATGCAGACGTGCCAGTGGTATTGACTCTAGGCACTAAATTCTTAATTGAGCAAGACCCTTCATGGTGGGCCGACTTTGTTAAAAAGCATGTCGATATCTTAGCAATGAATGAAGAAGAAGGCCTTGCGATTACAGGCTTCGAAGACCCACTTCTTGCGGCAGATAAAGCACTTGATTGGACCGACTTAGTGATTTGTACTGCAGGTGAAAAAGGCTTGTTTATGGCCGGTTATGTTGACGAGCAATTTAAACGCGAAACAGAGTACCCGCTGCTACCAGGCGCTATCGCTGACTTTAATCGCTATGAATTTTCGCGTGCAATGAGAAAAGACGATTGTCAAAACCCAATCCGTGCATACAGCCACACTGCCCCATTTATGGGCGGCCCTGATAGCATTAAAAACACCAATGGCGCGGGTGATTGTGCACTCGCTGCTGTGCTACATGATTTATCTGCAAATGTGTACCACAAGCTTAATGTTGCTAATTCGGCGAAACACCAGCAACCAGCGATGACTTACTCATCACTGGCGCAAATTAGCAAGTATGCCAACCGTGCGAGTTATGAAGTTCTCGTACAGCACTCTCCGCGTCTATCGCGTGGTTTACCTGAACGTGAAGATTGTTTAGAACAAGTATACTGGGATCAGTAATACTCATTAAAAAATCGAAATATCCAGTTTCTGGGATAAACGCTCAAGGGCGGCTATCCCAGCCACTGAGTTACCGTATGAGTTTAAACGTGGTGCCCACACAGCAACTGTAAACTGATTAGGTAAAACGGCTAATATTGTGCCCGATACCCCTGATTTTCCGGGCATCCCAACACGGTAACCAAAATCTCCCGCCGCATCATATAAACCACTGGTAAACAGCAACGAATTAAGCTGCTTATTTTGTCTTGTACTCAGTACTTTATTACCCCGGGTGTCTTTGCCTTGGTTTGCAAGATAATTATACGCTTTAGCGAGCTCCACACAGTTAAGCTCAATGGCACAAAAATTAAAATAAGCCCACAAAACATCATCGACTTCATTATTAAAATTACCAAATGATTTCATTAAGTGTGCCATAGCGGCATTGCGATGACGAAACTCATACTCTGAATTAGCAACTTTTTTATCTATCACAACCGATGGATTGCCTGACAGTTGACGAAAAGATTCAAGCATCGAGTGCATTGGCGCTGAAAGTCGGCTGTATAAGGCATCGCAAGTCACGATGGCTCCAGCATTAATAAACGGGTTTCGGGGAATACCCTGCTCAAACTCTAGCTGAGTGAGCGAGTTAAATGCAGTACCAGAAGGCTCTTTGCCCACGCGTTGCCAAAGTTCATCACCATAACGCTGCAGTGCAAGCGTTAATGTCATCACTTTAGACACAGACTGAATGGTAAAGCGAGCACGGCAATCACCAGCGCAAAAAGTGTGACCATCGACAGTATGAATAGCAATGGCAAATTGGTTTGGTTCAACATCCGCAAGTGCAGGAATGTAGTCTGCCACTTTGCCTTGACTCAATAATGGCTGAACTTCTTTGGTAATTTCATTAAGTACGTGTTGGTAATCAGTATCTGGCATACTGCATCCTTAAAACAGAAAACCCCGCATTTGCGAGGCTTTATAGTAGAGATAACTCTGAAGTCCGAGCTCTTAATTAGCTCGTGACTCCATTAGCTCATGGCTGTTTGCAGTTTTTTCATCGCTGTTTTTTCTAGCTGGCGAACACGCTCTGCTGACACGTTATACTTTTCAGCAAGCTCTTGCAGGGTTGCTTTATCATCAGCTAACCAACGAGCACTTACGATATCTTGCGAGCGTTCATCAAGCGTTTTTAATGCACTAAATAAACGTGCATGCGACTGTTCTTGCCATTGCTGCTCTTCAATATCGTCAGCAAGGTCAGCACTGCCATCAGTTAAATATTGTACTGGCGAGTAGGTGCTTGTAGGTGCATCGTCATTGTCGTCACCCGTTAAATCAAAGCCCATATCTTGGCCACTCATACGCGATTCCATCTCACGTACTTCTTTTTCACTAACCCCTAGCTCGTTAGCAACAGTGCTAACCTCGGCTTGGTTAAACCAACCTAAACGTTTTTTGTTTTTACGTAGATTGAAGAATAGTTTACGTTGCGCTTTTGTCGTTGCAACTTTCACGATACGCCAGTTTTTTAGTACGTATTCATGAATCTCCGCTTTAATCCAATGTACAGCGAATGAAACTAAGCGTACGCCGACGCTCGGGTCAAAGCGTTTTACAGCCTTCATTAGACCGATGTTACCTTCCTGAATTAAATCAGCTTGCGGTAAACCATACCCTGAATAGCTTTTTGCAATGTGAGCTACAAAACGAAGGTGCGACATAATGAGTTGCTTCGCAGCATCAAGATCACCTTCTTCCTGAAGACGTGTCGCTAACTGCTTTTCATGCTCGGCATCAAGCATTGGAATCGTACTGACAGCTTGAAGATATCCGTCCATACTCGCGCTTTGTTGACCTGCAGTAAGTGCCATTGCGTATAAATCTTTACTCATTTTTCACCTCAGTGATAAACATTTGAAACCATCTTAGCACTCTTTAAGCGAGAGTGCTAACTTCAATTAAAAACTTTTTTAAAGTTCAAATCAAGTGGTTTTTGTATCTATTTTTAGTCTACGCTAACACGCTGAATATGCGGTGAATTCTAGCTTTAATTGAAAGAGCGATAAATTTATTACTGCTTTTATTTAGTGCTAATAAAGCAGTGTAACAACGAATTGTTACACTTTATTGTTATACTTTATCGGGTTCTATTTCTTTTATATATCTATTTACAGACAAATACGAGCCGACAAAACCAAGCCCCGTTGCAAGTGCAACTAAAATGGCAAATTCAGATAACGTCAAACCGATTAAATTAAAACGGCTGCCATAAACTCCCGCGACTTCGCTCACCGCTGCACCTAGCCACCACATCATCAAAGCAACACAAATAAATGAAAATAGTCCACCGATAATGCCATACCAAATACCCGTCCATAAAAATGGCGCATGTATAAATGCATTGGTTGCCCCCACTAACTTCATAACTTGGATCTCTTCCTTTTTATCCATGATAGATAAACGAATCGTGTTTCCAATGATCAAAGTCACCGAGGTTAATAATAGTAAAGCAATGGTAATGACGCTCTCTTTTAATAAGCTTAACAGTGCGTTTAAGCGCTCAAGCCACGCAATATCCAGTTTACCAAAATCAACTTCACGCTCATCTTCAAGTTTTTTGAGTAACTGTTCAGCAGCATTTGGCTGACGATACCGTGCCGTCGGTGTCACAATAACAACATCGGGCAGTGGATTCGCATCTAAGTATTCTAATGCTTGTCCAAATCCTGACACCTGCTTAAATTCAACAAGCGCATCCGCTTTAGAAATAAACTCAACCTTATCGATTTCAGGGTAAAGCGCTAAACGTTTGACTAATGTTTGTGTTTGTTGCTCTGTCATAGACTCTTTAACAAACAACGAAATTTCAGCGGCATCTTCAAACCCGCTGCTTACCTGAGACACATTTTTCACGACTAAATACAAGGTCGCTGGTAACGTTAAGCTTAGCCCTAATACCGCAATGGTCATCAAGGAGGCAAGTGGCGTGCGCCACATTTCACCTAAGCTATGCACACCTTGACGGATTAAGTTAATAAAAAAGAAATACGGCGCCGCTAGAATTGATTTCTGCTGACGATCATTGTGACTGGCTCTACTTTTAAATAATAGGCTCATAGCGCTCCCTCAGCTAATGGATCCTGGATCATACGTCCATCTTTAAGGGTTAGGCTGCGATAGCGCATCCGTGCAATTAAACCAATATCATGGGTGGCAATTAACACCGTCGTACCATGATTATTAAAGTCTTCGAATAAGCGTAAAATATCCATTGAAAGTTCGGGGTCTAAATTACCGGTCGGTTCATCAGCTAACAAAATAGGCGGTGAATTTACGATAGCCCTCGCAATTCCCACGCGTTGTTGCTCGCCTCCAGATAAAGTCGCAGGGTTACATTTGGCTTTATCAAGTAAGCCCACTTTATCAAGCGCACCATGCACACGCTTTGCAATTTGTTTATGGTGTGTGCCTTCAATAATCAACGGCAAAGCGACATTATCAAATACCGTATAGCGTTCTAACAAACGATGGTTTTGAAAAATAATCCCTATATCACGGCGTACATAAGGAATTTGACGAGATTTAACAGCATTTAAATCAATATCATTAATTAATACTTTGCCAGCCGATGGACGTTCCATCAAACTAATCAGCTTTAATAATGTACTTTTACCTGCGCCACTATGCCCAGTTAAAAAAGCCAACTCGCCTGACTTAATATGAAAACTGACTTTTTCCAGCGCACGGTGCCCGCCGGGATATGTTTTACTGACTTGCTGAAAATTTATCATTTTAATTATCAATCATCTTGCAGCTGAAAAGGGAGGATGCTCCCTTTTTTATGAATTATACGTCGTCCTCATCTTGGCTAAACAACGCATCAATGAAGTCATTACTATTAAAAGTACGCAGGTCGTCGATTCCCTCGCCTACGCCTATGTAACGAATTGGAATATTAAACTTATCTGCCACAGCAAAGATAACCCCCCCTTTTGCTGTCCCATCCAGTTTAGACAAGGTAATACCCGTTAAGCCAACACATTCATTAAATAGTTTTACTTGGCTAATGGCATTCTGCCCCGTGCCCGCATCAATTGTTAGCATGACTTCATGCGGCGCATCTGGGTCTATTTTCTTCATTACACGCGCTATTTTTTCAAGCTCTTGCATGAGGTTATCTTTATTTTGCAAGCGCCCTGCTGTATCCGCGATTAATACGTCTACATTACGTGCTTTCGCCGCTTGAAAGGCATCAAACACAACCGATGCACTGTCTGCACCAGTATGCTGTGCAATAACAGGTATACTGTTACGCTCACCCCACACTTGTAATTGCTCAACCGCGGCGGCACGGAAAGTATCCCCCGCAGCCAGCATGACTGATTTACCTTCATTTTGGAATTGCTTAGCAAGCTTACCAATGGTCGTGGTTTTACCCACCCCATTTACACCCACCATTAAAATAACAAACGGTTTTTTATTTTCTGGCACAGTTAATGGCTGCTCAGCTGTCTTTAACATTGCGGCCATTTCTTGCTTCATTAGCTCGTAAAGTGCATCGCCATCTTTAAGTTGTTTTCGATCGGCTGCATCTGTTAGGTTATCAATCAACTTCATGGTTGTATCGACACCTAAATCAGCCGTTAATAGCTGTGTTTCTAACTCTTCGAATAGCTCATCATCAATTTTTTTACCACTAAAAATAGAGGCAAAGCCCGAGCCAATATTAACGCGAGTTTTTAATAAACCTTTTTTAAGGCGGGCAAAAAAGCCTTCTTTTTTGGGTTTATCGGTTACTTGCTCTGTTTTTTCTTTTTCAATACGAGCTTGTTCTATACGTTCAGCTTCTGCTTTTTCTGCTGCAATACGTTCCTGTTCTACACGTTCAGCTTCAGCTTTTTCTGCTGCAATACGTTCCTGTTCTACACGTTCAGCTTCAGCTTTTTCTGCTGCAATACGTTCCTGTTCTAAACGTTCAGCTTCAGCTTTTTCGGCTGCAATACGCTCTTGCTCTACACGTTCAGCTTCAGCTTTTTCTGCTGCAATGCGTGCTTGTTCTACACGTTCAGCTTCAGCTTTTTCTGCTGCAACGCGTGCTTGTTCTACACGTTCAGCTTCAGCTTTTTCTGCTGCAATACGTGCTTGTTCTAAACGTTCAGCTTCAGCCTTTTCTGCTGCAATGCGTTCTTGTTCTACACGTTCGGCTTCAGCTTTCTCGGCTGCAACACGTGCTTGCTCTACACGTTCGGCCTCTGCTTTTTCTGCTGCAACGCGTGCTTGTTCTACACGTTCGGCTTCTGCTTTTTGTGCTGCAATTTGCTCTGCTTCACGCTGCGCCTGTTCAGCTGCAATACGCTCTTGCTCTAACTTCATGGCCGCTTCTTGCTCTGCAAAACGCGCTTGTTGTTCTTGACGACATTGCTCTGCTGCTTGCTGTTCTGCAGCGATACGTTCAGCTTCAGCTTTTTCTGCCGCAGCGCGTTCCTGCTCTATGCGCATCGCTTCTGCTTTTTCTGCTGCAATACGTTCTTGTTCTACACGTTCAGCTTGTGCCTTCTCTGCTGCAATTTGATCTGCTTCACGCTGCGCCTGTTCCGCTGCAATACGTTCTTGTTCTAACTTCATGGCCGCTTCTTGCTCTGCAAGACGCGCTTGTTGTTCTTGACGACGTTGCTCTGCTGCTTGCTGTTCTGCTGCGATACGTTCAGCTTCAGCCTTTTCTGCTGCAATGCGTTCTTGTTCTACACGCTCGGCTTCAGCTTTTTCTGCTGCAATACGTTCCTGCTCTAAGCTCGCCGCTTGCGCTTTTTCAGCTTCAATACGCTGTTGTTCTTCTAATTGCTTTTGGTTATCAGCCTCATTTGCTGTTTGCTCTGCTTGTTGTTTTTCTGATTTGCCAAAACCAAACCAAGACAAGAATTTACTTTTTTTTGCCATACTTGCTAATAACCACTTATAAAAATCTGATAAACTTACATGAATAATAGTTTGGTGATAGTTCAGCTATGCTCAGCCAAACCGAAACGGGTACCATCTATCGCTAAGGTCGCAATACTACCATTTTTAGCGCAGTAGAAAAATGACACACCAGCTATTGCTTGCAATATTATCTGAGCTGGGGGTCAGTTACCAATAATTAGTGAGTTAAATGAGAAAAAAATCAACAGCTAACCGCCAAGTAAACGCTAGCAATAATAAATCAGCAAATGGCTTTATCCGTATTATTAGCGGACAATTTCGTGGCAGAAAACTTCCTGTTAAAGATGTACAAGGTTTACGTCCAACGACTGATCGCATTAAGGAAACCGTGTTTAACTGGTTAATGCAAGATACGCGTGATGCAGCGGTCCTTGACTGCTTCGCAGGTTCTGGCGGGTTAGGATTCGAAGCGTTGTCACGCTTTGCTAAACGTGCTGTATTTTTTGAGCTTGATAAAAGTGCTGCATCTCAACTTATACAAAATATAAGCACCCTCAAACTTGAAAATGCCACAATTAAACAGGGCGATAGCCTCGCATTATTGGCAAATAATTCGCTAGATGAGCAGTTTGATCTTGTTTTTGTTGATCCGCCATTCCGACAAAATTTAGCTGAAAAAAGTTGTTTATTACTCGAATCAAATCAATGGTTAACTGAGCAAGCGTTGATTTATGTGGAAGTTGAAAGTGAGCTAAGCAGCTTCACTCCCCCAGATAACTGGCTGCTTTTAAAGGAGAAATCTGCAGGGCAGGTAATTTGTCGTTTGTATCAACGAGAGCCAAATTAATACTGTTTAGCCGCCTCAGTTTCTGTTAATATTATTCTTTACATGTGGTGTTGCTTCGGATTACAATACCGCACCATTTTTGAACCACTTGATCGTTATTCGATCAACTTGAGCAACGCTCATTATTTAGGTAGGTGAATTTTTAATGCCAGTAATTAAAGTAAGAGAGAACGAACCGTTTGACGTAGCACTTCGTCGCTTCAAGCGTTCATGTGAAAAAGCAGGTATCCTTTCAGAAGTTCGTCGTCGCGAGCACTATGAAAAGCCAACAGCTGAGCGTAAGCGTAAAAAAGCTGCTGCAGTAAAGCGTCACATGAAGAAGCTTTCTCGCGATAACGCACGTCGCGTTAAATTATACTAATCAGTATTTGGTCTTGTATAAATGAGCCTTTTATTAACGCTAAAAGATGCGCAAAAAGATGCGATGAGAGCAAAAGACAAAGACCGTCTTAAGCCAATCCGCATGGTACTTGCTGCAATCAAGCAACGTGAAATTGACGAGCAAATCACGCTAGACGACGACGGAATTACCGCTGTTTTAGTGAAGCTTGTAAAACAACGTCGCGACTCTTACACCCAGTATATTGATGCGGGTCGTGAAGATTTAGCAGAAATTGAAGCCAATGAGATTAAAGCTCTTGAAGAATTCTTACCTCAACAATTGAGTGAAGAAGAAATCATTGCTCTTATTGACTCGGCTATTGCTGATACAAACGCAGCAGGTATGCAAGACATGGGTAAGGTAATGGGAGTAATCAAAAGCAAAGCCGAAGGTCGTGCCGATTTAGGTAAGATTTCTGGCTTAATCAAGCAACGATTAACTGCCTAACCCCCACATACAGACGTATGATTCAAGCAAACCGAGCCTAGTGCTCGGTTTCTTGTTTTTAGTCTTTCATAAAGAGAGTAATTGTGTTCAAATCTCACTTTAGAACGCAAAAATAGCGCAGGAAAAACAACAGCTATGGCCGGAAAAATCCCTCGACAATTTATTGATGATTTGCTCGCACGAACAGATATTGTTGAGCTAATTGATTCAAAAGTTGGCCTAAAAAAAGCCGGGAAAGACTACCAAGCATGTTGCCCTTTTCACAACGAAAAAACCCCGTCATTTACTGTTTCTCAAGATAAACAGTTTTACCACTGCTTTGGTTGCGGAGCGAATGGTAATGCCATTTCGTTTGTCATGGAGTACGACAAATTAGAGTTTGTTGATGCTATTGAAGAGCTGGCTAGTATTCTAAATTTAGACGTACCACGTGAGCAAGGCACTAGTTCAGGTCCACAGCGTACCGCCGAGCAAAAACGTTCCGATTACGATTTAATGCTTCATGCCGCCCGTTTTTATCAGCACCAATTAAAACACCATAGCAACTCAAAAGCGGTAATTGATTACATAAAAGGCCGTGGCCTAAGCGGTGAAACTGCTAAAAAGTTCATGATTGGTTATGCGCCAAGTGAATGGGAAGCACTGTGCCAGCAATTAGGCCGAAATAAAGAGCAAAAAGAGCAATTAATTGAGCTAAAACTCGCGTCTGAAAAGTCGCCGGGTCGCCAATTTGACTTTTTTCGTGATCGGCTCATGTTTCCTATTCGTGATAAGCGAGGCCGGGTTATTGCCTTTGGTGGTCGCGTGATGCAAGCCGATCAAGGTCCAAAATACCTTAACTCTCCTGAGACACGTATTTTCCACAAAGGTTTTGAGCTTTATGGTTTATACGAAGCGAAACAAGCACATAAGAAACTTGAACATATTTTAATTGTAGAAGGGTATATGGATGTGGTTGCCTTAGCAGAGCAAGGCATTGAATACGCTGTAGCAGCACTTGGCACAGCAACCACAGCTGAGCACATGCACACCTTGTTTAGAACCACTGATAAAGTGATATGCTGCTATGATGGTGATAGAGCGGGTCGTGATGCAGCATGGCGCGCACTCGAAAATGCCCTACCTTATCTAGCTGATGGCAAATCACTTCAATTTGTCTTTTTACCTGACGGTGAAGACCCCGACTCATTGGTACAAAAAGAAGGAAAAGAGGCATTCGAAGCACGCCTAGCAGAGGCCGATGATTTCAGCAAAGTGTTGTTCAGCAAGCTAAGCCAAGAGATTGACCTAACTAAAGACGCTGGCAAAGCAAAGTTACTCAGTGATGCCTTACCTTTAATCGAAAAAATACCGAGTGAATTTTACCAAGAAAATATACTGGAACATTTGGGCCGATTAATTGGTCGTACACGAGAGCAATTGAGTAATCGGGTTAAAACCCCAAAGCAGCAACATGCAATTGAGCGTAAATTTAAAATAACGCCGATGCGTCAAGCTATAGGTATTTTATTGCAGCATCCGAATCTAGCCACGAGCATCGCTTACATGCCTGAACTTGCTGAAATGAAAATTGCCGGCATTGAGCTATTTTTACGGATACAGCATTTAGCACGTGAACGACATGGTATTACAACCGCGCAAATCTTAGAATCGTTCCGAGATAGCGCTGAATATGATGCATTAGTGAAATTAGCAACTTGGCAGCATCAAATAAATGACGATCGTTTAGAGACAGTTTTCAAAAATACTTTTAAATTTATTGAAGACCAGTGTTTAAATTATCGACTAGAGACCCTATTAATAAAAGACAAGACCCAAGGCTTAAGCAGCGAAGAACGGCTAGAATGCCACTTACTGACGCAAGCGTTAAAAGGCAGCAACAGCTAGTCAGAATTGAATAAAGCTGTTATACTGTGCTATTCACTGCGTCTAGTTAGTTTTCGTGTCGCTTATTTTTTAAGCGAGCTGGCGCCTGTTGTATCAACTTTCAGAGTGGAAGAAAAAATCTCTATGGATCCAACTCCTCAGTCACAATTAAAGCTTCTGATTCAAAAAGGTAAAGAGCAAGGTTATTTAACTTTTGCAGAAGTTAATGATCACCTTCCACAAGACATTATCGACTCAGATCAGGTAGAAGATATCATTAGCATGATTAATGATATGGGTATCAAGGTAAGTGAAAACGCGCCTGATGCCGATGAATTAATGATGCAAGAAACAACGACAGACGAAGACGCAGCAGAAGCCGCGGCCGCTGCACTTGCGACTGTAGAAAAAGAGATCGGTCGAACGACTGACCCTGTGCGTATGTACATGCGCGAAATGGGTACTGTTGAGCTACTTACACGTGAAGGCGAAATTGTTATCGCCAAGCGTATTGAAGAAGGTATCAACCAAGTTCAGATTTCTGTTGCTGAATACCCTGAAGCAATTACATATCTACTCGAGCAATGGGACAAGTTTGAAGCAGAAGAAATGCGCTTAAGCGACATTATTTCTGGTTTCTTTGATCCTAATAATGAAGACGAATCACAAATTTCTGCGACTCACATCGGTTCAGATCTAAATGAAGAGCAGCTCGACGACGAAGACGACGATGACGACGACGACGACGATGATGACAGCGATGATGATGCAGATGGTGACACAGGTCCAGATCCTGAAGAAGCACGTGTCCACTTCGAACATTTGCGTGAGCTTTACAATAAAGCACGCGATACATTCGAAGCAAAAGGCCGCTCACACCCTGATTCACAAGCTGCTATTTTTGAAATCGGTGAACTGTTTAAAACATTTAAACTAGTTCCTAAACAGTTTGATCGCATGGTAAACAACATGCGTGAAATGATGGATCGCGTTCGTGTACAAGAACGTCTTATCATGAAGCAAGCTGTACAAATTGCGAAGCTACCAAAGAAAAACTTTGTGAAGCACTTCGCTAACAACGAAACAGACACTGCTTGGATTGATCTTGAAATTGCTGCAAACGAGAAGTACTCAGTAGCACTTGAAGAAGTAAAACCAGAAATAATTCGTTGTATTAGCAAGTTATCTGCAATTGAAGAAAGCACTGGCTTAAGCATTGAGCGTATTAAAGATATCAACCGTCGAATGAGCATTGGTGAAGCTAAAGCGCGCCGTGCAAAGAAAGAAATGGTTGAAGCCAACTTACGTCTTGTAATTTCAATTGCGAAAAAATACACCAACCGTGGTTTACAATTCTTAGACCTTATCCAAGAGGGTAATATTGGTCTAATGAAAGCGGTTGATAAGTTCGAATATCGCCGTGGTTATAAGTTCTCTACTTATGCAACATGGTGGATCCGTCAAGCAATTACGCGTTCAATTGCTGACCAAGCGCGTACCATCCGTATTCCTGTGCACATGATTGAGACGATCAACAAGTTAAATCGTATCTCTCGTCAAATGTTACAAGAGATGGGCCGTGAGCCGAGCCCAGAAGAGTTAGCTGAGCGTATGTTAATGCCTGAAGATAAAATTCGTAAGGTACTTAAAATCGCTAAAGAGCCAATTTCGATGGAAACTCCTATCGGTGATGATGAAGATTCGCACTTAGGTGACTTCATTGAAGATACAACCATTGATTCGCCAATTGATTCTGCAACAATGGAATCTCTTCGAGGCGCAACCAATGACGTATTAGCAGGTCTAACAGCACGTGAAGCTAAAGTACTGCGTATGCGTTTCGGTATCGACATGAACACCGACCATACTTTAGAAGAAGTAGGTAAACAATTTGACGTAACACGTGAACGTATTCGTCAAATTGAAGCGAAAGCGTTACGTAAATTACGTCACCCTTCTCGCTCAGACCTACTAAAAAGCTTCTTAGATGCTAAATAAATAGCATTATTAATATATTAACTAAAAGGCCGCTGTTGCGGCCTTTTTTCTATTTGAGAGACGACCATGGCTTGGATCCAAATTCGCATAAATGCAAACGCTGATAATGCCGAGATGATCAGCGACTTACTTATGGACACTGGCAGCGCATCGGTTACTTATGTTGATGCGAAAGACACCCCTATTTATGAACCAAAACTTGGTACAGTACAACTGTGGGCTGATACCACGGTGATTGGTTTATACGATGCTAATCATGATATGGACAGCGTCGTAGCCGTACTTAAGGCTGAACCGACGCTCGCAGACAAACTCGTATACAAAATTGAGCAACTTGAAGATAAAGACTGGGAACGTGAGTGGATGGATAACTTCCACCCGATTAAGTTCGGTGAGCGCTTATGGATTTGTCCAAGCTGGCGTGATATTCCAGAACCGGATGCAGTCAATGTATTGCTTGATCCTGGTCTTGCTTTTGGCACGGGCACACATGCAACGACAGCGCTATGCTTAAAGTGGCTAGAAAGCCAAGATTTAACCGGGAAAACGGTCGTCGACTTCGGGTGTGGTTCAGGTATTTTAGGAATTGCAGCGATCAAATTAGGTGCTGAACGTATGATCGGCATCGATATTGATCCTCAAGCAATTGAGGCCAGTCGCGATAATGCTGAGCGCAATGGTGTTGCAGACAAGCTCGAAGTGTATTTACCTGAAGATCAACCTGATTTTAGTGCTGATGTGGTTGTTGCGAATATCTTAGCACAACCTCTTAAAGAGCTTCATGAAGTCATTTTGGGACTATTAAAGCCCAACGGTAAAATTGCTATGTCGGGTATTTTAGAGGAACAAGCACAATCTGTTGCCGATGTTTACGCACCGTTTTTAGCACTTGACGAGATGGCTGTTGAAGGTGAATGGACACGTGTTAGTGGTACCAAAAAGTCATAATACACATCTGAACATTTAATAGGTAAAGCCAGTATTTAACAGGCTTTACCTTATTTTTACACTCTTCAATTTGTTATCTATTTTCACGTGAATTTTTTTCTGGTTAAATAACAAACAAATCAACCCGCCCGTCAAACTGTTATCAAAAGTCAATACAAAATAGGCAAAAAAAAGTCACTTTTGTTCAATTTATAGCCTTTGATTTTTGCAAAAAAAGCCGTAAACTTAGCGCCCCTTGAAAAGAGGCCTATTGAATAACAGTGCGTATCGGTTCATACCAACTTGAGAACAACGTAATTGTCGCGCCAATGGCAGGCATTACAGACAGACCATTTAGACAACTTTGCCGTCGCTTAGGTGCGGGGCTTGCGGTATCTGAAATGCTCTCGTCAAACCCAAAAGTGTGGAAAACCGAAAAGTCGATGAACCGTATGGATCACAGCGGTGAATCGGGTATTCGCTCGGTGCAGATTGCCGGAGCCGATCCTGAGCTTATGGCACAGGCAGCACAATTCAATGTTAGCAACGGTGCACAGATCATAGATATTAATATGGGGTGCCCAGCTAAAAAAGTGAATAAGAAACTCGCAGGCTCAGCCTTATTACAGTTTCCTGAATTAGTGGAAGAGATACTCGATGCAGTTGTTAATGCTGTCGATGTCCCTGTCACCTTAAAAATCCGTACTGGATGGGATCAGGATAACCGTAATGGTGTCGAGATTGCGAAAATAGCTGAACGTTATGGCATTGCTTCTTTGGCTGTACATGGGCGTACGCGCGCATGTATGTACAAAGGTGAAGCAGAGTACGCCACGATTAGGGATATTAAACGTTCAGTGTCGATCCCTGTCGTTGCCAATGGTGATATTACATCACCAGAAAAAGCAAAACAGGTTTTGGATTATACGGGTGCAGATGCCATTATGATTGGTCGAGCCGCCCAAGGTCGCCCTTGGATATTTAGGGAGATAGACCACTATTTGCGAACTGGAGAACATTTGCCAGCACCTGAAATTGCAGAGGTGCGTAGCATTTTGATGGAGCACTTAGCAAACCTTCATCAGTTTTACGGTGAGCCAATGGGAGCGCGTATCGCTCGTAAGCATGTATCTTGGTATTTGCAAACCCATGACAGTGACGGTCAGTTTAGGCGAGTATTTAATGCGTTAGATAACCCACAGGCACAAGTCGACGCATTAGAGCAATACTTTAAAACACTAGCAGCTAACTAAGAAAGAAAGAGACATATAACGATGTTCGAACAAAACGTGACTTCTCCATTTATCACAAACCCTCATGTACAGTCACACGAGAAACCACAGCCGTTGCGTGATGCAGTGAAAAAAGCGGTTCATCACTACTTGAAGCAACTTAATGGTCAAGACGTACAAGACGTATACGACCTTGTTCTTTCTGAGCTAGAAGCACCATTACTTGAAGAAGTAATGACGTACACGCGTGGTAACCAAACTCGTGCAGCAATCTTACTAGGTATCAACCGTGGTACTTTACGTAAGAAGCTTAAAAAATATGGCATGAACTAATACCGTTATATTGAAATCGTAATCATTCTAACGCCTTGTCGTTTTAATAGGTTACCAATCCAATACAACGCGAGTATGTGGGTCACTGCATACTCGACAAAAAAGCACCTTAAGGTGCTTTTTTTATAACCGTTAAAAACTATGCAAATTCCTCACGCTTAAAACATCGTTTTCTCAGCAATATTCAGTTAAAATACCGCCTTTCTAAGCTAGCTCAAACATTGAGGTAATCAAAACTACAATGGATACACATCGTCCAATTCGTCGCGCACTATTAAGTGTGTCAGATAAAACCGGTATCGTTGAATTTGCTCGCGCTCTTGAAGCTCAAGGCGTAGATATTTTATCAACAGGCGGTACTTGCAAATTACTTGCTGATAATGGCATTAAAGTCACTGAAGTATCTGACCATACTGGTCACCCTGAGATCATGGATGGTCGCGTAAAAACACTTCATCCAAAAATTCATGGCGGCATTCTTGCGCGTCGCGGCCAAGATGAAGATGTAATGAGCGAGAACAATATCTCTGCTATCGATATCGTTGTAGTTAACTTATACCCCTTCGCAAATACAGTTGCGAAAGAAGACTGCAGCCTTGAAGATGCAATTGAAAACATTGATATCGGCGGTCCAACAATGGTGCGTGCTGCAGCGAAAAACCACAAAGACGTGACTATCGTTGTTAATGCGAAAGACTATGACCGTGTAATCAGCGAAATGCAAAGCAACAATGGCTCAACAACGTATAAAACACGTTTTGACCTAGCGATTGCTGCGTATGAGCACACAGCACAATACGATGGTATGATTGCAAACTACTTCGGCAAAATGGTTCCTGATTATACAGAGGAAGCTGCTGAAGAGACTAAATTCCCTCGTACAATCAACATGCAATTCACTAAAAAGCAAGACATGCGCTACGGTGAAAATTCGCACCAAGATGCTGCTTTCTATGTTGAAAATGACGTTGCAGAGGCATCTGTTGCAACTGCAGTACAACTTCAAGGCAAAGCATTATCATTCAATAACATCGCAGATACGGATGCTGCATTAGAGTGTGTTAAAGAATTCGACGTACCCGCCTGTGTTATCGTAAAACATGCGAACCCATGTGGTGTGTCTATCGGTGAAAATATTCTTGAAGCGTACGACCGTGCATTCAAAACTGACCCTACATCAGCATTTGGTGGCATCATTGCTTTTAATAAAGAGCTAGATGCAGACACAGCCGAAGCGATTGTTTCTCGTCAATTCGTAGAAGTTATCATTGCTCCTAAAGTATCAGAAGCTGCAGCACAGATCGTTTCAGCTAAACAAAACGTACGTTTATTAGAATGCGGTGAATGGTCTGCCAAGACAACTGGTCACGATATCAAACGTGTTAATGGTGGTATCTTAGTTCAAGACCGTGATTTAGGTATGGTAACCCAAGGTGACCTTAAAGTTGTTACTAAGCGTCAGCCTACTGAGCAAGAATTAAAAGACTTATTATTCTGCTGGAAGGTTGCAAAATTCGTTAAGTCAAACGCAATTGTTTACGCTCGTGACGGTATGACTATTGGTGTAGGCGCCGGCCAAATGAGCCGTGTTTACTCAGCGAAAATTGCAGGAATTAAAGCAGCTGATGAAAACCTTGAAGTAAAAGGCTCTGTAATGGCATCTGATGCATTCTTCCCGTTCCGTGACGGTATTGATGCAGCTCGCGACGCTGGTATCACAGCGGTTATTCAACCTGGTGGTTCAATGCGCGATGAAGAAGTTATCGCGGCAGCTGATGAAGCGGGTATGGCAATGGTATTTACTGGTATGCGCCATTTCCGCCACTAATTACATAAAGGGTTAAGCAAATTGTTTAACCCTTTTTGTTTGCTACTAATTCACGTATTCTGATTATTAATAACCCTAAAAATGAAGGAATAGATGATGAAATTTGCCGTAAAATCGCTACTTGTTGCAAGCCTAGCACTTGCATCTGCACACGCACTCAGTCACAGCCATGAATCAGCGCTTACAAGTGCTGTACAATCAAGTGAACGTGACGCTAAAAACAGCGCGCGCGATACATATCGCCACCCTATTGAAACCCTTGAATTCTTTGGTTTCAAACCGACAATGACAGTGGTAGAAATTGCCCCTGGTGGTGGTTGGTACAGCGAAATCTTAGCGCCGGCTGTAAAAGGTCATGGCGTCTATTACGCGGCACATTTCCCAGCTGATTCAGAAGTCGGTTATTATCAACGTTCATTAGCGGGTTTTAAGAAAAAGATGAGCGATGATGCACGTTTTAGTGAAGTGAAACTTACTGAATTTGCTCCCATTACTCACCTTGATATTGCCCCAGCCGGCAGTGCTGACTTAGTACTCACATTTAGAAATGTACACAACTGGTACATGGGTAAAGAGAAAGAAGGCACCTTAAGTGCATTTAAAGCATTTTATAAAGCACTTAAACCTGGTGGCACACTAGGCGTTGTTGAACATCGCCTTCCTGAGTCTCGTAGTGATGACGATCAGAAATCTTCAGGTTATATGAAACAAAGCTATGTAATTGATATTGCAAAACAAGCAGGCTTTGAACTGGTAGCAACTAGTGACATTAATGCAAACCAACTCGACACAGCAGATCACCCTAAAGGGGTATGGACATTGCCACCACGCTTAGCGCTTGACGAACAAGACGCTGCAAAATATAAAGCGATTGGTGAAAGTGACCGCATGACGCTGAAGTTTAAAAAACCGCTTTAAATAGGATTATTTCGCCATGAATGTACTTGTCATCGGCAGTGGCGGCCGCGAACACGCACTTGCGTTTAAGGCTGCTCAAAATAGTAAAGTAAACACGGTATTCGTTGCGCCAGGTAATGCTGGTACGGCACTAGAGCCAAAACTTGAAAACGTTGCAATCAATGTTGAAGACCTTGAAGGTCTTGTTACGTTTGCAAAAGAAAACGCTGTAGAGCTCACCATTGTAGGTCCTGAAGTGCCATTGGTACTGGGTGTTGTTGATACATTCCGTGAACACGGTCTTGCTATCTTCGGCCCTACAGCTGGTGCGGCACAACTGGAAGGCTCAAAGTCATTCACGAAAGACTTTTTAGCACGACACAATATTCCAACAGCTGATTATCAAACATTTGAACAAATTGACCCTGCTCTTGCTTATTTAAAAGAAAAAGGCGCTCCAATTGTTGTTAAAGCAGACGGCTTAGCGGCAGGTAAAGGTGTTATTGTTGCAATGACTGAGAGCGAAGCTGAAGAAGCTATCCGCGACATGCTTGCTGGTAATAGCTTTGGTGAAGCGGGTAGCCGTGTGGTTATCGAAGAGTTCTTAGAAGGTGAAGAAGCGTCTTTCATCGTCATGGTTGATGGTAAAAACGTATTGCCATTCGCCACAAGCCAAGACCACAAACGTGCTTACAATGGCGATAAAGGTCCAAACACTGGCGGTATGGGTGCATACTCACCTGCCCCCGTTGTTACAGATGAAATTCACCAACGTGTTATGAATGAAGTGATCAACCCTACGGTTGAAGGTATGGCGCAAGAAGGCCACCCTTACACTGGTTTCTTGTACGCAGGTTTAATGATCACTGCAGACGGTACACCAAAAGTGATCGAGTATAACTGTCGTTTTGGTGATCCTGAAACACAACCAATGATGCTGCGTTTGAAATCAGATCTTGTTGAATTAATTGAAGCGGCTAACCGTGAAGAATTAGATAAAACAAGCATTGAATTTGATCCGCGTGCAGCAGTGGGTGTTGTTCTTGCAGCGAAAGGTTACCCTGGTGATTACCCGAAAGGTGATGCAATTAACGGTTTACTTGTTAATTACCCTGAAGGCGAAAAGGTATTCCATGCTGGCACTAAGCAAGATGGTGATGCGGTTGTAACCGCGGGTGGTCGCGTATTATGTGCAACCGCACTAGGTAATACGGTAACCGAAGCACAGCAACGCGCGTATAAGCTAGTTGAGCAAATCAGCTGGGACGGTATGGAGTATCGCACCGACATCGCTTACCGTGCTATTGCACGTGAACAGCATTAAGGTCGAACCTGTACCCTTGTGAAAAAAGCGCAGTTTAACTGCGCTTTTTTAATGCTACACTGTAGTAAAGTATTAATTTGTTAAAGAACCCATTTTGAATAATAAAGCGCTGAAATATCATTTTGTTTCATTTTTTATTCTTGCAACTTTGTTTTTTATCATCACGACTTTGTCGACTCATCTTGCAAGCCCTACTCGTTATACTATTGATAAAACAGCGCCTGTATACACCCACACAGCTTACCGTATTGACGACACTGAATCATTAACCCTTAAAGAGTTCCTTTCTGAGCCAAAGAAATTAATTGAGCAACCCTTTGAGTACATAGAATGGGATTTAGCGGCAAAAGATTACTGGCTCAAGCTAGACCTGGAAAATAGACAATCGAAAGCAATTGATTTATTTATCCACTTCGACAATCCCATGGTTGACTATTTAACCCTGTTTGAATTGGATGCTGATCAAAAGCTGATCAAAAAAACGAGATTAGGCGATAAAGTTACGGGGCTTAACTTATTTCAGTACAGTACGCCTCATGCGTTACTCACATTACAGGCTAACGAACAAACAACTCTGGTTGTAAAAATTGATACGGTTGGTATCAGCAAAACACCCATCAAAATTTATGGTAAAAACGAATTTCAACACCTCATTCGCTCACAAGTGGGGATTTGGGGGATATTTATTGGCGTGCTTATCATGGCGGCCCTTTATAACTTAGTGTTATTTTTTGGTATTCGTGACCGTGTTTACCTAATTTACATTGGTTATATCATTTCAGCCTTATTACTTATGGGCTCAGTACTGGGTTTTGGTTTTTATTTATGGCCTCTTTCATGGCAACTATTTTTTAATGAACACGTCGTTTTTAGTAACTATGCCATTGCCTTTTTCACGGTCGCATTTTGCACCATGTTTTTGCGTTACCACAAAGACAACTGTCGGCTCTACAAACTCAGCATTAGCTTTTTAGCCTTACTGTTCAGTTTTAGCTTAATTAGCTTCTTTATGTTGGAGTACCATTCGTCAAAGATTTTCTTTGCCTTAATGGTGCCGCTGTATATTTTATGTATTTGCATGATTTACAAAAAGCTCGTGAGTGGCTTTCGTTGGGCAAAGTTTTATGTGATGTCATGGGTCCCGTTAATAATAGGTGCTGCTGTACAACCACTCGAATTAACGGGTTTTATCCCTTACAGTTTTGCAACTCGCCACCTATTTTTAATTGCGATTTTATGCGAGATCGTATTAATGGCAATGGCTTTGGCCGACCGTGTACGGTACCAACGAGAGAAAGCGCTGTATCATGCGACTCATTCGCAGCAAACAAAATTACTTAATCAGGCCATGTTAAAGCAAGCCTACATGAGAATGATAAATGAGCATAGAAACGCCAACTTATGCTTGTTAAAAATCGAGCAGTTTAATGCCTTAATGAGCATTTTAAATCCGACCCAAAGCAGTCATATCATTACCACGGTTGCTAAATCTTTAGAGCACCAACTTAGCAAACAAAGACAGTTTATAAGCTTAGAATCCTCACTGGATACCGCCCCAAAGGTAGCCGATTTAGGTAACGGCATACTGGCTTTTGTTTCAACCAAAATTCAACCGCAAGACGAGCTCAACGAAGAACTCAATACGCTTTGCAAACAACTGCCAAAGCAGTATCAAATATCAGGGCTAGATTTACAGCTTTACTACCGCTTCAGTATTACAGAACCTGTGGAAAATGATGGTTTTGACTCTTGGTTACAACGCGGCTATTTAGGGCTGTCACAAAAGCACCAAAATACAGATACAACCGCCCCACATATCGACATGGATTTAAGTTTAGCGGTGTCTTTACAACATGCGATTCGCAGCAATTCTCTCGCCATTTACTTGCAACCCATTGTCAATTTACGCACCGGAACTATCGTGGGTGCTGAGGCGCTATTGCGCTGGCCATCAGCCGATAAGCACCTTGATATTGAGCAACTAATTTTACTCGCTGAACGCACAGGCCTTATCAACGAGCTAAGCTTATGGGTTATCGAAAAAGCATGTCAGACAGTGGCAAAACTGAATCTACAAGGCTATTACGATCACACGATTAGTGTGAATTTAAGTGCTAAAAATTTAGCCATCCCTAAATTAATCGAAAAAATCGAAAACAGTATCTTAAAGCACGGGGTTTCTGCTGCGCAGTTAAAATTTGAGTTAACTGAATTTGCACTGATAAAAAATCACACTGATATGGTGCGTTTCGTAAATGAATTAAATAAATTAGGAAGCCAAGTGATTCTTGATGACTTTGGCACAGGCTACTCTTCATTGAATTATTTAGTTAATTATTCATTTAGTACCATTAAAGTTGATAAGTCATTTATTCTCGACCTTACCAACAACGAGACACACCAAGTTATCGTTAAAACAGCCATTGATATGGCTCATAACCTGGATATGAATATCACCGTTGAAGGCATTGAGGATCAAACAACAGAACAGTTATTAATTAAAATGGGCGCCGACCAAGGACAAGGTTTTTATTACAGCAAAGCGATTCCATTCGATGAGTACCTGTCGTTAATTGCCACACATTCTAAATAGAGCATGTTACACTAGCCTTTTTTACATCTTTAGGGGCTATGTAAAGATGCAAGGCACACTTCGCAAATTAAAATCGTCGCACGCTGCACCCGTTCAATACCACCTGCCAATTGGTGATGAACTCGTTTCTTTAAATGATTACATTGGCAAAACACTGACACTGACTTTTACAGGCAATATTTTTTGTAGCAACTGCGGCAAGAAAACCAAAAAAAGTTACTCGCAAGGTCACTGCTTTGTATGCATGCGTAAGCTCGCTAGCTGTGATATGTGTATTATGAAACCAGAAACATGCCACTTTGATAAAGGGACTTGCCGCGAGCCACAATGGGGGGAAGAAAACTGCATGATCCCTCATTATGTCTATTTAGCAAACACTTCTGGATTAAAAGTCGGTATTACCCGTCACACGCAAATCCCCACTCGTTGGATTGACCAAGGCGCGACCCAAGCACTTCCTATCTTTAAAGTGCAAACTCGACTTCAATCGGGTCTTGTTGAAGTTGCTTTAGCACAGTTTATCGCCGATAAAACGAACTGGCGAAACATGTTAAAAGGCCAATCAGAAGTCATCGATTTAAAAGCTGCTGCTGCAGAACTTATTCCGCAAATAGAGCCTAAGCTCTCTGAACTTGCAGCGCTTTTTGGTGCAACAGCCATTGAAAAACTTAACGAAGACGTTGTTGAACTAGACTACCCTGTTAGCGAGTATCCGACAAAGGTTAGCTCTTTTAACTTTGATAAAAACCCTGAGGTATCTGGCGTACTTCAAGGTATTAAAGGTCAGTACCTCATTTTTGATACTGGCGTCATTAATATTCGTAAATTTACGTCTTATGAAGTCACTCTGGGTTAAGCACTCTGGGCTTTAGCAAGATAAAAGTCATACCATTGCTGCTTCGCTATGGGGCGGCAAAAGTAATACCCTTGGATGGTATCGCAGTTAAGCATTTGCAAATAGTTTAGCTGCTCTATTTTCTCCACGCCTTCAGCAACCACATGAATACTTAGACTTTTTGCAAGCGTAATTATTGCAGTTACAATCTCACTATTGCCATATTCATCCGGCACTTTAGCGATAAAACTGGCATCAATTTTCAATGTATCAATGGGTAACTTGGTTAAATAACTTAGCGCAGAATACCCCGTGCCAAAATCATCAAGCGTAATATGCACACCGAGTTTTTTTAGTGCGAGTAACTCTTGCTTCGCTTCACTAAAATGACTAATAAAGCAGCTTTCTGTTAGCTCAATTTCTAACTTGCGGGGGTCTACATCATATTGTTCAAGTAAACGCGCAACATTAGATGCCAGCAACCCCTGCCGTAAATGATTGGCCGAAATATTAATCGCTAAACGGCCTGCCTCAATATCATATTGCCGCCATTTGGTTAATTCCTTACAGGCTTGCTCGATCACCCATAAATCAAGCTTAACAATTAAACCAAGCTCTTCTGCAAGAGGGATAAATTTGGCAGGCGATATCACACCTAAACTCGGCTCTTGCCAGCGTAATAATGCCTCAACGCCTAATATTTTACCGCTATTTAAATGCTGCTTAGGCTGAAAGTACAATTCGAATTCATCGCTTTCGATAGCATTTTGTAAACGACTCATCATCGCTAAACGCTCTAAAGAACGTGCATTCATCGCGGGCTTAAAGAGCTGAAATGAGTTTCGTCCGACTTCTTTAGCACGGTACATCGCTATGTCGGCATGTTTAAGCAACGTAGCACTATCAACGCCATCATCAGGGTAAACAGCCGCGCCGATTGAAGCAGTAATCGCAACCTCATGTTCATTAATTAATAGTGGCATACTGACTTGTTGTAATACTTGCTCTGCGAAGCCCAATAAAGTTTCAACACGGCTCACTTCGCACAGCAATACAAACTCATCGCCACCTAAACGCGCCAGAGTGTCTCCTTGGGGGAGAATAGATAAAATACGATCTGCAACTTGCGCTAATAAGTTATCGCCAGCATCATGCCCTAAGCTATCATTGACTTCTTTAAAGCGGTCTAAATCAATAAACATCACAGCGAGTAGATCATCGTTTCGCTTAGCCGCACTTAATGCGATTGAAAGCCGGTCATTAAATAAGCGTCGATTAGGCAGACCGGTCAATTCATCGTAATAGGCAAGCTGTGAAATCTTTTCTTCTGCGCGCTTACGCTCCGTGATATCACTGAAAATAGCAGCGTAAAGAATTTCATCAACATTAGGGTCTTTAATTTTAATGATGGTCAACCACTCAACAAACTCTTCCCCCCCTTTTTTGCAGTTACAAATTTCTCCCTGCCAAACTCCGTCGTACTCAATGGCATGCCACATTTTCTGATAAAAAGAACGACTGTGTTTTGTAGAACTTAAAATACTCGGCCGTTTGCCGATGACTTCATGCTCAGCAAAACCTGTTAGCTTTGTGAACGCGGGGTTTACTTGAATAATCGTGCCGTCTCTTTGAGTCAGCATAATGCCATCGAGTGAAGCATCAATAATCTTATTAGCAAGGAATAAGTTACGCTGAGACTTTTGTAGTGCAATGTCGCGTTGTTCAATTGCACGCTCTAATTCACAGCAATAAGCCGATTCAATTTCAGTAATCAAATCGGCAAATGAAATAACGCCACAAATATCGGTATCTCTCACAACAAGATGACGTACATTTCGATCAGACATCAATCGGTACGCATCAAATAGGCTGCTTTCACTATCAATTTCAATCAATGGATAACTTGCATACTGCCAACAAGGATTGAGCCATTCAGTTTGAATGATCAACCCAACAATATCACGCTGCGTAATAATGCCATGAATGTCTAACGCTTGATTATAAACAAGAACGCTTTCAAGGCGCTTCGCGCGCATAATCTCAACCACGCCTTCGATAGACATCGCTGAGTCCACAATTTCTAAATCGGTGCGGTATTGCTCATGAATGGGTCTAAACTGTAAATAATGATCAAGCCCTTGATTATGAACTATATCAGAAAGGCTGAGCATTCCCGCGGGCTGCTTATCGTTATCCAATACCAACAAGTGACGAATCCCATGTTGCTGAAAACGCAATGTCGCATCACTCAGCAAGCACTGACTTGGCACAGAAACAACTGGCGCCGACATCACCTCGTGAATCGCCACATCTTTAAAAACAGGGCTGGTAATGTCTACCTGCAAGCAGTCAGCTTCGGTCCAAATACCGACAATTGATTGTTCGTGTTTAACAAAAATAGCCGTTACATTATGAACATGCATCAACCGCACAGCATCAACCAGCGGAGTATGCGCAGGGCACGATACCAGCTTTTGCGAGAAAACATCACCGACCTTTTGATGGCGTCTTGGTTGATTCATAAGCAAACTTACCTAGTTTTGAAAGGAGTTAGCAATTATAATCATTTCAACCTATGTAGCTTTGATGCAGGACAATAAATGCACCAATCATTTCCCTTGATCATCTGCGCACAGCAGGAGTTGGATTACTTAAAAGATGAGAGTGATCTGGAGAGTTTCTTATTTAATTTAGATGAAAATCAAAAAAATCAGGTCATTTTAATAGCCAAAAACGGCCAGCACTTTGACTTAAATAATAACCAACTCGCCCCATTGAGTGATACAGATCTGGCAAAGCGCGTAACGCAACATTTAACTCAAGAAGGTATTTGTTGTCTCAGTAAGGTAACGAGACTGACCACGCAACAAGCATTTTCACTGCTGGAGTCTTAGGGCGCATCCACCAGCGCTTTTACATGAGCAACGGCGCTGCGACCTAATGCAGAAAGAGCGTATCCCCCTTCTAAAAAAGACACAATACCCCGGCAGTGTTGTTGCTCACACAGCTCAGCGAGCTGAGATGTTAGCCATGCATAGTCATCTTCTACAAACTTTAAGCTTGCCATATCATCTTCTAAATGAGCATCAAATCCCGCACTTATGAATAATAACTCAGGCTGAAATTCAGTCAATTTAGGAAGCCATTGCTCAAGATAAACAGCTTTTAAATCATTACCATCACTGGCAATTGGCAAGGGGGAATTAACCAGAGTTTGATTATTTTCAACAGCCGTATTCGGATAAAAAGGATGTTGGAACAAAGAGCAAAATAATACATTTTCATCGTCTAAAAAGATGTCTTGCGTACCATTACCATGGTGGACATCAAAATCAACAATTGCAATGCGCTGAACCCCTTTACTTTGGGCATACTTAACCGCAATTGCTAAATTATTAAAGACACAAAACCCTGCAGAAGTGGTGCGGTTAGCATGATGGCCAGGGGGTCTTATAGAACAAAATGCCGCATCAATGTTATCAGCAAGAATTTCATCAACCGCAAGTATGCCCGCCCCTACAGCTCGCTCAATGGCTTTCATCGAGTCGGGACATAACCATGTATCACCATCTAGTTCAGCAAGGCCTGAGCTTGGAATCGTTTGCTCAACATGCCGAACAAGGGATTCATCGTGAGCACGTAAGAAGTCATTCCGGGTGGCTTTGGGCGCTTGTAAATGAGTTACCGCAATATCAACACCGCTTGCCAGTAAGCGATCAGTGATCATATCTAATCGTGCTGGACACTCTGGATGATCTTCTATCATTTTGTGTTTACGGCACATTGGGTGTGAGATAACAGCCGTTCTCATAACATGCTCCTTGAACAATTTTCTCCGATTATAACAAAGCCGCCATGTGGCGGCTTTGCGACTTTGGTTTACTTTTTAGCCTGTAAATCGAGGTTTCTAAAGTCAAAGCTAAAGTCAGTGACCTCGGTCGAAACGGCACGCATTGTCGCGCTACTGACACGGTTATCGGGGTTCATTTGGAACTCGATATACGCATCTGCTTCAAGCAGCTTCTCATCCCATTTAACAATAAACGTATTACCCGTGTAATGCTCAAGCTGACCTTTTAAACGTTTGGTATGAGTGAAATCAATACGTAGTTGACCATTTAATTCTTCAATTATTACATCGCCATACCAGTTATCATGCAATGTGCCTGTGTAATTAATATTAGGCAGTTTAGGTTGATAATCAGCGGGGGTTTCTGGCGTAGCGTTCGCGTAGGCCTTTTCTTTGTTCTCAAAATGCTTTTTCGCTAACTCTTCCACCCAATCTTTATCGTCAAGTTCAAGGGCATCTTCCAATACTTCGTAAGTCACAGCTGATAATGCACTGAATGCTTGCTGGTTACTTAAAATGACAATCCCAAGGTTTTTCTCTGGGAGTAACGTTACTTGCGAAACCATGCCAAGAATCCCCCCACCATGGCCTAGCTTTTTAATTCCATGAAAGTCTTCAATACTCCACCCTAAGCCATAACCTCTAAATTGCTGATGATACATGTCATAGGCACTTTTTGATGCCAGTGAAGTAATGTGTGGATGCCACATTTGCTGCTGTTGTTTTTCTGTGAATAGTTGCTCACCGTTAGGCATTTTTCCGTGAGCAAGTTGTGTGCGTAGCCACTGGCTCATATCGTTTACACTGGATGCTATTGCACCTGCACCACGAAAATCTTCTAAGTAATTAACGAAAAATGGGTGTAACTGACCATCCATCGGAATGTGGCCTATTGCCCAGTTTTTATTGCTTTTAGGAATGCGTGAAAAACCTGCTCGTGAATTCTCCATCGCAAGGGGTTGTAGTATGTTTTTTTCGATATAATCATTCCAGCTCATGCCTGAGACGCGTGCAACGACTTCGCCTGCCGTAACAAACATTAAATTGTTATACGCATACTTACTGCGAAAACTACTTGCCGGTTTTAAATATTTTAGACCTGCGATAATCTCATCAATCGATTTATCCGTGTCAGGCCAGATCATTAAATCGCCTTGGCCTAAACCAAGGCCACTGCGATGGCTTAATAAATCGCGTATGGTCATTTCTCGGGTCACGTACGAATCGTATAAACGAAACTCAGGTAGGTGATCAATCACCTTGTCATCCCAATTTAACTTACCTTCATCAATCAGTTTTGCTAACGCGGCTGCCGTGAACGCTTTTGTATTAGAGGCGATACCAAATAACGTGTCTTTGTTCACTTTTTTACCGGTATCAAGGTTCGCAATACCAAAGCCTTTAGCTAGCACTACCTTGTCATTTTCAACAATCGCAACAGCCATCCCCGGTACATCAAAACGTGCCATTGAGGTTTCAATAACTTTTTCTATTTTTTTCGTGTCGATATCGGCATAGCTGTTAAATGCACAGCTAGTTAACAGCGCAGCTGCTACGGCTAATTTACGGAATGTCATAATGTACCTTGGTGATTTTTATTGTTATGAATAGCGAACTCTTTCGCTGCTCGGGTTTTATCTGGATCATCGCGACTGTCTCGCGATAGGATAGCTTCACTGTAATGATTTGGCACGCCAGCTTCAAGTGCGCCGCGATGAACATGCTGAAGATACCAGTCGAATGGCAGTAACGCGCTGTCTAATGTATTGGCAATGTAGCAATGCGCTGTCAATTGCTCACCTTCAACCAGTTCTACACACACATCAACACAATCGTATCGTGGACCTTCAATTTCATCTAATATCGCTTTTTCAGCTAAACTTAACTGATACACCACACCATAAACTAACGCTTCAGGCTCGTGGGTTTGACGAATACTACATTTAGCTGAGCCATCTGTGCTCACCATATCAAACGTCAGTTCGTAGCCTTTCAATACCGCTGTCCCGACACGCTTTGCTTCAGGCAGCCTAGCTAATAGACGACTTGACGACATGTTTGACCCAAATGAAAAGTTATATACTGTCATAATCACCTCACACGACTACACGAATGGCTAAGGCAATTAGCACCACACCAATGCCTCTATCAAACCAATAACCACGCTTTAAAAAAAATGCGCGAACCGATGCCTTGGAAAGCACCAGTGATAAAAATGAAAACCACAGCCAAGTAGCCACAGCCATATACACCCCATAGCTAGCTTGCACTCCAACTGGCGTATCTGGGCTAATTACAAGTGTGAATAACGACATAAAAAATAATGTCGCTTTAGGATTAAGCGCATTAGTAAAAAAGCCCCGTCGAAACGCTTTGAAGTAGGATTCAGGTGCAGTTTCAGTGAGTGTTTGTTCATCAGTGTGAGCGGGCTTAGCACTGCGAATTGCGTGTACGCCTAAATAAGCTAGATATGCACCTGCCACGTATTTAAGCACCATAAATAAGCTGGGTGATTGTGACAAAATAAGCGCCACGCCTAAAACACAATAGCCAATATGCAGCAGTATTGCCGCGCCCACTCCCGCACTAGTCCAAAGCGCATTTTTACGCCCTTGTTGAATACTTTGTTTAAGCACCACTGCAAAATCAGGGCCGGGGCTTGCCACAGCAAAAAAATGCGCCACAGCAATTAATAAAAATTCATCAACATATTGCACGTGCTAACTAACCTACTTTTTGTTCATCTAAAGCAAGTAGCAAAGGATTAGCGCTATCATTAATAAAGGCTTTTATCTGCTTTTGTGCTTTTTTATATTGGCTACGTAAATGCGGTTTCAAATATTTTTTAGTTTGATTGTCTGTTTTAAAGTGCGTGACCAGTGCATGCATAAATAACGTTTGAGGCTCTGTTAATGCAGCCTGACGATTTGCATACGGATTATAACCACACCCACATCCACCTTTAAACTGATAGACCGTGTTACTCATCATAACCCCAAACCCTAAATAACACGCAAGTGCATCACTGGCCTGTGGTAAAAAATCTTTTCCACCTGGCGGTAACACGCCAACATGATGAATCAATATGGTTGCCAACGTACCAGCAAAGCTCGCCACTAAATCTTGTGGTTGGTTAATTTGATTTTGGTTAAACGACACATTAATCAAATGATTGGCAGGTACCATAAGCGTTGCACTCTCTCCTCTTAATGAGTCTTGAAACGCAAAATGAGGAAATACCTGTGGTGTTAATTGCGAGGGCGAGACCAAATTAACTGGCCACGCTTGCATGCCGGCATAATCAACAACGCGGGCAAATACCTTTTTTGCCATGTCTTCAATGCTAGACACACTGTCAGGAAAGAACTGACTATTCGGCAAAATTATTTGTGTCTGATTTAAAAAGTAATCGCTGTCAAAGTGCTCAACAGCCCACATAAACGTGTCTATTAACCATTGTTGTTCTTGTTCATCAACTAATGGGGCTGATTTAAATAGTGCTAACATAATTTACTCTTGTGAAAGTGCCCACTGCCATGCTTCGGTATTATACAAAGGCACCGTAGATAAGGCGTGATGATGGCTGCCTGTTGACTCTTTGGTTGAATAAGATAGATACAATAAAGTACGCGTTGGCGCATCATAAATGCGACGGACTTTTAACGATTTAAATAAAATACTTTTCGATGACTTAAACACCACGTCACCAGATTTACTACGATCGATACTTTGTAACTGCTGAGCAGTAATTGGTCCCGTTTGACGACACGATATCGACATATCCGATGGATCGGCAAAATCGAGGTTCGCCTCAATATGACTAATATGACAGGTTACACCGCTAATAAGTGGGTCTTGTTGTGATACAACTTTAATATCTTTAGTCGTAAATAGCCCTAAACTGACTGACGCAGCCTCATCCGAACAGCCGTTGAGCAACGCCAAAGTCGCTGCACAGGCTACATATTTCAGTAACTTCATGTTAGTTATCCTTATAAAAACGCGCGTTATGCATTTACAACAATTTGCCTGCTATGTTTCAATACTATCTCAAAACATCCTCAACAACGAGCACCTAAACAATGAAAAAGTCGCTAACTGTATTGTGCTTAATGCTAACGAGTTTCACCGCCTCTGCTGGGTATTCTGTCAGTGCAGGTTTTGGCAAGAATTTCAGTCAATCATTAGAAACCGAAGAAAACCTAAAAATTGATCTCGACGATGATAGTCAATTTACATTCAGCATTGACCGAACTATTGAATCAGCACGGTATGGGCTATTTTACTCAGCAACAACATTGAATATGGAAGCACAGACTGATAAGAAAATCGAGATGCAATACCTACTATTTCAAAGTGCTGTTGAAGTGCCTCTAGGTAAAAACATCAGTGGCTTTGTCGGTGCACAAATTGGTGCAAACCATGTTAGTACCAACTTTACAGAGTCTGATACCTTTTTTACCACAGGCTTATATGCCGGTGCTGAGTACTTATTTACCGACAATGTACGTGTTTATGTTGAAAGTCGCTGGTTGGCGACTATTGTAAATAATGCAAGTAATGTGTCATGTACCTTGCCCACATCAGAAAACGAACAATGCCTTTGGCATTTCGACGGTGATGTGTTGAACCAATTTCAGACAAACATCGGTTTTAGCTACCGCTTTTAAGGAACACCCCATGCCGCATATTGTTATTGAACACTCTGAAGACTTACCAATTCTTCCGCAAGTGCTGGTTGAAAAAGTACACTTGGCAGTCTTTGATTCTGGTTTATTCGAATTATCAACCATAAAAACGCGTGCCATCGCTTATCAACACTACCAGCTAGGTGAAGGAAAAGACGGTTTTATTCACATTAGCGCATCGATAATGCAAGGTCGTACTGTTGAACAAAAGCAACTCTTGAGTGAGCAATTGCTGAATTGTTTAAGAACATACTGTCGTCGTTCGTACAGCTTAAGTGTCAACATTTCCGACATGAACCCAGACATTTACTGCAAGTGTTAAACAATTTGCTGAGTTAGAAACTCTGTTCATAAGCATTTCATTTCTATTTAAGGCAACAAATAAGTAGTAAGCACTCACCACGCTCATTGGGCAACAATGCAAAACCCAATGAGCAACTCTGTGCATATTCAGCTCTCCCTTTAAATCAAAAGAATGTGCTGTTTAAAAATGATAATAACTTGCTTGCTTAGTCATTAAGCGAACATCCTCAGTACACTTAGATTAGTGTCGTGGTTCTCACTCAATGCTTTACTCTCCCTCTAACACTATTTCAGCGCCGAATGCTCTTACTCTTAGTAGTCGCTTTTTCAAGGTGTGACTCAGTAATAAAACAAGCTAATAAACCATCAAAAAACATAACAAATTGTTTTTATTAAACAATATTTAAAAATAGATGTAAAAAAGACATATAAGCCATCAAAAATAGAGTTTAAATGATTTGTTACCTCATTCTGTAATTGCGATAACTCATTACAGGTGCTCTTTTCGCCTTACCTTAGTGATGGATGTTGCAATGAATTAACACCTTCGAGTACATCCCTAGCACCTGATGATAGAGACAAAAAACGTAACGCACATAGAAAATTAGGAGGTAAAAATGAATAATCACTCCATAGCAAAGCGAAAGCATAAGTATCGTGAAGAGCAAAAAGGTGTACTGGCTTTAATGCTTGATTTTACGTTTATTATTTTCGTTACATTAATCTGCTCTTTATATATTTACTCACTTTGCTTTATATCTCTTAAAGCTTTGTAATACGCAATTAAAGAGAACCCGAGGTATTAACATGTTCTTTTCTAAGTTTTTAATTTACACATTACTTCTTACAAACTCATTGTTTATCACCACAGCATTGGCACACAATAACGATGAAAAAAGCACCAAGTATGATGATGGCCCTTATTTATTTTATAATAACAATAACATCCAACAATTTGATGTGATTAACAGCAAGCTAGAAATTACAAACTATGCTGGCCCACTTGCTATTCCTGAGGAGTTTAAAGCGACAGACAATGACCAATATAGTGATGTAAAAAAGTTTGCTGCAATCAGTGATATCCATGGGCAATTTGCAATATTTAAAAAATTGCTCATCAACAATGGTGTAATAAACGACGCATTAAATTGGCAGTATGGTACTGGGCACCTAATCATAACTGGCGATATTTTTGACCGTGGCGACACTGTTACAGAAGCACTTTGGCTAGTATTCAAGCTTGAGCAACAAGCAGCAATTGCCGGAGGTCACGTTCATTACCTTCTCGGTAATCATGAATATCTAGTTTTGCGAAATGACCAACGCTACCTGCACCCCAAATATAAACATACCGTCTCGTTTTTTAACGATAATCTAACAGAGCAATACAGCGTGCAAAGTGTGTTAGGCCGCTGGTTAAGAAGTAAATCAACCATTATAAAATTAAATGACTTTATTTTTTTACATGGGGGCATTCATGAGGACTTTCTGAATCTAAACATGACACTTGAAAGTGCAAACCAAGCGTTTAGAGACAGCATATCTAAAAGTAAGAAGGAATTAAAAGCCAATCCTTTATGGACTACTTTACATGGAAAAACAGGCCCTATCTGGTATCGAGGCTACTTTAGAGATGAGCAACTTAAAGATGAAGCGGTTGCTGGCGTGCTAAGAAAGTTACAAGCGACTAAGGTAATCGTAGGCCATACTTCAATGCCATCAATCGAAACGCGTTTCGATGGTAAGGTTATCGCGATCGACAGCTCAATCAAACGAGGAAAAGAAGGTGAATTGCTCCTATGGGAAAACAACCAGTTTTTTAGAGCAACGCTTACCGGTGAAAAAAAGCCACTGTAATAAATGCAATTTAAAGCTGCAACATTAACCCCCCTATGCTTAAGGGAGTGCTTAGTGTTGCAGTTAACTACACCGTTAATGAGAATGGGTAATGGGTAATGAATAACAGGTAACTGAACAGATTAAGACGAACTTGCACTTAAGGCATTTAGTTTTAAACCCACAGTGTTAAAACCCACTTAGGCTTGTACGCGCTTAGCCTTAAGCCCTCTTGTTTTACATAGAATTTGTCCCCTATTTCGCTGCCTTGGCTATCAGATAAAGACACAGTAATTACATATACATGCCTTTTCTTTTAATACTTACCGGCAAAGCTGTAAAACAGAGGCAGCAAAACTAGAGTTAGAGAAACTAGGGTATAAACTCGGCAGGTAAACGCTTGATCTCTATATCAGGCAATAAATAAGCGGTATAGACTAACCAACGCTCATTAGGTATGTAGGTTAAACCTGATGAGCGGCTGTATGCTCGCTCAGGTAACGCAATTAAATCAAAATGACGTTGTGTTTCTAAATCATAATAGCTAATACGGTAGTCGCCTAAGCGCACTTTATAGTAATAAATACGCCCTTCATGAAAAGCATTTTCAGCAACATATAACCATGTATAGTGATGCGCTAAATTAATATCCTGTACCAGTAATTCTTCTACACCTGTGTCGTGATGCTTAACCCAAATAGCATCATTTGAGTTACTGAATAATATATCGCCTTGCGATGTCTCAATACCATAACGAGCTTTAGTATTTACAGCCTTGCCTTTAATTTGCCCATTTAAATCATAACGGTATAAATAATCACCATCCGACACCAAAAACGATTGACTGTCTGCTGAAAATCTCGGCTTAATATCAGGCTTAAATGGCAGCGTTAGCGCTTGGCTTTGCTCGACTTTGAAATCATAAAAATATAAAGACGTGCGTCCTTTATTTTCCAAAAAGAACAAAATATAGCGGCCATCAGGTGACCACGTAGGATCGAGTATTTGCCCTGTAACATGACTAAAATCAGTAAGCTGTTTGCGAGAACTACTATCAGGGTTCACAATCCATAATTGTGAACTACCAGATTCATCAGATACATATAAAAGTTTATTCTGTTGCTCGTTATATTCAGGAAAACGAGAGCTAAAATTAGTTGAAAGCATTGAAAAAGGTGAGCTTGCAACTTGCTCGTCTATTTTCAAGCGCGTGATCACTCTATCGAGATCCCACTGATGATAATACACACTGCCATCACTACTAAAGTTAGGTGAACTCATACCTGCAATTTGTGTATTTATTAAAGAGTTGTCACTTATGTCGTAAAAGTACCCATAACGCTTTCCTGCTTCCACAGCTGTAAAAGCCAGTTTATCTTTATGTGGATGCCAATCAACGCCATGAATATCAACAAAATTATCGGTAATGCGGCGGCTTTCCCCAGAAGACACATCGATTAAAAACAATGCTTTTTGATCATTTTCAACATTTCGAGTCACCACTACTTGCTGAGCATCCGGAGAAAATGACACTGATTCATCGATTACGTCACAGTGATCTGTACAGGGTATAAATGTTTCACTTAATTGATTAGCATGTAAATCAAGTAGTTTTAAGCGACTAACAGACTTACCAGATTCAGAAATTTGTTCATCAATATAAACTAATGTACGACCATCAGCACTAATGTCTAAATCAGTTCGAAACTGACGACTACACTCAGTCAGTACCACACTGGTTGCGTTCACTAAAGAGAGTTTAACAATCTCACAAAACTTATTTGTTTGATACCGATAATAATAGAGAGTCTTTGCATCAGGACTGAATACAGAGTGGCCTTTAGTGTAAGGTGAGTCAGTGAGTTGTTTTGCTGGGTGCTCAGGAAAGTGCAAATCACGTAAGTATAAGTTGGTCGGTTTGCCTAACTGTCGCCATAAATACACTAAATAATGCTGGTCGTTTGATATCGCAGGGTATATTTCTCGCCCGGGACTTGCTGTTACGCTTTCGATACTGTTAAGGGGGAGTGAAAATGCAGTATTATCTTGATTATCAGGTTGGGTAGAAAACTGCCAATACAAAGCAACAACACTAATAACAGAAATGGCTACAAAAGCCCCCGCAAGAATCGGCCTAATCAATGATAAGCGCCTACTTTTGTTTTTTTCGTTTCCACTTAACGCACATTCAGAGGGAGGTTGAACCAGTCGATATCCTGTTTTACGCAACGTTTCTATATAAGTCTGTTCAGGGTCAAGCTCTTTAAATGCTTTACGTAAATGCCATATTGCATTGGTTAATGCTTTTTCACCAACATAAAAATTCCCCTCCCATACAATATTGATTAACTCTTCTCGGGTAATAGCTTCAGGATAACGCGCAACAAGACAAGCGAGTAATTCAATAAACTTTGGTTGTAAGATTTGCTCGCTATTATCATGGATCAGTTTGTTTTCTAGCGGGTTAATAACACAACGACCCAATTGATAAGCACGATTAGTTGTTTCCATTAACTCAAAATAACCCTCATTGTTGGTATGTAGCAGTATATAGCTTATTCAAGTTATCTTAAATCCTCCCTTTTAACCAGCTTTAAAGTTAAGAACTAGTTAATAGCATCCTCACAGTTAACCTACTGATTTTAAATAAATAGACATTCAATAGATGTTAAATAGAGACATAAACGAGTCATGGTTAGTTGTAGTTGCATTCACATTTATATAAAAGTTTTAACGTCAATACCTGACAACCAGAGTGTTGCTCGCTGTACATTTATACTTAACTGCCCTTAATTGAGCTTCACTCTGGTTTTTTAGAACTAAAAATAAACACAACATAAGTAGGAACACCCGTGAGAAATCAACTAATCAAACCGTGTGCTATCGCGCTTGCTGTAACGAGCGCTTTATGCCAGCAAGCTTATGCAAATGAAGCTGAAGAAGTTAAAATTGCCCGTCAACAAACAACGAACTCTGTTAATGTTGAACCCGAAGCCAAAGAAGACGTTGAGCAAATCATTGTTACTGGTTCACGCTTAAAGCGTGATAGTTTTTCTGTAACAACCCCCTTAGTAACGATGGATAAAGCGGCGATTGAAGACACTGGTTTATCTAATTTATCAGATATACTTGTGGATAATATGCCCGGTTTAGGTATAGATATTGGTAACACGACTAGCCAATCAAATAACTCTAATACGGGTTTATCAACTGTTGAACTTCGTAATCTAGGTGCTAATAGAACTCTTACCCTAATAGATGGTCGTCGTGTTGTAGCAAATAGTTACAGTGGTAACTATGTAAGCCTTAACACTATCCCTAGTGGTATGGTTGAACGTGTTGAAATCATTAGTGGTGGTGCCTCTGCTACTTATGGCGCTGATGCCGTAGCCGGTGTAGTTAATATTATTACCCAGTCGAAAAAAGAAGGCTTTGACTTTTCGGCTAAAACTGGCCGCACTGATGAAGGTGGAGGTAAAACCTTTACCATAGATGCAAACTACGGCAGTTCATTTGCAGAAGACCGTGGTTATATGTATGTCAGTGCAAACTGGGACCGCGATTTTGGTATTAGTTACTACGATAGAAAACGTGCCCAGATGGAAGCCGACGTATTCTATAACGAAGATGAACTATGTAATGGTGTTGGCACAACTACAGGCGACCAATGTATGCGCGATACCACACGTGCTGATTGGCGAGATAGAAGTGACGGTCTTCCTGGCGGTGTTTTCTTAGAAAGCTCAAAGAATGATACGCAGTTTTGGTATGACGGTACAAATTTACGTGATGATTGGGCTGGAAACGAAGAATTATACGGCATCAACTCAGCTCAGTATGTAATGTTAAACGTACCGAGTGATAACTTATCACTTGCTCTAAAAGCTGATTTTGATATCAATGATAGCACTACTGCATATGCGCAAGTGCAATTTAGTAAAAGTGGTTCATTTAATAACAAATCACCAGAAGACACATCAGAAGGCAGTGAGGTCGTTTATATTAACCCAACGACTGGTGAAGCAGAACCATTCTCAGCTGGTTATATTCCTATTGATAACCCTTACGTACCGCAAAGAATTATCGATAGCGACCCGTATAAAGACCGTATATATTGGGACCGAAGATTCAATGAAGTGGGCAATATTAGCACTGACAATAACCGCGAGACAATTCGAACATGGGCGGGCTTACAAGGCACTATGTTTGATGAAATGTGGGATTGGGATGTTTCTGTGGGTTATGGTCGATACAAGCAAAAACAAGTACGCGCCAATGAACTTAGCTTAGTACGTTTAGCACAAGCCCTTGATGCTGAAAAGCTAAATGATGGCACTATTCAATGTGCTGACAGTGATGCACGTGATGAAGGTTGTGTTGCTGTTAATTTATTTGGTGAAGGCTCTATCACACCTGAAATGGCTGACTGGATCCGCTCGACACCAGTACTTGAAACAACCAATGAACAACTTACCTTAATGGGTTACATTAGTGGTGATTTATTCGAATTACCAGCGGGTTATGTGTCGTCTGTTTTTGGTGGTGAATATCGTAGAGATTCGCAAGACATTAAAACATCTACAGACATGCAAACGGGCGGTATTACTTATAACTACATGCCAGAATTTTACGGTGAAATTGATGTAGTTGAGGCCTTCGCAGAGTTTGGTATTCCCCTTTTACGTGATGCTCCTTTAGCAAAAAGTTTAGACGCTGAAACATCAATACGTATCTCTAACTACGACATTGACGAAGTAGGCACTGTTGCTAGTTATAAGTTAGGGTTATTTTGGAAACCTGTTGATACACTCGCTTTACGTGCAAATTATGCACGAGCTCAACGCGCTCCTACAATTACCGAATTCATGTCACCTGAACGTGGTGATTACGATTCATACAAAGACATCTGTGATGGGGTGACAGCAACTTCTGACGATATAGGTCACAATAACTGTCGTCTAGATCCAGCTATCGCAGCTCTAATTACAGAGGATGCTAGTTTTGAACTTGATGATGACAACAGTGGTTATTCTCCATCATCTGGTAACAGTAATATAAAAGAAGAAACCGCAGATACTTATACTGCTGGCTTTACTTATTCACCAGAGAGTCTAAAAGACTTCAATTTAGCGGTTGATTATTACGATATCGCAATTGAGGATGCAATTGATGAAATAAGTAATGAGAATATTCTATATCAATGTTACGCATCAAATACTGGCTATGGTACGACTAACCCATTTTGTAATGATATTACCCGCGGTAGTGATGGACAAATCAATAAGATACAGCAGCGTGAATATAACCTTGATGAAATTAGAACTCGCGGTTATGACGTTGTAGCTACCTATAACTTTGACCTAGATGACATGGGTAATATCGCAGTCAAACTTGATTACAACCATATCATTGAACACTCTCAAACATTTTTAGGTGAAGATGGTGATTTCGTAACAACCAACTATGTTGGCTATGGACGAGGTAAAGATAAAGCTGCATTCTCGCTTTCGTGGAGCAATGAAAACTTACGTATTCGTTGGAGCTCTCAGTTCCAAGGAAGCTTCCGAGAAGATGAACAGCTAGATCGAGATTACGAAAAAGCGATTGCTAAAAATACTGAAAAGTGTGCAAATGAATCAGCTGATTGTATTAGTAACCCTGAGCCACTTGCATTTCAAAAGTTTGGCTCATTTATAAAACACAACTTAGCAGCTTCATACACTATGGAACTAGATAATAACAGCGAATTACGTTTATCAGGTGGTATTAACAACATCTTTGATAACAATGGGGCGTTTTTCCCACATGGAACAGGTAACTTCAACTCTGATTGGGGTGGTGGTAAAGGCCGCTATATGTTTATTGGAGCGCAATATAGCTTCTAAAAAAATATTTTAATGCTCCCAAGCAATCCCTGGTAAAGGCGAAGCGTGATGGCTTCGTCTTTTTTTCACCATGTTTGTACCTCAATAAGGCGTGATTCTGCTCGGGCGTATTCAAATGCTAACTTGTGGCCTTGATACAACTCACTTATGCTCCCCTCAGCTGATATAATCAACAGCCTATTTCTATCATAAAATTCATCCACTAAAGCAATAAAACGCCGCGCTTCATCATCTAAAAAATGTTCTTGCAAATCTTGTTTCTCACGCTGATAACTGTCTTCAATACCGTGTACTATCTGCTTACCTGTCGCACCTCGTCCCATAACGGGGACGTTAAGCAAATACACTCGCTTAAACTGCTCAGCTAAATAGATATAATCAGCCGTACTGCGTGCTCCTGAGCACAGCGCCATAAAATCAAACATAATGGCTTCTTTTGCCTTTAGCACGTAGCAAATATGTCGATTGTGAACCGTTATAGCCTGGTGCTCAGTAATTGCTTGCTCTTGCGCATAAAAGCGCTCTTTTATTGCTTCATCATTATTGATAACAAAGTGTTTATTTTGTTTTCCAAAGCGAAGCCGATGATCAGTCTCGCCCGCAACACTCATCACACAGCAATGTTGTTGTAATAAATCAATAGTCGGTAAAAAACGTGCACGTTGTAGGCCATTCCAATATAGCCTCTCAGGCTGACAATTTGAGGTGGCAACCAGTACAACTTGATGCTCGAATAGCGCTTCAAAAAGCCCTGCTAAAATCATTGCGTCGCCAATATCAGAGACAAAAAATTCATCAAAACAAAGTAGTTTAATTCGCGTGGCCCACTCTTTGGCTATAACAGACAGCGGATTTTTTTGTCCTTGTAATTCTCCCAAACGTGCATGCACTTGCTTCATAAAATGGTGAAAGTGCAACCGCACTTTTGCTTCGATATCGACATGATGAAAAAACACATCCATCAGCATCGACTTACCGCGTCCAACTGGACCGTGCAGATAAAGGCCTTTAATTGGCTTTCGTCTTTTCCAGAAAGGTGTTGGGGCTGTTAACTCAAAGGCTAAACTATCAAGCGCAGTAATGGCATTGCGCTGAGCAACATCATCACTTAAGACTCCCTGCTCTATTTGCGCATTGTAGTACTGTAAAATTTGTCCTTGCTGTACTGTCATAGGTCACTAGTATCCGCTATACTCGCCGCCATTGTAGCCGACTAAAAATGTGATCCCAATGAAATTTCCATGCCGTTTAGATAAATTTATCAGCCATATTGCAGAGTTACCTCGCAGTAAAACCAGAGCGGGTATAAAACGTAAGTACGCTAGCGTTAATGGTGAGGTGATCACCTCGTTTGATTATTCAATTACTCAAGAAGACGATGTACGTTGGCAAGGCGAACCGTTAGTATTTTTAGGTAAACGCTACTTTATGCTTAATAAGCCCTCAGGCTATGTATGCGCAAATAAAGATGACTTACACCCAACTGTGTTTGACTTATTAGACGAACCAAACATGAGTGATTTTCATGTTGCCGGACGCTTAGATATCGATACGACAGGTCTTGTTATCATCACTAACGATGGCGATTGGTCACACAAAATTACGGCCCCTAAACACAATAAATTCAAAACGTATTTAGTTGAAACACAAGAGCCTATCGATGAAGACGCTATTTTAGCTCTACAGCAAGGTGTGCAATTACATAACGAAAAAGAGTTAACTCGCCCAGCCATTGTTGAGCAACTTGCGGGTTACAGTTTACGTTTATCAATCTGCGAAGGTAAGTACCATCAAGTTAAGCGAATGCTTGCCGCTGTTGGCAATAAAGTCGTTGAATTGCATCGTGAAAAAATAGGCGACATTCACCTTGATGAAAACTTAAATAGTGGTGAGTATCGTCCGCTAACAGACGCTGAACTGATACTCTAAATAGGGACTTGAGTAAAAATCATGATAACGCTGTCATTTTTTCTTAATTAATGCTGATAAACATGGTAGAAGATTAAAGGGGAAATAATAAAGGAGGCTGACTGTGTTATCAGGACTAGCTTTAAAAACAAAAATCACCTTTTTTGCTATCGCTATTTTTATCGCGTTATCAGCGATAGCTTTACTAGGTTTGCAATCATTACGTCATGCCAGTGAAAGCGACAATATCGCTCGCATAAACCAACTAATGAAAAGTACTACCAACATTGTAGAACAATTTGAGTTGATGGTTAAAAACGGTCAACTTGAAGAAGCACAAGCCAAAAAACTCGCAATCCAAGTACTTAGAGAAAATAAATATCACGACTCTGAATACGTGTATGTGGTCGACAACAACCTTGATTTTGTTGCTACTCCGCATGATCCCGAGTTGCATGGTACGAGCTTTAATGACTTTAAAGATGCCAGTGGTAATAGTATTGGTCGCATGGTTGAAAAACTGGTGGGTAATACTACCAATAAAATTATTACTTATCATTGGGACTCTGTCCGTGACGGTGAAACCGTCGACTTAACCTCTGTCGTGCAAAAAACACCTCTGTTCGGTTGGTATGTTGGTACTGGTATCAGCGCAAAAGAAGTTGATGAGCGCTACTGGAGCACCGCAAAATGGTTGCTCGCTTTATCAATGCTCATTGCGATAGCTCTCACGTTTGCTATCGCTCGGTTTGGCTCATCACTCACCAATGCTTTAGGCGGTGAAATTGATGAAGTAATTGGCATTGTTAAAAACGTATCGCGTGGTAATTTACATTCGCCTATTCGCCAAGATGCTCCTAGTGAAAGCATTATTGCCGCAATGCATTATATGCAACAAGGTTTGCGAGGCGTTGTTGGCGGTATTAAAGACGTGACCGACAGCTTACAAAATCAAAGTGTTGACAATGAATCACGTTCAATTGAACTTGATAGACTTACTCGCAGCTTAAATGAGGAAACGCAGATAGTCGCCTCTGCAATTACCGAATTAACCGCCTCAGCGCAAACCGTCGTTGAGCATGCTGAGCAAGCCGCTTATTCAGTCCAAGAAGCTGAGAATCAAGGGCAAAGTGCCAGCCATTTAACCAACGAAGCAGCCGAAACCATTGCCCTGTTAGAGAAGCAAATTGACAATGCGGGCAATAACATTCAAGTACTTGATGATGAGGTAAATAATATCGCTAACGTACTTAGCGTTATTCAAGGTATTGCTGAGCAAACAAATTTACTTGCTTTGAATGCAGCCATTGAAGCCGCCCGAGCGGGGGAGCAAGGTCGTGGTTTTGCCGTTGTCGCCGATGAAGTGCGTGGTCTTGCGCAGCGTACTCAAACCAGTACCGAAGAAATACGTAATATGATTGGGAAACTGCAATCAGCAACGCAAGACGCTAAATCTTCCGTGTCGTTAAGTATTGCAACCAGTGAACAAACGGTAGAAAAGTCGACTAAAGCAAACGAAGCGCTTAATCGCGTCGCCAGCTCGCTTAGTGCCATTGCTCAAATGAGTCACCAAATTGCAATTGCAGCGAAAGAGCAGCTAGATGCAGGTGAAGATACGGCAAAACGTATTGTGACCATCTCTGATACCGCAGCACAAACAGCCAATGTATCAAATCAAGCACACACTGCGACTGATTTAATTAAAGGCCTCACCACAAACTTAGAAACCGAAACAGCTAAGTTTAGCTAATGAGTACACTTAACGTGTTATTTATGTGCATTTGTCATAATGAGTTCTCAGTGTGTCAGCACATTTAAAACAACACAGTACATGACACTAAAAAGCCCAGAAAACAACTGGGCTTTTTATTATTGATTACCTAACTAAGGCCTGAACTGTACTAGGATTTAATCTGTACCAAATCAAAGTCAGCCATCCCTGGTACTATTTTTTGCAACCGTGACTCGGTAACATCTAACGAGTTCAAACACTCACAATACTCAGAGGCTTTCATTTCAAGTTGCTCTGCTTTCTTTTGGAGGGACTTATCTATTTCTTTAGATATAATATCCATACGCTGTCCCATGTCGTTGATGCGGTCTTCAATATTCCCTTCGCGAGATTTAAAGGCATCCCCTAACGAAACTAAAATAGCGCCTAATGAACCATGCACCGCTGAGTGAATTTTTTGACTGATCTCTTTGGTAAAGAAATCATCAATTTTCGATAATGATTGCGGAGCAATAAAGAAAAAGTCATCACCGCGCTTAAATTTATCCATCAACGCGCGTTCTACATATTGTAGTTGAGTTTTTAATACTTCAGGCTCTTTATCAGACATCCCTTCAACAACTTGTTCAATTGCGCTCAACCCTAAATTCACACCGTCAGTGGCCAGTTCAACTAATTCTGGCACCGTATCTCGGATACCAAGACTAAATTGCTCAACAACTTTGGTTTCTTCTGGATTTAAATCAACCCAATAACCACGAATAAACAGCTGGTTATTATTATTAATTTGCACACGAGTTTGGCCTTTATCAACAATACGAATGACATCGTCAGTAATAATTAAGCCATGACTTAGCTCGACCTCACATTGTTTTTTTTCTAACGAGGCATAACTAGAAAAGCTAGAGAATGCAATGGCCGCTGCCAATAACGAGCGAGAGAGTAACGCCATATACACCCCAAAAAGACAAAAAAGAGAGGCCGCTAGATTAGCAAATATCCAATTTTATGCAAGTAAAACGCCAAGGCCTAACGTCGCTTTCACAATAGCTTAAACGTTCATCCATGGTAAGGCTTGGCGTTTTACTTTTTAGACTAATAAGTTAAATTGGCGAGCCCGGAGGCATGGGTAATGCCTTAAAGTTATCCGGCCATTTCCCCGTGTCTAAAAATTGCGACACCTGCTCGCTCAAAAATTGCTTAAATGCACTGTTCCCTACCGAGGCACTGCCTAGCATTGACTCTTGCTGATAACTTTTTGCAAGCTTTGCCAAGTAATAACGAAACTGCGCTTGCACCTCAGGATCAACCTCATCACTGGCAACTAAATCAGCGAACTGCTTTGCCGTTAACAGTTGTACACGCTGAGTTATTTTACCCGCTAGGCCGTCATCCATTTTTTGCTCAAAAATTTGCTGATACGTTTGTGCTAATAACGCATCTAACCCATAAAACGCATCGCTTCTGGCGTGTTGTTGTGCCAAACGGTTAACACGTTGACTATTAAACAGTAAGCTTAAACTATGTGTCGCCGCCACTTCGGGAAGTGCCATTGCATCAAGGGTCAGTCCTGTACGACCAACAATACTCTCACGTGATTTTGACTCTCCGTACGCTTTTGGCGGAATAAGCGATAATATCGATTCAGGCAAGACAAGATTATCAGCCTTAAGCGTTTCAAGAAGCGCATTAACGGCTAATTGTTGCGTTTGTTTTGCAACCACCTGTGCACCTTTAGGTTGTGAGCCATTTCGTACTTCATATTCGTAGTTTACGCCAGCTACGAGCTTTACTGCAGCTTCAACTTGATAGCGGTGGAACAAATATAACGGCACTAACATTTCCTCTAACTGCGACAATGCAGTACCCGTTTTAATATTATGAATACCAAAACTAGCGAGTGCTTGTTTGCGCACAGCAAGTACACGCACTAATTCATCACTGGGCGAACTGCCATTATCCCAAAGATGTCCCGTAGGGTGTGCCCCACCTTGTGCCCGAGCATCACTGTCTGAGATGAACTCAAGACCTTTACTTTTGTTTTCGGCAAGAATAGCAGCAAGCTGCTTTGTTTCATCTTGATTGCTAAAATCACTGTAGCCATATTTAACGACTTGAGTATCCCAAACGCCCATCCCAGATGCATAGCCGCGACTAACATCCAATTTACCTTGCTCATTAAAACTTAATAAAGGATGCGGGTAATCCATGACAGAGGCTCTGTCGGCAACAGACGCTGCAAAGTTGTGAGAAATACCCAGAGTGTGCCCTACTTCGTGCGCACTGAGTTGGCGAATACGGTCAAGCGCCATCGCATGTAAACGCGTTGCCACTTCATTCCCTTCTAAATACGGGGCAGCTAATGCTTCTGCTAGTAAGATATCTTGACGTACACGCAATGAACCAAGAGTCACGTGGCCTTTAATAATTTCACCCGTACGTGGGTCAATCACTGAACTGCCATATGACCATCCTCGGGTTGCTCTATGCACCCATTGAATCACGTTGTAGCGCACATCCATAGGGTCAGCATCATCAGGCAGCACCTTCACAATAAAGGCATTTTTGTAGCCTGCTGCTGTGAAAGCATCGTTCCACCATTTAGCCCCATCTATCAGTGCTGTTTTCACTGGCTCAGGCACACCTGGATCTAAATAATACACAATCGGCTCAATGGGCTCACTAACTGGTAAGCTTGGATCTTTTTTAGCTAAACGGTGACGCGGGATATAACGCACATACATGGTTTCATCCAGTGGTGCCGCATAATCTTTATGTTCAATACTCCAAAAACCAGCCTGCGGATGGAATTTACGCGGCGTGTAGTTGTCATCGGGTAATTTAATTAAAGAGTGATGCATGTGCACTGTCAGCGCATAAGGGTGCGCACTAACTTGACGAACATACTTACCAGGGTTGCTACCTTGAAAGGTTAAAACCGCTTCAAGCTCAGTATTTTCTGGGAATGCGTTTGAGCGCGTTAAATACACCGCACTTCGATTGGCGTCTACATTAAAACTACCCTGCCCCCGAGCTGCTAAGCTGCGAGTAACGCCATGCACATCACTTAATAAGTAAGGAGTGTAATCAATTAGGGTGGCAGAATCGGATTGGGCGACAACATCAAAGCCGGCAAGAATACTTGACGCGAATGCCTCTTTTATACTTTGTTGTTCAGCGACATTAGTAGTGTTAGCGCGATAATACGTATTGAGTGCACGTAACATGACTTTATCGCCAAAACGCTCGAACTGCACAAGGTGGGTATTGCCAAGTTGCCCTCGGTCTAGACCAATATCATTCGAGCCAACGCCATACGGCAAGCTTTGTTGTAATAAAAACGGCTGCGTGAGTTTATCTACCTCAACATAGACTTTGCCGTTTTCAGTGTCGTAATAAAAGGAAAAGTAACCTGAAAAATGTGTCATTTTTTCAGTAAAATCATTTATAGACTTAATTGCTGCGTGTGCTTGGGGTATCATAGTAAGTAACACAGCTAAGAGCAGGTATCGTAGTAATGGTATTTTTTGCATAATCTTATCTTTGTTATTCGCGTTTTAAATACTGTACAGGTATTAGGCAGTATAAAGTATCGCCGATAAAAAACAGCTATTTAAGACGAAATTCAGCGCTTGCTAAGACATTCTCTCTCACACTAAAAAATGTCTAGCTACAACGTTATCAGGAAAATAGAATGCGTAGACTCCCACCGGTATTGTTAGAAGATGGCTGCCCACGAGAACTGATTTCATTGATCAGAACGGTTCTTGCGGCATGTAAAGAAATTTCATTCCGTGTTGGCCAAGGCGCCCTTTCTGGCGTATTAGGGTCAACTCTTGATGAAAATATTCAAGGTGAAACACAAAAGAAGCTTGATGTCCTTACCAACCAGCTTTTAAAAGATATCTTATTAGAATCGGGCTACGTAAAAGCCATCGCTTCTGAAGAAGAAGATTTCACTGTAGCAGGGAATCCGGACGCAAAGTATATTGTGGCGTTTGACCCGCTTGATGGTTCATCAAATACCGACATAAACTCCTTAGTTGGTACTATTTTTTCAATAATGGAAGCCCCTGAAGGTGCAGACCCAGCTGACCAAAGCATTTTCATGCAACCAGGTAAAAACCAAGTTGCGGCTGGTTATGTTTTATATGGCCCATCGACAGTACTGGCATTAACAACGGGTAAAGGCACTCGCTTTTTTACGTTAGATAAAACACACGGTACCTTTTTATTAACAGAAGACTTTGCCAGTATCCCTGAAGAGACCAGTGAGTTTGCAATTAACGCCTCTAACCAACGTCATTGGCAACCGGCTATGCAAAACTACATTACTGACTTGATTGCTGGTGATACAGGTCCTCGTGGACGCAACTTTAACATGCGCTGGATTGCCGCAATGGTCGGAGATGTTCACCGCGTGTTATGTCGAGGGGGGATTTTTACTTACCCTACTGACACAAAAGATCCCAATAAACCAAACAAATTACGTTTACTATACGAAGCAAACCCTATGGCAATGTTAATTGAACAAGCTGGCGGTATTGCTTCTACCGGCACTGAGCGCATTATGGATATCCAACCTAATGCCATTCACCAACGTGTTGCGGTGATTTTAGGTTCCAAAAACGAAGTAGAAACTTGCTTGAGTTATCATAAGTAGCGACAGCTATTAAAAATAATAAAACCGTGTTTGTTAAAGCAGCACGGTTTTTTATTACTCACTCCCGGTTGTGCAATCACAGGGCCAACAAAAGTTACTTAATAAGTGCTAATAACGTAATCAGCGTCTCTTTATTCAGCTCGCCCATTTGCTCAGCATTACTCAACGCAAAAATAGCCCCTTCAACAGCACTTTCATCGATATCTTGGCGTGACTCTAAAACACTCGCCCATAATTCTAACTCATCAATATCAATTTCATTGCTGATCACACGCTCTAGTACATTACAAAAAGTTGCTTTTGTTAGTGTATATATAGCGCCTTGATCATCTGCGGTATTAACGATTACAGCCACAGCTTGCTCGCGTTTCTTACCAAAACTCGCAAACTGACTTAGTGCGTCTAATTTATCCATTTGCTATGCTTACCTATTAATACCAAAAAATTACTTCTAGCCAATGACCATCCTTAGTTGTTCACAGTGTAATGCGACACTGACATGTCGTGCCGACGATATAAACGCATGCTGGTGTAATGAGTTACCTGCTATTTTACCACTTGATGACGCCGCAACATCCTGTTTATGCCGTGATTGTACAATTAAAAAGATAAATCTATTTTTATCTACACTATATGAACAGCCCCTTGCACAGCAATTGGCTTTTGCTAAACCCTTTTCGCATCATGGAAACTTAATAGAAAATCTCGATTACACAATGCAGAACAACTACATGGTATTTAGCCGCTGGTTCTTTTTAAAGCGTGGTCATTGCTGTTCCAATGGCTGCACTCACTGCCCATTTACCGATAAATAACAGTAAAGTAGAGTATTTATTCAATTATTTTGCATTTAATTGCAAATAACGCATGACTGCAAGAATAAAAATACATTATAATTGGATATAAATTCACTTAATATCCTTTATTTATTGCTTAAACTATTAACTTAGTGTGTTTTTTAAGCATAATTTTACTGTAACTTTATCGGAATCAAACATGAATACCTTTAAGCCTGCTCTACTTGCCAGTGCAATTTCTGCGGTTTTAATCAATAGCAACATCGCACTCGCTGCTGATGATACTGTTGAACTTGATAAATCAATTGAAACTATTCAAATCACTGCAACGCGACGAGCAGGTTCAGTACAAGATGCGCCACTTAATATCACCGCTTTAAATGGTGATGTAATTAGCGATCAGAATATTGGCGATCTTGAAGATGTTGCACGCTGGGTACCCGGTTTAACAATTTCTGACCAAGGTGGTCGTGAAGGGTCTCCGATCATTGTACGTGGTCTTAATACAAATACCTCAGACCGTATTTCTGACAGTGGCACTGTTGCAACTTATGTTGGTGAAATACCGCTCAGCATCGATTTGCGTTTAACTGATGTTGACCGTGTAGAGGTCCTCATTGGTCCGCAGGGCACCCTGTATGGTGCAGGTACTTTAGGTGGCGCAATTCGCTATTTATTAAAGCAGCCAGAACTTGATATCACTGAAGGTAAAGTAACCGGTGATGTATTCAGCATGAATGAAAGTGATGGCACTGGCGGTGAGTTTGGTGTGGTATTTAACACCCCACTCATTGACGATAAACTCGCATTACGTGCCAGCTTGAACTATTACGATAATCCAGGTTACATTGATTACACCCACGTGGTTAAAGAGCCGGGTGTGTCTAACCCAAATCCTGACTTTAGCGACAGTAGCGACGTTAATGCGAACCTTAAAAGCGTCAGTGACGTGAACGATGAGCAAATTACCACTGCCCGCTTATCACTTCGTTGGTTAGCAACAGAAACAGTTGATGCAACGCTTAACTACTTCTATCAAAAACAAGAAAATGGCGGCAACTCAACATCGCAATACGGCTCGTTGGCTGATAGCAGTGCTTTGCAAGGCGTACTAGGTAAATACGACAATGTCGCGCGAGTGCTTGAACCTGGAGAAGAAGAAAACGATTTATTAAGCTTAGAAATAAAAGCAGATCTTGGTTTTGCTGAACTTGTTTCAGCATCTGGCTGGTCAAGCTACGAGCAGTCGGGTCAACGAGACCAAACAGACCTACTCTACGATATTTGGTCTGGCTATGCTGATTTCCCTGCATTTGTTGGTTACACGCACGATACATCAGAGCGCGATAATTTCACTCAAGAGCTGCGCCTCGTATCAAACAGCAGTGGTAACCTCAACTGGATTGTCGGCGGTTTCTACAACAAACTAGAAAGCCACTCTGATGACCGCGAGTATACGCCGGGTCTTACTGAGTACTGGGGGGGTGGCATTTTAAATGTAGAAGAAGATCTTGAATACATTCTCATTTCAGATAATGAAACCACTGAAAAAGCTATTTTCGGTGAAATTGGCTACAGCATCACTGATCAGTTTGATGTCACTTTAGGTGCGCGTTTTTATGAATATGACGTATCGACTTCGTCGGGCTCTGCAACACCACTATATTCAGGCGACTTTGATTCACTTGATAACCTAGTAATGGAAAATGTCAGTGCAAGCGATAGTGGTAACTTATTTAAGTTTAATGCTAATTACACGTTTGATAATGGTATTCTTGCTTACTTTACCGTCAGTGAAGGTTTCCGTATTGGTGGTGGTAATGGGATTGCACCATGCCCAGACGTATTGCCAGAGCAACAAATCGTTTGTGCACTTCCAAACGAAGAAGATTATAAACCGGATACCACCGTTAACTACGAGCTTGGTTTTAAATCATCGTGGTTGCGTAATCGCTTGCACTTTAATGCCGCGCTATTCAACGTTGATTGGAAAGATGCGCAAGTCGGCAGCAGTACTGTTAACGGCCAAGAACTTATCACGTCAAATGCAGGCTCTGCCAACTCAAAAGGTGTTGAACTGTCTACCCGTGCCATGATTGGCGACAGATGGGCTGCTTATGCAACCTACGCGTACGCTAAAGCAGAGCTAACTGAAGATACACCTTATTTATTTGGTGTTCTTGATGACAAACTTGCACACTATCAAAGCTACTATGACGGCGCAAAAGGAGACCGTTTACCGGGAGCACCTGAACATCAGTTCTCATTTGGTCTGCGTTATGAGCAAGACATCCTCGGTGATAAGTTACTTAGCGTAAACTACGGGATTACAGCCCAAAGCGATGTAATCACAAAAGTAGGTTTAAAAGCTGACGGTGAAATACTGCCAGGTTACGCTCTTAGCAATTTATCAGCAAAAATTACAGGCGATATGTGGTCAGCAACCTTATACATCGATAACCTTTTTGATAAGTATGCATTTACCTCTGTACGCCGTGATAAGTCATGGGCAGGACAGTCTCAATATGCTGAGCTAAACAAAGAGTTACCTGAGTTACAACGTGTATATGGCCACTACACAACAGCACCCCGTACTATTGGCTTAAAATTTAGTTATAACTTTGAGCTATAATTAGCCTATCTCATAAAAGCCTTGCTGGTTTACCGCAAGGCTTTTAAGATGAACCATGCTTAATAGTACTCAACACGCGCTTCGCACACATATACATCAACTTCTAGCGAATAAACAACTGGCTGAAGCCCACCAGCAGTTAGTTTTACGCCTGCAGCAAAACCCGCATGATCACGTTAGCTACTTTTTACTCAGTGAAGTAAATACAGCTGCCGGTGATTTAAATAAAGCGGTTAAGTTAATTGAAAAAGCCCTCAGTATTGAGCCTTTAAATATTTATCATTTAAACCTCGCTAAGCACCTTATATTGCGAGGGGAGATAAGTCGCGCCACTGTTCATTATAAAAGTGCAATGGCAACACAGCATTACAGTGCGTTGGAGTTAGATACACTCGCCAACATTGCAACTCGCTTAGGCTATTATGATGATGCCCTTACATTTCAACAATCAGCCTATCAACTTGATAAGCAAACACCTCAAATAAGCTATAACTTAGCAGTGGCCTTAAAAGTTCACGGCCTGTTTGGCGAAGCTAAAACATTATTAAAGCAGCTTATTACTGAACACGAGCACTATTATCAAGCCCATTATTCACTGGCCGAGTTGAACAATACCGAAGAAGCTAAGCAGCACTTAAACGTGTTACACCCCCAAGCTCAACGCGTACATACAGCGAGTGATCAACAGGCGTATTTCCATAGTCTTGCTTTAAATTATGAGCATTTAAACGACTACGAGAATGCATTTAAGTACTTTACGCACAGTAAACAAGCTATTGCGCAACAACTTAACTATCAATCACAGCAACATCGTCAGTTCTGCCAAACATTAATGAGACACAGCACACACAGTCAATTAACCCCTAGTAACTCTGACTTTGCCCCTGTGTTTGTTGTAGGGATGCCGCGGTCAGGCACCACTCTCGTTGAAAAAATACTTAACCAAAGTGATGAATTACAAGGGATTGGCGAACTGAATGATATCGCACAACTCATGCAACATGGCACACAATCAAACCGTGTTATTGATAGTGAAATGTTCGCAAAGGCTTACGCTAGCGCTGACATTCACCAAACAATAACCCACTACCAACAACGAGCCGAAAAACTCAGTAACACACTGCGCAGTTGTGATAAACAACCGTTTAATTTTTACTATATTGATTTTATTTTAGCGGCTTTTCCTCACGCCAAAATAGTGTGTATGCAACGAAATTGGCATGATTGCAGCGTAGCCAATTACAGGCAGTTATATAACCCGCAAAGTGTCTTTCACCATTACAGCTTTACATTTTACGATATTGTCGCCTTTCACCAAGACTACACCGCTTTAGCGACGCACTTTGCCACTAAGTACCCTAAACAAGTGTATTTACAGAGTTACGAGCAGTTAGTCGAAGAGCCAATTAAACAAACCCAAAAGCTTTATGCATTTTGTAACTTAAATTGGCAAGCAAGCTGTTTGGCATTTTATAAAAATAACGCAGCATCTGCGACAGCGAGTAAAAAGCAAATTCGCCAGCCACTTAACAAAAATAGTATCGGCAGCTGGCATAACTACGCTGCATTTATTGATGCGGACCTTTTTCAATAGGTAAATCGTGACAAGCTCCCCACTCACTCCATGAACCATCGTAAACCCGAAGGTTAGTATAACCACACTCATCCGCACACAAAGCAAGGGCACAGGCCGTCACTCCTGAGCCACAGCTAAATTGCAGCTGAGTGTGTCCATTTACATGTGAGTTGAACAATGTGTGTAATGCATCAAGAGACTTAAGCTCCCCGTCATTCAATACATCTGACAAAGGTAAAGAACGACTACCCGGAATATGACCACTGCGCATGCCATCACGTGGCTCTGCTTGCTCGCCAGTAAAACGAGCTGTAGGCCTTGCATCTAGCGTGATAATACTCGTATCTGAAAGTGAATTTAGTACCTGTTCTGCCGTGATAAAATAATCTTTACGGGGCTGTGCGACAAAGTTACCTTTTGTTGTCGGCGTGTAATACTCAGAATGAACATCAAATCCCTGAGCCAACCACTTTGCTAAACCTCCACTTAAGACTTTTACGTTATCAAAGCCCATAGCCTTAAACATCCACCATGCCCGTGCTGAACTAAATAAACCTTGGTCTTCATAAATGACAACACGTGAATTCTGATTAACTCCCGCGACTTGCATGTGTTCGGTGAATTGCTCGCTACTACACATCATACTTGGGACCGGATTACTGTTATCAGCCAGTGTATTTTTAAAATCAAAGCGCTGTGCATTCGGTAGCATAGCGGCTGGAGCGTAGCTGCCCTCCTGACCTGGGCGAACCATACCCGCATCAAAAATAACCAGATCCTTCGCTGTCAGGTTATTATTTAACCATGAGGCTGAGACTATATTTTTCATTTAATTCCTGTTTAGTCATAAGTGTTTAAACGCTGCAAACGCAATTCATCAAACTTTCAAATTCTGGATGTATCTTTTATTCTAAATGTTAGAATAAAAATTAGAAAAGGTTAATTAATAGAAGTCATGTCAGTTCCTATATTTGTCATTAACATGCAAGGCAGTGAAAAGCGCTGGAAAACACTCAATAATAGACTTACGAACATAGGTATCAGCGCCGAGAGGTTTCCTGCGACAATTGGCAAGGAACTCACTAAAGAGCAATTAGATGAGTGGTATTCACCGCAAAACAATAAACAAAAATATCATCGTGACTTAACGCTAGGCGAAATAGGCTGCTATGTAAGCCACATGCGTATATGGCAAAAAATGGTCGATGAAAAAATTAATCATTGTTTAGTGCTTGAAGACGACCTGTTTATTGAAGAGCACCTAATATCAATCATAGAATTATCAAGTTCGCTGCATGGTTGGGATCTCATTAAGCTTTCTGACAACAGAGATTTTCCGTTTATTGATAGCAAAAGCCTTCAACATAATTTCACACTTGGTAATTATCGAAAAGCCCCAAATGGCACACAGGGATACTTAATAAGTTTACCTGGAGCAAAAAAATTACTTACTCGAAAACCCTTCTGCCGGCCTGTCGATGTGGATATGCAATTCCATAGCGAGGTAGGGCTGCAAATGCTAGGTATCAAACCCTATCCAATTTCAGAAGACAGAAGTTTTGAAAGTGATATAGTGATGGCAAATTCAGGAAGGCACTCATCACGATCCACATTCCTTAGGAACCTAAAGTATAGAACTTACATGTATTTGCAACGAAAAGTGAAAACAGCAGATATTGAGAAAATAGTTATAACAAATATATAAAAACGGATTGTTGAAGCATATTTAAATACTAATGAAAAACTTATCAACTATAAATAACCTCTCAATCAGCGGAAATGTACTAATTGTATTACCAAAATTTATTGGTGATGTTGTCAACTGTACCCCTACAATCGGCATATTAAAAAATCTTTATCCACAAAAACAAATTTACGTTCTTGCTCGTCCTCATCTAGTTGATATTCTTGCTAGAGATGAAACAATCCATGTTATCAGTGATGAAAGGTTTAACAAAAACCAACCTACTTCTTTATTAGGCCAAGCGAAAAAGTTAAAAGAAAAGAATATAGGACTAGCAATCATACTCCGTAATTCTCTTTCTGAAGCACTACTATGTTACGCAGCGTGTATAAAGTTTCGTGTTGGTTATGCACAAAACGGCCGCTCTCCACTCTTAACACATAAGTTTAAGCTGAATAAAAACCACCATTATATTTATCGTTATTGTCGCTTAGTCAATGAAAGTCACGGCGAGCCTTTCTCCCAATTTCCCAATACCAATTTACATTATAAAAAAAGTAACTTGATAATTAAGAAAAGTGAAAGAAAAAATATTGGTATTTATTTTGGCGGGACAAACAAAGGACACCGTCACTATCCTGTAGACTTAGCAATTGACGCTTTGCAAAAAATAAATGCTGAATATAAAAGTTGTCATTTCTATCTTGTCGGCGATCCAACTGAAAAAAAAGACTCAGAGCTTCTAACTTCTCAGCTTCAACAAGATACAATCCATATCACTAACTTAGTTGGTAAAACATCACTTATTGAAATGATTGATGTAATTGCTAGCTTAGACTTGCTAATATCAATCGATTCTGGACCAATGCATATAGCTGCAGCTGTCAATGTTCCTTTCATTGCCGTTGTTGGTTTAGGTACTTCACCTTGGAGCACGGTTGCTCCAAAACAAAAAAATTATATTGCCTTAGTCGCCAATGGTCAGCAACTTAAAGAAAGTGAATTTATTCGCGATATAAAGCCTGAACAGATTAGTCATGCTGTGACTCAGCTTATTTAAAACGAGTAATAGCAACTCGCTTAATTAAGTGGTCTATTTTGAGACAATAAAACCTCGTTGATAACAAAGCAAAAATTTCGTTATTTAGTTGTTCTCGGCAATTGCTCCTGCATTGCTCTACCTCCTGCATCCATGCAGTCGTAAATAAGAAATTTTTAACACAGGTAGTGACGGGTTTAATCCCTCACAATGATTAAGCACTATTGCGGGTTGGTATCATATTTAACCCATCTCGAAACAAAAAAGCCAAGTGCCCTTTTAGCAAACTTGGCTTTTATACGCTACATCAGTGCGTCACTTACGAAAGAATACAGCTTAGCCCTGCTTAATTAAGCCGTATTCTGTATCTAAAATGGCAATCACTTCACTGCGTGGATCACTTGGAATAGTGATCTCTTGGCCAATGATCTTACTTGCAATACCCACATAAGTATCAGATACCTCAAGCATCACAGATTCTGGCAAGGTGTAGTCTTTTGCAAGCTGCTCACGCTCATCCATACGATCTTTGTTTAATAATACATCACTGTCAGGCACATTATTGATTAATAACTGACGGAAGCCTTCTTTAGAGTTTTCGATAATTTTACCATCGCGATACGCTTGCCCATCCCAAATACGTGATGAATCAGGTGTACCCACTTCGTCGATGTATATAAGTTTGTCAGAACCATCAACGTCTTCAACGTAACCAAACTCAAATTTCGTATCTACAAAAATTTGGTCAAGTTTAGCAAGCTCTTCGCTGATTAATTTAAAGCCTTCAACCAGTAACTGTTCGTACTTCGCAACATCATCTTCCGACTTAAAATTAAACACTGACAAGTTATTAGTGATGTTTTCACGCGTGATATTGACATCATCCACTTCGGGGATCTCAGCTACGCCGGTAATAATTCCTTTCGTTGAAGGAGTGATAAGTACGTTATCTAGCTTTTGATTTGCTGTTAGACCTTCTGGTAAATCGATACCACAAAAGTTACGGGTACCCTTTGCGTAATCGCGCCACATGCTGCCCGTGATGTATTGGCGTGCAATTGCTTCCACTTTGACTGTACTTGCTTTGCGTACAATCCACACATAAGGGTGAGGAATATCAACGATATGGTTACCAGCAAGGCCTGCTTTATCAAACAATTTAAACCAATGAGATGCAACTGAGTTTAACGCGATCCCCTTACCAGGCACGCCATTTAAGCCATTCTCACCTTGCCAAATACAATCAAATGCTGAAATACGGTCAGAGATAACCATAATAGCAAGCTCAGTCCCCTTTGGAACCTGATACCCTTTTTCACTAATTAAACGCGCGCTGTCCTCATCAGTTAACCAATAAACTGAACGCACTTTACCACTGTGTACCGCACCTTTGGTACGGATCGGTAAATCATCGTTTACGTCTAAAACTTTATAGCTAGTCATGCTATCTCCGATAGTATTTGGCATGCTCTTAAAAGCACATGTATGGGATTGGGGTTATGGCCGCCTATAATAATCTAGACGCTGTGAAAGCTCAATCATTGCGCTCAGATCCGCTACGAGGCTCCGCAGATAAAATCAAAAAAAATTAAAATCTCCGTAATTTTGCTGTCATAAACAATATTTAGCTATAATACGCCTCTCGCAATAGGAGGTTTTTTTGGATTACTTAACAGCTACCGCAGAAAAAAAATACTTAATGTATATTTCACAAAACTATTCGTACGCTATTTTGCGCCCATTACAGCAAGAAATCTTAGCGCGCGGTGGCCAAGTTAGGTGGTTTTTAGAGGGTAGCAACGTTAATCATGAATTCTTAAATGAGGGTGAACAGACTCTGAGTACAATAGAAGAAGTTCACAACTGGCAACCTGATGTTGTTTATGCACCTTCAAATATTATTCCTACATTTATTCCAGGAATTAAAGTCGGCGTTTTTCATGGGTTTGATGCCGGAAAGCTAAACAGAAAAGGCGAGAATGATCACTTTAAAATTCGTGGTTGTTTTGACTTATATTGTACTCAAGGACCGAATACAACGGCTCCATTTAAGGCACTTGCAACAAAACATGGCTTTTTTGAAGTGAAAGAAACCGGTTGGCCAACGCTCGATCCGTTCTTTTCACAGATCGCAAATAACCCTTATAAAAACCCAAATGATCCTAGAAAAACCTTATTGATCTGCTCAACGTTTTCAAAGCGATTATCGCTAGCCCCTAAACTTTACGAACACATTAAAGCATACAGTCAGCAAGGTAAGTGGCGTATTTTAGTGCAATTCCACCCAAAAATGCCGAGTGAGTTAGTCGAGCAATATAAAGCCTTACAAAACGATAATTTAACTTTCGTAGAAACCGATAACGTATTACCGCTACTACAAGCGGCAGATGTCATGCTCTGTGATACCTCCTCTATTCTGCTGATGTTTTTACTGCAAAGAAAGCCCGTGGTAACTTTTTGTAATCAAGCACCCGATGAGCACCTTATTGATGTAACAAACCCAGATAAAGTTGAAGACGCAATCGATTATGCGCTCACAACGCCTTCTGAGCTGATGACAAAAATTGAGCACTTTTGTCAGCAGTTGCACCCCTACCAAGATGGCTTATCGAGTCAGCGTGTACTTGCAGCAAGCAATGAATTACTATTGAACAATCCAGTACTTAAGCCAAAACCACGTAACTTTATTCGTAATTTTAAAATGCGTAAAAAGTTAAATTACTGGCGATGGTAACAACGAATAGGTCGTTATGATCACGCTTTCAAATGTGCTATTTAAATGGCACGCACAACAAGCTTCGCCCACCATTAATATTGCTTCGCTGCATATTGAGCAAGGTGAGCATGTGTTTTTACATGGCCCGAGTGGTTGTGGTAAGTCGACGCTATTGTCTTTGCTTGCGGGCGTCACCACTCCCAACCAAGGGACTATCACTCTTTTAGATAAGGCTATTAACCAATTAAGTAATAGTAAACGCGATCGTTTTCGAGCCGATCACATTGGTTATATTTTTCAAAAATTTAACTTATTGCCGTATTTATCACCTATTGAAAACGTAATTTTAGGCTGCCAATTTTCTAAATTACGGCAAAAGCAGGCGCTTAATAACAGCCCTTCTATTAACCTTGAAGCAAGTCGTCTTTTAACAGCACTTGGTTTGACAGATGCGTTACAGCATCAGGCTGTCTCTAAACTGAGCATCGGTCAGCAACAACGGGTTGCAGCTGCACGTGCATTCATTGGCAGCCCTGAAATTATTATTGCCGATGAACCGACCTCCGCACTCGATACACAAAATCGCCAAGCATTCGTTAAACTGCTGTTTGAACAAGCTAAAGCAACGCACAGTACACTGGTATTTGTAAGCCATGACGAAACCTTGCAAGGGCTTTTTAAGCGCAGTGTTAACCTTGTTGAGTTACAAGGAGGCACACATGTCGCTGCTTAAACTCGCGATTAAAAGTTTACTAAACCGCAAAGCCAGTGCCTTACTCACCTTATTTACGATTGCCATTAGCGTCATGCTCTTGATGTCAATTGAGCGAGTGCGGGTCGATGCTAAAAGTAGCTTTAGTAACACGATTTCCGGCACTGACTTAATTGTTGGTGCTCGCACCGGCGACATCCAATTATTGTTATCTTCGGTGTTTCGTATTGGCCATGCTAATAACGGGGTTAGCTGGCACAGCTATCAATACATTACGCAACAACGTGGCGTAAAATGGGCCATTCCACTGTCGTTGGGTGATAGTCACAAAGGCCTGGCAGTGCTCGGGACCAATAAAGATTATTTCAACCATTATCGGTTCGGAAAAAAGCAGCCTCTTCGTTTTGCATCAGGCCAGCAGTTTAATCACTTATTTGAAGTGGTGCTGGGTTCAGAAGTTGCCAGTTCGCTTAATTATAAATTGGGCGATAAAGTCGTTATTGCGCATGGCATGGGTAACACTAGTTTTCATAATCATGATGATAACCCATTCACGGTAGTCGGTATTTTAGAGCCAACAGGTACGCCGGTTGATAAAACTCTCCATATACCACTTGCTGCAATTGACACGATTCATGGTAAATCTCATACGCACGAAGCCGACCATGTCGAAGATGAATCTCATGAGCATGAGCATGAGCTTGAGCTTGAGCTTGAGCATGAGCATGAGCATGAGCATGAGCATGAGCATGAGCATGAGCATGAGCATGACGAGATTAATTTGGTTGGAAATCCTAAGCAAATTACCGCTTTTTTGCTTGGCTTCGATTCACCGCTTTACACATTACAAGTTCGCCGTAATATCAACCAATATAAACCGGAGGCTTTATTAGCGATTATGCCGGGAGTCACATTGCGTGAACTGTGGGAGATGCTGTCAATTGTCGAAAAAATCTTGCTGCTGTTTTCCATCGTCGTGGTCTTAATTAGTTTACTTGGTATGCTAACTAGCCTGTTATCGAGCCTAAACCAACGCCGAAGAGAGTTGGCAATTTTGCGTTCTGTTGGCGCGAGACCGTGGCATATATTCACCTTGATCAGTGTTGAATCGATTCTCATCACTGGGTTAGGTTGCCTGCTCGGCATTGTACTGTTCTATGGCTTAATGCTACTGAGCGCAGATTACTTGCAAAGCCATGCAGGAATAAGTCTAAATATAGCGTTATTGTCATCCTATGAACTCATGCTATTAGCTGCGATAATAGCAGCAGGCTTTATTGTTGGGTTAATTCCTGCGACCCGCGCGTATTTCTACTCACTTGCAGATGGTATGAGTATTAAAATTTAAGGAATGTTATGCAGTTTTTTCAAAAGTTTGCAGTCTTAGCGACATTATTACTATGCACAGGGGCTTATGCTGGACCACCAAAGGAAATCTTCTGGGAAGATTTAATCCCTAAAGGGCACGTGCAAATTGACACGCAAGCACAAGCAAACCATGAAGGCAGCGAGCAAAACTGGGTACAACCAGACCTTGATGCTCCTGTAGTCAAAGAACTTGATGGCCAATCAGTCAGTCTTCCGGGCTTTGTCGTCCCGCTTGAAGGGGACAGTGAGGTAATTACTGAATTTTTACTTGTGCCGTATTTTGGTGCTTGTATTCATGTGCCACCTCCACCGCCTAATCAAATTGTTCATGTAACCATTAAAGGTGGCGTACCAATCGAGAGCCTATATGATGCCATTGTGGTAACAGGGGTAATAAGCACTGAGACTTGGTCCGGTGAAATAGCCCAAGTAGGCTATAAAATGAAAGCCGTCGGTGTTGCCTCGTTCGAGCTATAATTAAAAAGCACGCCAACGGGCGTGCTTTTTACTGCCTTATTAATACACGCTTATTTTTGGCAATTTGCACAAAACACGGTACTTCTTTGGCCTAATCTAATTTCTTTTAACGGCTCTTTACAGGTAACGCACGGCTCACCTTTGCGGCCATACACCAATAATTGCTGAGCAAAATAACCCGGTTTACCATCACTTTGCGCAAAATCTTTTAACGTCGTGCCGCCTTGAGTAATCGCCGCAGCTAGTGTGTCTTTAATTATAGGCACTAATTGTTGATAACGTTTTAAGGATACCTTTCCCGCTTCACGTTTGGGGTGGATCCCCGCTTTAAATAGCGACTCATTGGCGTAGATATTCCCCACACCAACAACCACGGCATTATCCATAATAAATTGCTTAACCGGTACTTTCTTGTTTCTTGATTGCTCGTAAACACGCTCAGCAAAAAAATCATCAGTAAGAGGTTCTGGGCCTAGCTTGGTCAGTAAAGTATGGCATTCGCCAGGTGCTTGCCATAAACATGCCCCAAAGCGGCGCGCATCATTTAGCCTAAGCGCTTTTCCAGACTCTAAAACAAACTCGATATGGTCATGTTTTTTAAGTGGTTCATCGGCATTCACAACGCGTAAATTGCCTGACATTCCCAAATGTAATATGACACTTCCACGCTCACAACCCAGTAATAAATACTTTGCTCTGCGTTCAATCGAGTTAACTTTAAGACCTTGTAACTGATATACATCATCAGGCACTGGCCAGCGCATGCTGGCATTATGAATATTCACTTTAGTCACTACGTGGTCGAGCACATGCGGAGTAATCCCCAACCGACTTACTTCAACTTCTGGTAATTCAGGCATCTGTCATTCTCTTAAACGGATATAACGGAAATAACTGAGTGGCATCGGCGTGTTCAAGCGCAAATACACGCTGTAACCGCTTATCGAGTAGGTAGTAATTTCCTTCAATGGTATAAAGTTGATACACCGCAGGTAATTGCTCACCCGCTAACCACACTGAAGCAACATAGTTCGCTGATGTCTTCGAAAGCTTACTCACAGGTATACTTGCAAGATTGAGCTGTTGATGCTGCCACAGCTCAACTAATTGCTCTAACGCTTGTTCATCCCCGTGCCATGTTGTTTCTTGTAATATTTGACTACGCCAAGAAGTGCCAATTCGCTCAATTTTAAGTTCGGGAAATGCCATCGCCAAAATAAAACTTTGTTCAGGTAGCAGCGCGTGCATGCCGTCCTCTGCAGGTTGAGTATTGAGCTTTTTATGTAAACCATTGAAGAAAAAAATCATCAATAGCATTGAAATAATGACCACATTATTCCACGCTTTTCTGCTCAATCGCATGTGTATCTTCCTCTACTTTCAATACGTTAAAGTGTAACTAAAATTCTGGTTAATTGGCAGTTGTAATTGATCAACAAAATTTCATGTCTGTTATGTATCAATCTGTAGAGACTTTGCTAAAATATCTGCCAAATTTAAAGGAGTTCCGTCAATGTCAATGTATGTAGTGGGCCATAAGATCCCTGATTCAGATTCAATTTGCGGTGCAATTGCGCTTGCTTACTTAAAAAACCAAATCAATGAACCGGCCATTCCAACGCGTTTAGGTGAAATATCACCTGAAACACAATTTATCTTAGATAAATTTGGCTTCGAAGCACCTGAGCTTAAACTTAGCTACGCAGGTGAAGACGTTTATATCGTTGACCATACAGAAAAAACACAAGCACCTGATGACATCGACGAAGCACGCGTTGTAGGTGTAGTCGATCACCACAAATTAGGCGACTTAACATCATCAACACCTCTTGAGTGTTGGATTCGTCCGGTGGGTTGCTCAAATACCATTATTAAAATGATGTATGATTTTTACAATGTAGAAATCCCGAAAGACATCGCGGGCATCATGTTATGCGCTATTTTAAGCGACACCGTTATCTTTAAATCACCAACATGCACCACTGCTGATATTAAGTGTGTTGAAGCACTTGCTGACATTGCCGGTATCGAAGATTTCAAAGAACTTGGCATGGAAATGTTCAAAGTAAAATCTGCAGTAGAAGGCACGCCAGCTCGCGACCTAGTTATGCGTGATTTTAAAGACTTCAACATGAACGGCAAGCTAGTCGGTATTGGTCAACTAGAAGTCATTGACCTTGCTGTTTTTGATGAGATCAAAGCAGACCTTGAAGCTGACATCGTGAAGCTAAAAGAAGAAGGCGGCCGTCACTCAGTATTACTACTATTAACAGATATCATGAAAGAAGGCTCACAGATGCTGATAAGCTCTGATGACGTTGCTGTTATTGAAGCGGCATATGATGTTAAATCTGAGAATGGCAAAGTATGGTTAGATGGTGTTTTAAGCCGTAAAAAGCAAGTTGTACCGCCACTACAAGACGCATTCGCAAAAATCTAATAGTCATTCGCGGTGCCGAATATAGATAAGTAAAAGCCGATATTAAATCGGCTTTTTTATTGTCGAACGCAAAGATTAAAGCTGCGTCGCATTACGCTGACGTAATACCTCAAATAAGCAAATACCGGTCGCAACCGATACATTTAAACTTGATACCGTGCCAGCCATGGGTATTTTAACGAGTAGGTCGCAGTGCTCGCGAGTTAGACGACGCATACCGTCACCTTCGGCTCCCATCACTATGGCCATTGGACCTGTTAAGTTAGCGTCAAATAATTCGGTGTCAGTTTCACCCGCTGTGCCAACAACCCACACACCTGCGTCTTTAATTTCACGTAATGTGCGTGCAAGGTTTGTCACTTGTACTAAAGGCACAGTTTCAGCGGCACCACAGGCTACCTTACGTGCTGTGCCATTAAGCTTTGCAGACTTATCTTTAGGCACAATAATCGCGTGCACGCCTGCTGCATCCGCACTGCGTAAACACGCACCTAAATTATGCGGATCGGTTATGCCATCTAACACTAACAAGAAAGGCGTGTCTTCGCGGGCAATGATTTCGTCGAGATCTTTTTCATTGTACATTCGCGCTGCTTTCACGTTAGCAATGATCCCTTGGTGCTGTTCACCATTGGCTTTGTTATCAAGTGCTTTGCGCTGCATAAATTGCACTGAAATACCGAACTTACGAGCTTCATCAATAATCGGGTTTAAACGCTTATCTTCACGCCCTTTTAGCGCATAAATTTCTAAAAAGCGCTCAGGCTCTTTTGCTAAAATAGCTTCAACAGAGTGAAAACCAAAAATTAATTCATTACTCACGTATTATTTGCTCCTCAGCTAGTACGTTTTCGGGCGTTCTTGCCCGGTCTTTTTGCCTTTTTGGTGGCTTTTTTCTTGCTCTTCTTCTTACCTGCTTTTACAACATCCGCTTGTTTGCTGTTAGGTTTTTTACGCCCTTTTGCATGAGAAGACTTGCCACGCTTTGCATTATCTTTCTCTGAAGATTTAGGGTCTGAGCGACTATCATCCCCTTTTTTGCCAGGGATTTTCCCCGCTTTTAACTGCGCACGAATACTCGGTTTTGCAGGTGCACTTTGCGCACGGCGTCGCGCATAGCGGTCTTGCGGCACATCACCAGCAAACACTAAATTAATTCGACGCTCATCTAAGCTGACAGACGATACCTGAACCGTCACTTTATCGCCTAAGCGATGAACCGTATGAGTTTGCTCACCAATAAGACAGTGTTTTGCATTGTCATAATGGAAGTATTCATTGCCAAGATTCGTTACGTGGATCATGCCATCTATTTGTAAGTCGTCTATGCGAACAAATAAACCAAAGTTAGTGACCGATGAAATAACCCCGCCAAATTCATCGCCAACATGGTCTTGCATAAACTCACATTTAAGCCAATCGGCGACTTCACGGGTCGCATCATCTGCGCGACGTTCAGTGGTTGAACATTGCTCGCCTAAAATATCAACTTCATCATTACTGTAAGCATACTCGCCCGACGTTTGTTGGCCTTGTGCTTTTAAAACAGCTTTAATCGCACGGTGCACAACTAAATCAGGGTAACGGCGAATTGGCGATGTAAAATGCGCGTAAGCAGGTAACGCCAAACCAAAGTGCCCAATGTTGTCGGGTTGATACACAGCCTGTTTCATCGAACGTAATAACATGGTTTGAATTAACTCGGCTTCAGGACGGTCACCTAGTTTTGCAAGTACATGTGTTATTTCTTTTGGTGTCGGCTCATCTGACAATGTTGACTCAATGCCCAGTTCAGATAAAAAGTTTCTGAAGAAACCAAGCTTTTCAGCATCAGGTTCATCATGCACACGATAAAGTGCACTGGCCTCATGTTTTTCTAATAAACGAGCTGCCGATACATTCGCCAAAATCATGCATTCTTCAATGAGCTTATGCGCATCATTACGCACCACAGGGACGATTGATTCAATTTTTCGGTGAGCATCAAACACAAAACGCGTTTCTAGCGTTTCAAACTCAATTGCACCACGCTCTTGACGAGCTGCTTTCAGTGCCATGTACATTTGATGTAAATCAGTTAAATGCGGCACCATTGGCGCGTATTCTTCGCACAGCCTTTCATCACCTTGCAAAATTGCATGCACTTTAGTGTAAGTAAAACGGGCATGTGAATTCATCACCGCTTCGTAAAACTTATAATTCTCTAAGGTGCCCTGCTCAGATACGGTCATCTCGGCAACCATACATAAGCGATCAACATTGGGGTTTAATGAACACAAACCATTTGACAACACCTTCGGCAACATGGGGATCACTTGCTCAGGAAAGTACACTGAATTACCGCGTTCTATCGCTTCTTTATTCAGTGGCGTGTTCATACCAACATAATGTGATACATCAGCAATCGCGACCCATAAACGCCAACCACCTGATGGTTTTCGCTCACAGTAAACGGCGTCATCAAAGTCTCGTGCATCTTCACCATCAATTGTTACTAATGGTAAATCACGTAAATCGACTCGGCCTTGCTTTGCTTGCTCATCAACAAATTCACCTAAATGGGCAACTTGCTTTTCAACGGCTTCAGGCCATACATGCGGAATATCATGGTTTCGAAGTGCTACTTCAATTTCCATACCGGGGGCTAAATGCTCACCCAATACTTCCGTTACTTTACCCACTGCATTCATGTGACGACTTGGGTTTTGTGTGATCTGAACTTGCACCATTTGATTATGGCGCGCGCCATTCTCACTGCCAGGCAGTATCATGATATCTTGCGTGATTCGCGGGTCTTCGGCAACAACCACCGCAATGCCATGCTCAACAAAATAACGACCAACAATCGGGGCGCGCTCATTCGTTAACACTTTAATGATACGCGCGTCGCATTTACCACTGCCGCCTTTGCGATTGCCTTTAGCAAGCACAATGTCGCCATGCAGCACCATGTTCATCTGGTGTTTTGCGATAAACCAATCTTTATTTTCGCCTTCAACTTCTAAAAAGCCGAACCCATCACGATGGCCAACTACTTTGCCTTTCACAAGGCCTGATTCATCAATCAACGCGTAGCATTTAAATTTATTGAAATACAACTGACCGTCACGCTCCATAGCGCGCAAACGACGTTTAAACGCAATTTGGCGTTCAGTGTCATCCACGTGTAATTCGTCACAAAGTTGTGTGAAGTTTGCTGGTTTAGCGCGAGATTCTAAGTGAGTAAGTATAAACTCACGGCTAGGGACTGGGTTTTCGTACTTTTCTTGTTCTCGACTGAGATTGGGATCCTGTTTTGTCATTCACTATCTTGTTAGTTGGTTATGTTGTTATTTTAACCCATAACCACGCAATGAGACAGGCAAATGCTATGAAACTTTTAAGAAATTAACTAAATATGCCAAAAATAACACGTTGATATTCTTCGCAGTAAAGAGTCTGTGGTAATATTTTCTGAAAATAACAACAACCTAACAAATTTATATGGATATTAATTTAACCCACTACCTTGCAGCAATGGCGTACAACAGCGCATACATCGCTCTTTTTATCGCGATAATCGCACTCGCTAAGCTGTCGTATAACTTAGCAACCCCCTACAACACCACAAATCAGTTAACAGATAATGCCAATACAGCATTAGGTTTATCAATTGGTGGCTATTTGGGCGCTATTACGATTATTTATGGTTTTGTACTAGCAGGACCAAGCAAAGGCCTACTGACCGACTTAATTAATGTATCGCTGTATAGTGTACTCGGCATGGTGTTATTAACATGCTCACGCTTTCTAAATGATAAGTTACTGCTGCGTTTATTCTGCAACCAAGAACAGTTAATTAATCGACAAAATGAAGCCGTTGGCTTAGTACAAGCTGCTAATTACATGGCTGCAGCCTTAATCATTGGTGGCGCTTTAACGGGTGAAGGGACGTGGTTATCAGCCATTGTATTTTATGCACTCGGACAGCTTTTGCTGATCATGTTTGCTAAAGGCTATGATCACCTCACTGCTTTTGACCTGCATGAACAGCTTGAAAAAGGCAATAAAGCTGTAGCGATGAGCTTCTCAGGCACCATGTTAGCGTTAGCAATCATTCTGTGCCATGCCCTGCTTGGTGGCTTTCATACTTGGCAACAAAGTCTTAGTTTATTTTTTATTGATGCGTTGTTTGGCTTCTTAATCTTGCCGATCGTACGTTACTTGGTTGATAAAATTATCTTCAGTAAAATCTCTCTTGACCAAGCTATGCATGACAATAATACCGCTGTTGCCGTTATCGAAAGCAGCATCGCAATAAGTGTTGCAGTGATTATCACGATCGCTATTTAAGCTTATTGGAGTAAGGATGAGCATCTATAAGCTTTTTACTATCGCGTCGATTGCTTTTTTAAGCTGTTTTTTGATACGCGCAGACCTTCAAGAGCCTCTGCAAAATGGCCAATATGGCAACTTCAAAGAATATAATGGCCAAGATAAGCCCTATTTATTTAATGTTCCTGAAGATGGCCAAATGATGCGTTTCGAGATCAAAGGCCGCTTACCTTTGAACTCATGGAAAGCCATCGATATTGAAATTTTTGATCCTGAAGGTAATTACCTATTCAGTTATTCTGATGAACTATGGGCTGAAACGGGTCGAGATTCAGAAGGTAAATGGACCGAGTACCGAGAGAAAGTTCATCACGAGGTGCATTTTCCTAAGAAAGGCCAATACAGTGCTTATGTTAGTAGCAGTTTTGGCCCAAACACACGTGCAGAGCATTTTAGTTATTCGTTTCGCATCATTCCGATTAAAGGCAATAGCAACATATTATTACCCTTTATGTGGCTATCAGGAATAGTAGCGGGCATGTGCATTTTTGTGGTTCTACATCGCTTTGAAGCAGAGCGTGAAGGCTCTGATATTACATATAAGCCAATTAATAAATTAAACCCCGAAGCCATAAAAGCCATGGAAACCCGTGTCGCCGTTTGGCCTATCGTGCTGCTTTTTTTCACCCCCATTGGTCTTGCCTCTATGTATGCTTACAGCAAAAATGATGATGAACGTGATTGGCTTATGTACTCTCTTTATCACAGCAACATCACGGTAGATAAACAATTACGAGAACAGAGTATTGGCAGCCCAGGTTTTCGCTCTCGAGGCGGTTCTGGTGGAAAGTAAAACAATCCGTGAAAGCCATATTTTACTGTTTAGTATTTTTGTTGCGGGTCTGTGCTCTATTATTTATGAGCTATTAATTGCCACAACAGGGGCTTATTTTTTGGGTGACAGCATCACCCAATTTTCTCTCACTATCGGCGTTTATATGGCGGCGATGGGCATCGGGTCGTATTTTTCGCGCTTTGTCCCTGATAACCCCTTATTGGTGTATTTTATAGCCTTTGAACTAGTGCTCGCATTGTTAGGCGGGCTTAGTGTTCCCCTTCTCTACTTTGCTTACGCATACTCTTTGCCGTTACAGGCAATCAGTGTCATATTAACCACATTAATCGGGGTGTTAATTGGTTTAGAAATTCCGCTTTTAAGCCGTTTGATGGAAAAGCACTACGCGTTAAAAGCCAATCTTGCCAATGTATTATCAATAGACTACTTTGGCGCCCTACTGGCGACCTTGTTATTTCCTTTTCTATTTTTGCCGTGGTTAGGTGTATTTAAAACGTCACTTAGCTTTGGCTTAATGAATCTCAGTATTGCACTGTTATTACTGTGGTATTTTGTAGACCATATAAGCCGCAACCGACGGAAAATACTCAGACTAACGCTTGTATTAGTCAGCGCAGTATTAGGATTGAGTTTATATGCCAGTCAACAACTCACACATCATTGGCAGAGCCAAATTTATGATGATCGCGTGGTTCACTCAGCACAAACGCCCTATCAGCAAATCGTTCTAACGCGCCACAAAGATGACATTCGCCTCTATTTGAATGGCGGTTTACAATTTTCTTCGATAGATGAATACCGTTATCACGAAGCGCTTATTCACCCAGCGATGGTGAGACACGGTAATGCAAAACGCATTTTAATTTTAGGGGGCGGTGATGGTCTTGCTGCCAGAGAGCTGCTTAAATACCCACAACTAGAATCCATTACCCTTGTTGATTTAGACCCTAGCGTCGCAGAGCTTGCTCGATCTAACTACAACCTTACAGAGCTTAATCAACACTCGCTCAGTAACCCTAAAGTCACGGTGGTTCATCAGGATGCATATGTATTTATAGAACAAGATAAAACATTGTTTGATATTGTTTTTATTGATTTGCCAGATCCTAAAGCAATCAATTTAGCTCGATTATATAGCCAACAATTTTACCAACGAGTAAAACGTCGCTTACCCGACAATGGAATCGTCGTAACGCAAGCTACCAGTCCGTTTTTCGCAAAACGCGCATTCTGGTCAATTAATAATACGATGAGTGCAGCAGGCTTTGCCCATACTTTGCCTTATCACTTGAACGTTCCTTCATTTGGTGAGTGGGGGTTTGTTATGGCATGTAAACTTCAATGTGCTAATCATCAAACACTCAATGTAGATACTCGTTACTATCGGCCAGAAAATGATGCACAGCTATTTATTTTTACGCCAGATATCAGTGCAAATAACGAAAAAGTCTCGACCCTCGATGAGCCCAATGTGCTGCACTATTATTTAAAAGGCTGGAAACACTGGAACTAAACCAATGGATTAGCCCATAGGATGGTTTACAAAGCAAAGGATTACCGTTAAAAAGAGAGTTAAGCATAATAATAACAAGGGTCGCAATGCAGGCGCACAAACAAAGTCTTATGTACTTACACATTGCAGTGTTGCTATTTGGTGGAACTGCGTTGTTTGCCAAGCTCATTAACTTAAGTGCATTAGACATTACCGTATACAGAACAGGTATTGCCGGTTGTGCCTTATTGATCTTACTTTATATCCAAAAAAAGGCGATTAAACTCCACTCTCGCCGTGATTATCTTATTGCTCTATTACTCGGGGTGACAGTCGGTATTCATTGGTTAACCTATTTTGCAGGAATGCAATTAGCCGGTATTGCTGTTGGCATGATTGCCTTTTTTACTTACCCCGTGATCACTGTATTTTTAGAGCCTCTTTTTCATGGTCGTAAACCGCAACTGAAAGATATTATTAGCGCTGTAGTGGTGATGTTCGGTATTTACTTACTCATCCCAGATGCAAACCTTGGGAATGATGTTACGCTTGGCATTGCGACCGGTATTTTATCAGCCTTCTTTTTTGCTTTTAGAAATATTATTCATAAGCGTTACTTTAGCCAATACGGTGGCCCACAGACCATGCTTTATCAAACGTGGATTGCCTGTATTATGCTGTGCGCCTTCCTTGAAGTACCGCCATTACAAGTTGATACAATTAATTGGCTGCTATTGATCACCGCTGGGGTTATTTTTACAGCAGCGCCGCATTCACTTTTTGCTGCAAGTTTACAACACTTATCAGCCTCAACGGCTGGATTAATTTCTTGCTTGCAACCGCTATACGGCACGTTTTTGGCTTTTTTAATTTTGCATGAGCAACCAACAATAAGCACAATTATGGGGGGCGTTTTGGTTATAAGCGCCGCTTTTTATGAAACATGGTCAGTGACTCGGAAACACACGCAATGATAAAAGTATTCGCTCACAGAGGTGCCAGTGGTACCTACCCAGAAAATACCAAAAGTGCCATATTAGCCGCTGTAGATTTGGCTGTTGACGGTATTGAAATCGACGTACAAAGCTGCCTTGATGATTATATGATTATTCATGACACATGGCTTGACCGGACCACATCAGGTCGCGGTAAAGTGAATGCCTGCAGCAAAGCCCAGATTCAACAGTTCGATGCAGGTAATGGCGAAATAGTGCCAACGCTACAGCAAGCGATTGATTGGGTTAATGATAAAACACTGCTCAATTTAGAACTCAAACATACCTTTTCACTTGATAAGTTTGTAGAGCTTATTGAATCAAACATTAGCACTGGAAAGTTATCAAGAGATAATCTTTTAGTCTCATCCTTTGATCATCATCAACTCATGTGGCTCAAGCAAAAGTTACCCTGGGTGAAGATTGGCGCGTTAACCGCATCAATTCCTATCAATTACAGTGAGTTTGCGCAAAAGCTGCATGCCTACAGCATTCATATTGATAAAAACTTTATAAACCATGAGTTTGTTGCCGATGCCAAACAACGTGGACTTAAAGTCTATGCGTATACGGTCGATAAGGTAGAAGATATCGAGTTAATGCTTGATTATGGCGTGGATGGAATTTTTACTAATTTCCCATGCCATACACAAATGACACTGCAGTCGCTGTGACTCAAAAAGAATAAGCTATACTGTGTCGAATAACGTGGAATTAAATAAGACTAAGAAACGCCCGACATGAATCAACATAACACCTCAATGAGTAGCTATATGCGCATTTATAATTTTATCGAACAAACTTTCTTTTACACCTTAACGCGTAAAATTGTCGGTAACTTGGGGTTTGTGTTTGCCTTTCAGGTCATTACTTTAATTTGGCTTTACAGCAGCTTATCTGAACAGCAAGCAAGCACAGGGCTATTCTGGCTCATGACACTCGTTATTGTTGGCAGTTTTATTTTCACACTTTTTTATATGCGTTTTTTAATTGTGCGGCCCGTACAGGCTATGCGCGATACTTTAGCGCAAATTAATCGTCATGATGCTGACTTATCGGCAAAACTCCCACACTTTACCTTTGATGAATTTCGCGATTTAAGCGAGCAATACAATACTTTTACATCTCACCTAAGCCAGCTACTGGCCACCACATACCAAAGTGCGCAAGCCAGTGCCGATAGTAGTTCAAAAATGACAGAATCGATGCAGCAAACAGCGAAGCTTAGCCATCAACAAATTACGTTTAGCCATACAATTACCGATGCAAGTAATCAAATTACGACAAGTTTAGAGCATATCTCTGCAAACACCGACAGTGTTCATACGGTTAACAGTGAGCATCTAAGTTTTGTACAACATTCAGCTGCGGAACTATCTACTCTGGTAAAAAAAGTGGCCATGATCAGCCAAATTCTTGGCAACTTTTCTGCGACCGTGTCGGGGTTAAAAGAAAACAGTGAAAATATTCGTGCTATTTTAAAAATGGTTGAAGAGTTTTCTGATCAAACAAATTTGTTAGCCTTAAATGCCGCGATTGAAGCTGCACGTGCCGGTGAAGCTGGCCGAGGGTTTGCGGTTGTTGCTGATGAAGTCAGAACTCTTTCTGTAAAAGTGAACGATGCAACCCGTCAAATTAGCGACTTTATTAATCAAATGAATAGCTTGGTAAACGAAACAAATAAAGAGTCTGAGTTATTAATTAGCCATTCAAGTGAAGCTGAAACAGCCATTAGCAATACCTCAGCAGGGTTTAGCAACATGCTGAGTGAGTTTGAGCAAAATCAACAGCAGCTGCAACAGATTGTTAGTGCTGTTCATTTACTAGAACAAACACAAACTCAAACACACCAAAGTGTCGAGCAAATTGTGGCGCTAGGTGAGCAAGCGAAACAGCAAATAGATGAATCCCTTGCTGATTGTGAGCAATCACATTTACTTAGCCAACAAACCCAACAACAGCTAAAACGGTTTGTTTAATGGGCGCTGAAACGCTTTTAATTCTAAGCTTTCTTTAACTATGATAAAGTAGCCATTCCTTGGCTACTTTTTTATTCACCGTGACAACACCTATCGATTACCAGCAACTCGCGCAGCAAATTAAGCAATGGGGTAAAGACCTTGGTTTTGCAGAAGTCGGGATCACCGATATTGATCTCACTCAGCACGAAGTCCAGCTTCAACGTTGGTTAGATTTGGGTTACCACGGCGACATGGAATACATGGCTGCGCATGGGATGAAACGTGCCCGTCCAGTAGAATTAGTGCCGGGTACTCAGCGTGTTATCTCGGTTAAAATGAACTACCTTCCACCCGATGCCAGCTTTGCTAAAAACCTCAAGCAAACCGAAAAAGCGTACATAAGTCGCTATGCGCTAGGTCGCGACTACCATAAGCTCATTCGTAATCGCCTCAAAAAATTAGGCCAAAAAATAGAACAACAAGTAGGTCAGCTAGGATTTCGCCCATTTGTGGACTCTGCGCCAGTCCTTGAACGGCAATTAGCAGAAAAAGCAGGGTTAGGCTGGCGTGGAAAACACAGCCTTCTGATAAATAAAGAAGCGGGGTCGTGGTTTTTCTTAGGCGAGTTATTTGTTGATATTCCACTGCCTATCGATAACGAAAATACCTTTGAAGGCTGTGGCAAGTGTGTGGCGTGTATGACTCTGTGCCCGACAGGTGCGATTGTTGAGCCGTATGTAGTCGATGCCCGTAAATGTATCTCTTATCTCACGATTGAGCTGCAAGGCCCTATTCCTGAAGAGTACCGTTCATTACTTGGTAACCGTGTGTATGGCTGTGATGACTGTCAACTCGTGTGTCCGTGGAATCGTTATGGACAAATAACCGATGAAGCCGACTTCCATCCTCGAACGCAATTAAAAGATCAAGACTTACTCACACTCTTTGCATGGGATGAAGCCACATTCCTAAAAAACACTGAAGGCAGCCCGATTCGTCGTATTGGCCATGAGCGCTGGCAAAGAAATCTAGCGGTTGGACTTGGTAATGCTGACTATAGCGACACAATTATTATCGCGCTTAAAAAGGCGCTTCAAAGTGCAACGCCACTGGTCGCAGAGCACATAGAGTGGGCGCTTTCACAACAACAGAACAAGCGTCAGCTTAAATTACGTAAAACCGCACGTTTGATTCGTATTGTTGAAAAAGGCTTACCACGAGATGCTTAAAGCGCGGCCAGCACCGCGCGTACTCAATGAGTGTGTCATTGCTTTAATAAGACCGATAAATCGTTTTCAATCTCTTTAAATGCGGCCTTTACTCCCTGCACTGACTCTTCACGCGCTACTGAGTTTTGAATGGTTTCATCGACTTTTTGATAAATAAAGATCTCTTGGTCTTCGTCTAATCCCATTGTAGGTATTCGTTGTTCCAAATCCTCTTGTAACTGTTTAAACACCGCTTCGTTATTAATACGATTGTCATTCAAAAGCTCTATGAGCCCCTTAAACTTACTGTGTACTTTAGACACTGCGTCATTCAGTTGCTGTTGCTGTTTAACCAGTTCTTTTTTTGTAATTATCGCTTTAAGCTGCTGCTCGGTCACACTCACTAAAAAGCAAATGTGGTCACGAATACGGCCATGTTTATCGGGATCTTGTTCTGGCATATTCAAAATGAGTAAGCTAATCATTTCATAATTTACTAAAATTCGACTCGAAAACTCATGTAAACGGCCTTTGTTTTTAAGCATTTCAAATAGCTCAACAACAATGGGCGAACAAACACCTGACACTGAAAAGTGCTCGAGACCCGATGCTAAGCGAAATTCAACATTACTTTGTAAGTCAAATGCGCTTAAACAATGAAGTAATGCTTTGCCCAACTCTTTTTCATCATCAATTAAACCGATATGCTCGATATAATTAACAATTTGGCCCATTTCACTACTGTTAGCCATTGCATTAAAGGCTGTTGATGTGGCGTCTTCCACTTGTTGTTCAAGCATTTCTTTTTCGATCAGTACTTGGTTTAAGTGTTGTAGCTTGAGCTTTAATTCATCATGCCCAAAAGGTTTTACAATATAATCTTCAGCCCCTACAGAATACCCTTCCATACGCTCTTCAACCGTGCCTCTGGCCGACACAAACATAACGATTATTTTTTCTGTATTCGGGTTTTCTTTTAACTTTCGGCATACTTCATAACCACTCATTTGTGGCATGCTAACATCCAGCAAGATAACTTGTGGATCAAACGCTTCAACAACATCTAAACATTCTGGACCGCTGTTGACCATTTTCAGCTCAAAATCGAGTTCTTCGAGGATCTCTTCAATTATTTCTAAGTTAAATGGTTCATCATCGACGGCTAAAATTCGCTTCAAGGCCATGTCTAGTTCTTCCGTTTTGTTAATTAAGCTTCATAGTTTGCTCTTCAGTCGCTAAATGCTGAGGCAAATCTATATTCAAAGGTAATCGCACTAAAATTGTAGCGCCCCCATATTCGTTGTTATGTGCGGAGATAGTGCCTTGGTGCAAGCTCACAAACTCCCGACAAATAGCTAACCCAAGGCCTGTGCCTCCTGCACCACTATTGGTTTTGCTACTTTGTTCAAACTTGGCAAATACTTTTTCAAGTTCACACTCTGGAATACCAATACCACGGTCAACAACCGCTACTTCAGCGATATTATTTTGCACTGATAACTGAATATCTATCTCGCTGAACGGTTCACTGAATTTCAGCGCGTTTCCTAATAAATTGCGCATAATTTGATTGATCTGTTCTTCATCACAATCCAGAACGATATCTTGCCCAGTTTCCAGTAGACGAATCATTATATTTCGCTCAAGTGCTGTGCCAGACACATCATCAATACTGGTTTTTATAATGTTGATCAGATTATGTTTTTGAGGGTTAAATGGAAACTTGCCAACATCCAATTTAGATAAGTCGAGTAGGTTATTAAGCAGCGATAACAACCGCTCTCCACTTTGCTCTATCCGCGATAAATACTTGTTTAACTTATCTTTATTTAGATCGTCATTTGCAACTTTTTCAAGTCCAAAGCGTGCAAAACTTAAAATAGAATGCATGGGAGTTCTTAACTCATGAGACATATTAGCTAAAAACTCTGATTTACTCAGATTTGCGGCCTCGGCAACGTTTTTAGCATGCTCAAGTTGTGCTGTACGCGCTTTAACTTCTTCTTCGAGCATGTCTTTTGCTTCAAGCAGCAAGTCTTCTTTTTCTTTCAGGTGGGTAACATTTTTAAAGATAACCGCCAACGCAATTTCACCATGGTGATCTATTTCGTTAAACGAGCCTACCAGAGGAACCTCATTGCCGTTTTCTTTAAGCAGTCTTAAGTCACAGCTAAATTGACGATTTTTATTCAGGGTGCTTATTTTATCTTTAATACGGTTTATTGAAGGTGTATCAAAAAAGTCAAACACCGAGCAGTTTTCAAACTCTTTAAGCGGTTTTTCAAATAACAGTTCACAGGCATCATTGGTTTCAATAATTTTACCCGTGCGATCAAACAATATAATCGCATCAGGAGTGTGTTTAAAAATAACCCTTAACAGGCTGTCTTTTTCTATGAGGGCATCAACAGTATTTTGTAAACGCTCAACTAACTCTGCGTTGTGGCGTTTAAGTAGCTCCGTTTGCCACAATTTATGAACCGACTGTAATAGGCTATTATCATCAACGGGCTTAACCAGCACATCCTCCACCCCCTGACGAATAGCTTCAATCATCGAAACCTGTTCAGGCTTTGAGGTATACAGTAAACAACGGCTGTTAGGCTGCGTCCCTTTCAGCTTGTTAAACAACTCAAGTCCAGTGCCATCTTCAAAGGTAAAGTCGCTTATTAATAAATCAATGCTGTGTTGATTTATTATTTCAATAGCTGAAAGCTTACTCCCAGCTTTAAAGGTTTTAATGTGCGCGCCTTTTAAGTTTTGAGTAATTTTTTCTAATCGTTCTGGGAGATGGTCAACAACCAATACCGTGGGCAGCTTTAAGATGTTGTCACTACCCAGCTCTAACACCCCTTCTAATAAAGTGCTAATTTCTTTGTTTGCAAAAAATGGGTAAATAACCACTGAATTAGGCAGCAAGCGATTAATTTCACTGAAGTGCTCGAGTAAATCACTACGCTGTGCTTTGGGTGCAAGCAATAAAAAATTTTCTTGCGAAAACACCCCACTCAGTTTCTTTATAGTTTCTGTCGGCACACCATGAGAAGCCGCAACTAAATCAAATTCTTGAGTTAAAACAGTGTCATCTATCATCGAAAAGTGCAATAACTCGACTTTACAGCCAATGAGTTCCAATAACACTTTTACGCGCATTGCTAAAACACTATTACTATCGACAATTAATATTCTTCGCACAGTACACTAGGCTCAAATTAATGATAATTACCTAATTAGAGTAGTCGAAAAAAAACAAAGTCACTAAATTTACACTGCTTTTTTTATTACTTTAAGATCTAAGTGCTTACCTAAAATAACGAGGCTATATGCTTTATCATCCATAATTGCAACTTCAGGCAGTTCTCCCCAAACCTGATAATCAAAACGATTAAACAGTTTAATGCTCGGCAGGTTATGACTAAAAATAAACGCTAGCAAAACTTTTATATTAAGCGTTTTGGCATGCTCCTCTGCAAACGAAAGCAACGTTTTGCCTAACCCCTGCCCCTGAGCGTTTGAGGTAATATATATACTAATTTCGACTGTGCCATCATACGCTGGACGCCCATAAAAAGATTTATAGCTGAGCCATGCAAGTACTTTCGAGTTTTGCTCATACACAAAAATCGGCCTTTGTTCTGTATGGGCTGCGAACCATGCTTGTCGCTCAGCCACCGTTACCTCTTCGGTATCTGCGGTTACCATACGCCCAGGAATTGTTTCGTTATAAATAGCGACAATCTGTGTTAAGTCGTGTTCTGTTGCTGTTCGAATAGTCATAAATAACTGAAATTAAATGATCACTTTCTCGCATATTAGCGTATATTCATCACAAATAACTAGCAGGAAATCATTATGAATAAATATGCTTTGTTACTCTGTGCAAGCCTTATGTCTACTCATCTTGCAGCAGAATCTCCCCCGTCAATTCAAGACCCAGTCGCAGAAACTCAATGTGATGACTTTACCAATGTAACGCTGCGTAAATTACGCTCAAAAGAAAGTGTTAATCTTTGCGAATTTAAAGGTAAGCCATTGCTCATAGTGAATACCGCAAGTAACTGTGGATTTACGCCACAGTTTGAGGGTTTAGAAGCAATTCATAAAGAATACAAAGACCGTGGTCTCGTTGTTCTTGGTTTCCCTTCTGATGACTTTTTCCAAGAAGAAGATGACGAAAAAGACACCGCAAAAGTATGCTACATTAATTACGGTGTTACCTTTACCATGTTCGCTACCAGCGCGGTGCGTGGTAGTGACGCAAACCCAATTTTTAAGCACCTAAACGAAGCAACAAGTTCACCTAATTGGAACTTTTACAAATATATTGTTTCGGCAGACCGTAAAACGGTTGAGCGTTTTAACAGTAAAACCAAACCAGAATCAAAAGCTATGCGTGACGCGATTGAAGCGCAGTTAGCTGCAAAATAAATTTAACCTTTCGTTCAGCAAATTTTGAACTAAACTCATTATTTAATTTAGAAAAACACACAATGGGGAGTTATTATGGCAGTAGCCAGCGCAAGACATATACTCGTAGACAGTGAAGCACAGTGTCTAGACCTTAAACAACAAATTGAACAAGGCGCAGACTTTGCAGAACTCGCACGTACTCACTCAAATTGTCCTTCAGGCCAAGATGGCGGTGCGTTAGGTGAGTTTGGTCCGGGCATGATGGTTCCTGAATTCGATAAAGTTGTTTTTTCAGCGCCAATAAATCAAGTGCAAGGGCCTGTGCAAACTCAATTTGGTTATCATCTACTTGAAGTAACTAGCCGAACAGACTAACTTCATAATGAATCGTTAAAAGCCGCTTTCGCGGCTTTTTTTTTGATAGGAAACTAATCTATGAAACTGCTTGGTTCAACAACTTCACCGTATGTCCGCCGGATACGAATGTGGGCACTGAACAATGATATTGCGCTTGAGTTTATTAATTTAGATATTTTTTCACAGCAAGATAGACACACTATGATTGCACACAATCCCGCTCGAAAAGTTCCGGTATTAATTGATAATGGTTTTAGTGTATGCGATTCAAACTCAATTATTCGCTACTTATTAGAAAAATCAGATCAACCTTTATTGAGCTGGCAGCAAGAAAACCTTTTAACCATTATTAACGCCTGCAATGATTCGCTCGTTGAAATGCTACTGTGCCAGCGCTCAGGATTTGATACAAAAGACGATAAATTGTTCTTTAATTTACAAAATGAACGAATTGCTGAAACATTGCGCTATTTAAATAGTCATTTATCTGAGCCTGCATTTAAAAGCTGTGAATACCTCAACATCAGTTTATACTGCTTGCTAGATTGGATTTGCTTTCGTGAATTAACTGATTGGAGTCAACTCGAGAATTTAGCGGACTTTTATCAACAATTCTCAGCAAAAGCAGCTGTAAAACACACAGATCCACGAAATTAATGATAAGGGTTAAGCAAATGAGCGATATCGAAATAGAATCAGAATTAGTTAACTTTGTTGAAAAAGTACGTTTAAACGAGTCTATGTGGGCACTTGGTGCCGAAGATGGTGGTTTTGTTGTGTGTGAATCAAACCAATTTAGCGACACCGATGTGTTGTTGCTATGGGGCACAGAAGACGCTGCAAAAGCACAATGTAAAGACGAGTGGAATGACTATACACCGGTAGAAATTGGTTTAGACGAATTTTTAGATGAGTGGGTTGAAGACTTAAACGAGGATGATGCGCTCGTTGGTCTAAATTGGAACGACGACCAAGTATGCGTCGAAATAGAGCCTGTAGGTCTTGCTAAGGCCCTTTGCGACTAACTATATTGACAGCAAATGGTACTGTGGTTACAGAGTGCCATTTGCTGGAAACTTTACATTTCTCAGGTATACTCTTCAAGACATCTTTATTATCAAGGTATTAGGTTGAAGTCCCATCTCGGTCGTAGGCCCTTTTCGGCCATGGAGTTACATACCCTGTATACTGGTTACATCTTTAGTGATCAGCTTTTGCCCCGTGAACAAGCAAAACACTGGCATTTTTGGCTTCCTCTTTTTGCTTATTATACTGGCGCTTACAGTGATGAAATTGGCCATCTCACCCTTGATGATATTGTCACATTGTCAGATGTGCGTTGCTTTCACTTTCATACCCACGGCAAGATAAAGTCACGCTTTGTGCCGATTCATGATGCCTTATTCGCAGCAGGACTTGACCCATACCTAGACTTTTTAAAAGCACAAGGGCATACCCGCTTAATGTTTGATTTACCTTCTAAGTCAGGACGTTACAGTGAAAAAGTCCGTATTTGGTTTTCTGGTGAAGGTGAACGAGCTGGTTATCTACAAAAATGTGCCATTCCCAATGTTGATCAACAAGGGATGAAAACGGCTATCAGCAGTTTAAGACTCAACTTTGAACAACAAGTGCGTATTCATGCAATACAAGCTAACAGTAAAGATGCGTTTAACTATTTAATGGGCTTTAAAGAGTTTTCAGGCTCTTTATTTAACGATATGTCGTTGCTTAACGGCATTCTACAAAATGTGAGGCAAATTAATCCACAGTTGCACTGGCAACGCTTCATTGAACGCCATCATTAAATTGACAAACTTTGTTACTAACTAATTATTACTGTTCAATTTAAAACCTGATAGCATGGAAAACAGCACTCAAAGTCGGTGCCTTTCTAACAACAAAAAATCAGGGATACTTATGTTCTTAAAAAGCCTATTAACTGTGAGTGTTGCACTTGCGGTTAGCTCAGCCCATGCCAATGAATATGTAATAGAAAAACTAGCAAAACCTAGCTCACAACAGGTAGAGCTGACACTTGATCCTGCTAAAGACACTTTTTCTGGCCACACTGAAATTGCCATCGAAGTACTCAAAGCAACGAACTATATTGAATTAAACGGTATTGATTACGCGGTCAGTATGGCAAAAATTCTAGGTGACGAAAATTGTGATCTAAGTGCAGACATGCTGAAAACAGGCAAAGTAAAATTTTCGTGTGATGAAAAAATCCAACCTGGAAAGTATACGCTAATGGTTGATTTTACTGCGCCTTATAACCGCCAAAGTGTGGGCTTATATAAAACGCTTGATCAAGGTACTCCCTATTTATTTACTCAATTTGAAATGAGTGATGCACGCCGTGCCTTCCCTGTTTTTGACGAACCGAGTTATAAAATTCCATTTCAGTTAACGATTACTGCACCGACAACACAAAAAGTGTATGCCAACACGCCGGTATTAAAAACCACGGTCAATGGCGATATGACAACACACTATTTTGATAAAACGCCTCCTATTCCCTCTTATCTTGTAGCAATGGCGGTCGGTCCTTTTGAAGAGCTAGAAATTAAAGGCATGCCAATTCCTGGCAGAGTATTAACGCCACAAGGTAAGATTCATCTTGCGGATTACGCCAAAGAAAATATGCCTCGCGTTCTCAAAGCACTGGAAGATTACTTTGGTATCCCTTACGTTTATAAAAAATTAGACTCTGTTGCAGTGCCTGAGTTTCCATTCGGTGCAATGGAAAATGCTGGTCTTGTAACTTATCGTGAAGACATTCTATTAGTTGACCTAGCGACCGCGACTCGTAGCAAAAAAGAACGTAATGTATCAATCATTGCACACGAACTTGCACACCAATGGTACGGTAACCTTGTTACCATGAAATGGTGGAATGATTTATGGCTAAATGAAGCGTTTGCAAGCTGGATGGCGGCAAAAATTACGGCACAAATTAACCCTGAATTTGAATCTCACTTAAATTTACCGCAAAACTATGTGATGGCGTTAGATGCACGCTTAAGCACGAAACCCATTCGTAAACCGATTAAAACCGAAGCTGATATCATGGATGGCCTTGGCCTTGCTTACAGTAAAGGGAGCGCGGTACTGTCTATGGTTGAAAACTGGATAGGCGAAGATGCTTTTCAGCAAGGTATTCAAGCCTACTTGAAAAAATTCTCGTATAAAAATGCTGAAGCAGCTGACCTGTGGCAAGCATTAGGTGAAGCTTCAAATAAAGATGTGGCGAGTGTATTAAAGTCATTTATTGAGCAATCTTCTTTTCCACTTATCAAAGTAACCCAAGACGGTAAGAAAATTACCATCAGCCAGAGCCGTTTTGTGAATGCAGGTGTTGAAGCCCCTGCTCAACTGTGGAACGTGCCTGTTGCTATAAAATATGGTGCAGGTGATAAAGTAAAAACAGCTAACTTGCTGCTAAACAAAAAAACACAACAGCTAACACTTGATTTTGAACCTGAGTGGATTTACCCAGATCAAGGAGCTATGGGCTATTACCGTTGGTTACTAGACGATGCGCAGTTTAATGCCCTGCTAGATAACGCAGCTGACAAATTAACAGTCCGTGAGCGTTTGGCACTCCTTTCTGCCGCTGACTCTTTACTTGATGCCGGTGTTATTTCTGCTGCCCGCTTAATGCAAACCCTAGAAACATTTGTGAGCGATGCACACCCACTTGTAGCGAATACAGCATTGGGTTACTTAGCTTCGCAAAAACGTGTTTTTGAAGATGATAGCAACCGCGACTTATGGCCTAAGTTTATCCGTAAGAGCATTGCTCCTGCCGCGAAGCAATATGGCTTAACAGCCAAAGCTGGTGAAGATGCTGCAGTATCTCAGCTACGAGCACAAGTGATCAGCCGACTAGGTTTTGATGGTGAAGATCGCAAAGTCATTGATACGGCTAAAGCACAAGCCGCACTTTACTTAAACAATCCTGAAAATGTTGACCCATATTTAGCATCAACCTACTTAAACCTTGCAGCTTATCATGGTGATGAAAAACTACTCGCGAAGTACAAAGAAACGTTCAAAACCACAAAAGATCCGCAAGTACGCACAAAAATGCTTGCTGCAATGGGTTATTTTGGTAAACCAGAGCTACAAAAAGCAGTCCTTGAGTACAGCCTAACTGATGAAGTAACGGCCTCAGATATGCGTACTTTATTAGGGGGTCTAAGTTATGGTAAAGAACGCCAAGCGTTGTTCATTGATTGGATTTATAACAACTACGATGCCATCACTAAAAACTTACCGCCATTTTTTGTACCTAACTTACCGTTTTTCACAACGGCAAGTTGTGATGCTCAAAGCTTAGCCACAACAAAAACCTTCTTCACTGATAAAATCTCTGAAGTACCAGGGTATGAGCGCTCACTCAGCAAGCTTGAAGAAAGCGTCAATGACTGCCTTTCGCTTAAAAAGCGCGAGCTGGCCTCGGTGAATAGTTTTCTTAAACGTTAACAGCACAATGTGAAAAAGGGTCACATTGTGACCCTTTTTTATTACCATAACTCTTAACGAGTCCGCACTTATAGCCGTGTCTATCATTAACTTATAATGCAATTAACCAACTGCATTCATTAAAATAGCGACACTATTATTGCGCTAAAATTATTGCGCTAAAATTTTATTAAATTGCTTAATAAACTGTTCTGCCGCTAACACTGAAGTAACTTTAAATGCGAGCCCATAATGAATAGGCTGGGCACTTTTATAAATACGTGTAGGAAAACGTGTCATTTCACTGCTATGAAAATAATCTTTAATGCGAGAGATGCCGTCCAATGCTTCAAAGTCGTCACTAAACACCTCAAAAACAGGCCTAATGACTAATTTAGCCTGCCCGCTTTGTTCATGCACATAAAATGCTTCTTTGGAATTAGCGGGCATAAACTCATTAATATTTTTTATTTTAAAGTTACTACGACAGCCAAGTTTTATCAGTTGTTCAGTAAGTTGTTCTGCAGAGAAAGACAAATGCGCGCCTATTTTAAAACGAGAAGTAGTAGCCACATTACAGTAATCCCTTAAAAAGCGTTACTTATTTATCACAAACAAAGGCAAGTTTCTTATTATGGTAACTCAAACGTGTTATCTTGGTTTCACAATAAGACGTTAAATCTAACCATTGAGAAACCGGCTCTGGATTCATTAAATCTCGCTTATAAACGCGATTATTAATCGCATAAATAACCGTCTGCTCATCCAACAAGGTGAAATCTTGTAATTGTGCCGGTAGACGTAAAATATCTGTTACTTGCTCAAATTGGGGTGTAAAACGCGCCAGCCAATGTTGCTTATCTTTGTGGTAGCTAAATAAGTAGCTATTCGTTTGCGCATCAAAAAGTAAGGTTCGGCCAATGGCATTCGCAACGACCTTCGGTTTAGCAGCTGCAACCGTGGTATATTGTAAGGTATGTGGTTCGCCCAAAATAAACATAACAAGGTCATTGTCAGCGCCCCATGCATGATAACCTACAGGCTCAATCCACTCGAAGATACGCGCAGCAGATTGTTCACCCTGCAACGGATATTGCCAGAGCTTTTGCTTACCATCTTCTTCCACAACGATGGCTGATAACGCCTGCTTGTTAGGCATTAATGTGGGTGAATATTCGCTAACAGCAGAGTACGTTAAATTTGTTGCTTGCTGAGTTGTAAAATTATAGAAATATAAATCTGTTTGCGATTGTCCATCATCGCCAAGCACCTCATGCGTGTAATAAAGCCCCTCATCAATTAAGAACGGTTGGTTATTGTAACTTTTATTATCCGTAATTCTTGTTACCTTCATACCATAAGGGGTCTCAAGATCAGCCAGTAACACTTCGCTTTTAGGCATAGCTGCGTCCGCTTGGCTGCTTAAAAACGTTCCAAATGCGCCAAAAAGGAAAGAGGTAAGTAATCTCATTATGTTCTCTCGTTTTAATTTTTATTGGCTCATGATAGCGTTATTTAATCAGGCAGTCACTTGACCTTACTATGCTCGACCTTTATAACTAGGACGTGTTCGTTTTTTATCAGTTTTTCTGATTGGTAAAAGTAACACTGCACGGCTTAACAAATAACGAGAACAACTATGTCAGCTAAACATCCTATCATCGCAATTACCGGCTCATCTGGCGCTGGCACCACCACCACCACCAATGCCATTAAGCATATTTTTAGAAGCTTAAATATAGATGCGGCCTTTATTGAAGGCGATAGCTTTCATCGTTATACACGACCAGAAATGGATAAAAAAGTGCGAGAAGCACAGCAAGAAGGTAAACATATCAGTTATTTTGGTCGTGAAGCGAATGACTTTGGTGCGCTTGAGCAACTGTTTTATCAATACGGCGAAACAGGCCAAGGTAAAATCAGACGTTACTTACATACCTTTGATGAAGCCGTTCCTTATAATCAGCTACCGGGGACTTTTACACCGTGGCAAGACTTAGAATCGAATACAGATATACTCTTTTATGAAGGCTTACACGGCGGTGCTGTAGACCAAGATCACGATGTCGCGAAGCATGTTGATTTATTGATTGGTATGGTGCCAATTATCAACCTTGAGTGGATCCAAAAACTAATCCGCGACACCTCAGAGCGAGGCCACACGCGTGAAGCGGTAATGGGGTCTATTATTCGTAGTATGGATGACTATATAAACCAAATCACCCCTCAGTTTTCTCGTACTCACATCAATTTCCAGCGCGTACCGACTGTAGACACTTCAAACCCATTTAGTGCAAAAGATATTCCCTCGCTTGATGAAAGCTTTGTGGTTATTCGCTTTAGAGGTATTGAAGATGTAGACTTCCCCTATTACTTACGCATGATAGAAGGCAGCTTTATGTCACGTATCAATACGCTAGTGGTGCCTGGAGGAAAAATGGGCTTAGCCATGGAGCTGGTACTAACACCACTCATTAAAGATATTATTCTAAAAAAACGTGCCCTTGAAAATTTAGCCCCCGTTGACTTGCCGATTTAAATGACTCGGGTACACTGCTGACTCAGCCTGGAATGATGGAGTAGTCAGCTTGAAAACGACATTAAATGTAATAGTGGGATCTAAAAATCCTGTAAAAGTGAATGCTGCTAAACATATTTTTAGCCTTTACTTTCCTGAGCACACCATTCAGTGCCAAGGTGTTCACGCACCGTCTGGCGTCCCCGACCAACCTTTAGGTGAAGATGAAACCCGCATAGGGGCAGAAAATCGCGTAAAATACTGCCAAGCGCATTACGAAGCCGATTTCTACACAGCAATGGAAGGTGGCGCAGAGCAATTTAGTTACGGCGCAGCAACGTTTGCATTCGTCGTTATTGCCAATAGCGAACAATTCAGTGTCGGTCGCAGCAGCAACTTACCTTTACCCCCTCCTTTCTTCAAGGCATTACTTGCGGGTAAAGAGTTGGGCGATGTGATGGATGAAGCTTTCAATACCGTCAATATCAAACAGCAAGGTGGTGCAATTGGCTTATTAACCAATCACAATGCAACACGCGAAAGCACCTATATACAAGCGCTTACATTGGCTATGGCACCGTTTTTACACCCTACACTTTATAACCAATAAACTTGGAATATCATGAAGTATACACATGTTTTATTTGATGCCGATGAAACCCTGTTTAGTTTTAACGCATTTGCAGGTCTTAAAGTAATGTTCGCCAATTACGGCGTAGACTTTACAGAGACAGATTATCATGACTATCAATTAACCAATAAACCACTATGGGTTGCCTATCAAAAGCATGAAATTACTGCCAATGAGCTACAGATAACCCGTTTTACCGAATGGGCAAACAAACTCAATGTGCCCGCTCAAACGCTTAATGATGCCTTTTTAGAAGCGATGGCATCTATTTGTGTGCCATTGCCCGGTGCCGTTGAGCTACTCAATAAGCTAAAGCCTCACGCAAGATTGGGTATCATTACCAATGGTTTTGCCAAACTTCAGCAAAAGCGCCTAGAGCATACAGGACTGCAAGACATGTTTGATTGGCTGGTGATTTCTGAGCTAGTGGGTAAAGCCAAACCCGCACCCGAGATTTTTCAACACACTTTTCAGTTAATGGGTAATCCACCGAAAGAACAGATTTTAATGGTGGGTGACACCGCAGCCAGTGACATTCTCGGTGGCCATAATGTTGGCATTGATACCTGCTGGCTTCAGCACCCTGGCGTTGAGTTACCTGAAGGGATTACACCCACCTACCAAATAAATCAGTTATATGAACTGGAAGCTATTCTTGGTTTATAGCAACTCAAAATGATTAATACCATTCCGCTTAATTTAGTGATCTATTTTGAGGCAATAAAACCGCGTTGATAACAAGGCAAAAATTTAGTTATTTAGTTGTTCTAAATCAGAAATTTTTAACGCAGGTAGCGACTGGTTTAATCACTCAAAATGATTAAGTATTTTTGCGGAATGGTATAAGTATTTTTGCGGATTGGTAATACACGTTATGCTTATCGTAAAGCAAAAAAAATGACGCTTTAAAGCGTCATTTTTTATAACTGTAATATGCGTGCGATTAAGCTGTTGCTACTTCTAGGCCTGGTGCTGGCATCGTCACTGGCGTATCGAATGTTGCCCATTCCCATGCTGACTCAGTCGCCATAATTTTACGAAGTAACTTATTGTTTAAATCATGGCCTGACTTATAAGCCGTGATTTTACCTAGAATGTTATGGCCCGTCATAAACATGTCGCCCACACAGTCTAAGATTTTGTGTTTAACAAACTCATCGCTGTAACGTAAGCCGTTTGGATTCAATACTTTAAATTCATCCAAAACAACTGCGTTATCCATGCTACCACCTAAGGCTAGGTTGTTTGCATGCATATATTCAATGTCTTTCATAAAGCCAAAAGTACGCGCACGGCTGATTTCTTCAGTGAAGCTTTGTGCCGTAATATCTAAACCAATACGTTGGCGACTTTCATTGATAGCAGGATGATCAAATGCGATCTCGAAATCGATGTGAAAACCATCGTATGGTTCGATCTCAGCCCATTTATCACCTTCTTCAATACGTACTTTTTCTTTAATACGAATAAAGCGCTTAGCTGCATTTACTTCTTTAATGCCGCCTTTTTGTAACAAGTAAATGAATGGTAATGCACTACCATCCATAATAGGCACTTCTGAGCTGTCTAATTCAACAATTAGATTATCAATACCCATTGCCGCTACCGCAGCAATTAGGTGCTCAGTCGTTGATAAGCGAACGCCATCTTTGTTTGTTAAACAGGTACACAATTGCGTATCACCAACGGCTTCAGGTGTTGTTTCAAAATCAACAACCGGATCAAGGTCCACACGACGAAATACTATCCCAGTATTTGCGCTCGCAGGTCGGAGAGTAATAGTGACCTTCTCACCTTTATGAAGTCCAATTCCTATGGCTTTGACTACTTCTGCAATCGTACGCTGTTTAATCATAGGTTCGCTCACTTATAGTTACAGTTAGACGGCGGATTGTATCATAAATACATCCAGCTGCCAAATTTGTTTATTTATCGAACAAATTATCAGTAAAAAGTCTTAGTCAGCTTGCTTTCTTAAAAAAGCGGGGATGTCAAAATAATCGCCACCCTCTGATTTATCAGACTTTTTATTGCTCTCAGCTGTCTTTGACGAGACAGAGCTGCTTGTTGTGCTTTGCTTTACAGGCTCTTGCTTTTCAGATGTAGCTGACATGCTCACATCATCACTGCTGCCTTGACTTGCAAAGCTTGGTACATACATGCTGCTAGTCGTTTGGTTCATTGAGCTTTGTACATCAGAGCCTGATGCTTTCTTAAAGCCATTATCAACGATGCCAAACTGTGGACGACGATCACCCCCTAAACCTGTTGCAACAACAGTTACACGTAACTCGTCGCTCATTTCTGGGTCAATTACCGCACCAACAACCACGGTTGCGTTTTCAGACGCTAATGCTTTAACGTGGTTACCCACAATTTCAAATTCTTCAATCGCAATATCCATGCCCGCAGTGATATTAACAAGAATGCCTTTAGCACCTGTTAAATCAACATCTTCAAGTAATGGACTTGAAATAGCGGCTTCTGCTGCTTCTTGTGCACGGTCTGGGCCAGATGCTGACGCTGTGCCCATCATCGCAGTTCCCATCGCTGACATTACAGTACGTACGTCGGCGAAATCCACGTTGATTAGACCTGAGCGTGTGATTAATTCTGCAATGCCTTGAACAGCACCAAATAACACGTCATTTGCTTTTGCGAAGGCATCTAATAGTGTAGTCCCTTTGCCTAAAACTTTAAGCAATTTATTGTTCGGAATTGTAATAAGAGAGTCTACAATTTCTGACAATTCATTAATGCCTTGTTCAGCCGCTGCAGCACGCTTTTTACCTTCAAAATCAAACGGACGAGTAACCACTGCAACCGTTAAGATCCCTAACTCTTTTGCAATTTTTGCAACCACAGGCGCAGCCCCTGTACCTGTACCGCCACCCATACCGGCTGCGATAAAGACCATATCAGCGCCTTCAAGGCTAGCACGGATAGTTTCAGCGTCTTCTTCTGCTGAATTACGGCCTACTTCAGGGTTTGCACCCGCACCTAAACCAGAGGTGATCTGTGTGCCTAGTTGCACGGTTACATCGGCAGATGAATTACGTAATGCTTGTGCATCCGTATTTGCCGCAATAAAACGTACACCTTCAATTTGTTGTTTTACCATGTGTTCAACAGCGTTACCGCCGCCGCCGCCCACACCAATTACTTTAATGACAGCTTCTTCGCTGTGCTGTTCCATCATATCAAACATCTTTACTCTCCGACTTGAGCTTTAAAACTCACCTTGGAACCACTTCGTAATACGGTTCCACCAATTATTATCACCTTCAGCTTTCGATTTTTGTGCATTCATCGATTGCATAGTACGGCCGTATTGTAACAAACCAACCGCGGTCGCGTACGAAGGATCATCCACATAATCTGTCAAACCAACAATCCCGATTGGTTTGCCAATTCTGACTGGCATTTGGAAAATGTCTTCTGCCACTTCCATTGCCCCTGTCATTTTTGCTGTTCCGCCAGTGATGACGAGACCCGCAGCAATTTGGTCTTCTAAACCTGAGCGGCGTATTTCTTCCATAGCCAGCTCAAATAATTCTCTAAAACGCGGCTCAACAACCTCAGATAAGGTATGACGAGACATAATACGCGCAGGTCGCCCACCCACACTTGGCACTTCAATCGTGTCTTCGTTGCTCGCCATTTGGCTGCTTGCACAGGCATATTGTACTTTGAGTGACTCTGCATGTGATATAGGTGTTCTAAATATTTTTGCAATATCACCCGTTACTTGATTACCCGCAACAGGAATAACGGCTGAGTGACGAAGCGCACCATTAATATAAATGGTGATATCCATTGTACCGCCACCAATATCCAGCACCGCTACCCCTAACTCTTTTTCATCATCAGTCAGTACGGAATAACATGACGCTAATGCAGTAAAGATAAGTTGGTCCACTTCAAGACCACATCGCTCTACACATTTTTCAATATTTTTTGCCATGTCGTTTGAGCAAGTAATAATGTGGGCTCGCGCTTCCATTCTCACGCCACTCATACCCAATGGGTTTTTAATGCCTTCTTGCATATCAATGCTGTATTCTTGCGGTAATGCATGCAGCATTTTGCGCTCTGCCGAAATTGGCACTGAACGCGCAATATGAATCACATTTTCAATGTCTTCATCTGTCACCTCGGTGTTGTTAATAGCAACCACACCGCTTTCATTCTGACACTGAATATGCTTACCAGAAATACCTAAGTACACTGAACTAATGCGGCAATCGGCCATCAGTTCTGCTTCGTCAATAGCACGACGAATCGATTCAGAAACAAGGTTAAGGTCGTTTACGCCGCCTTTATCCATACCATGCGATACCTGGCTGCCTACCCCCACAATACTGAGCTTATTATCTGCGGTGATTTCACCAACGGTGGCCACTACTTTTGAGGTGCCAACGTCTAATCCAATCACTAGGTTTCTTTCTGCTGACTTAGTCATGCCTTACTCTTATTTTCTAATTGTTCTTCTTGAAGTGGCTTCCAGCTCACTGCAAGACCGGTATCGTACCGTAAATCAACAACATCAATTTGTGCATCTGCACGTTGTTCCATGCGCGGATAAACGTCAATAAAACGTTGTACACGCTTCGCTTTTTCTTTGCGGCCTAAATTCAGGCGTATGCCGTTATCAAGCCATAACTGCCACGAAAAACGCTCAGAGAGCGCTAAACTTGTCAGCTCTAAATCATTCACCCTTAGCATTGCTTGAAACTGACGAAAAGCCGTCCAAGCTTCTATTTCACTGCCTTCAGGGCCATATAGCTGCGGTAGCGTATCAGGTAATTTATCACTACTTGCTTGGAACACTTCCCCTGATTGATTCAAGAGTAAATCACTGTTCCAATGGGCTACCGCTTGGTGCTCAACCACATACACTTGTAAGGTATCTGGCCACTGTTTTCTTACCGATGCCGTTGCGACCCATGGCAGACTTTGTACCAAGCGTTGCACATGTTTGACATCCAATTCAAAAAAACTCGATAAGTCGGCTTTTTTTATCGCACTAATAATTGCTTTTTCATCAGTGTATTGAGGCTGTCCAAGCACTGATAAATGCTTAATTTGCGCATCTTTGTTTTCAACCAACCAATCAGACACCCCAGTAGTAATCTTCACCAAAGAAAAAATGACCACCAGAAAAAAGCTCACACCAAAAATCAGCGACCAATTAAGTTGCTGTTTTAACTGTTGCGCTTTCTTCAAAAAAGGATGCATATTAAAGTGTTTGCTCCAGAATGCGAACAACTAATTGTTCAAAACTTGCACCATTGGCTTTAGCCGCCATTGGCACCAACGACTTTTCGGTCATGCCTGGGACTGTATTCACTTCTAATAAGTAAAAATTCCCCTGTTCATCACGCATTGCATCAACACGCCCCCAGCCACTCGCGCCAACTAAATCAAAGGCTTTAAGAGCCATATCTTGCAATAATTGTGTTTCTTGCTGAGATAAATCTGCAGGGCAATGGTACTGCGTGGTATTTGATTGATACTTAGCCTGATAGTCGTAAAAACCATTCGGTGTTGTCATTTCAATAACAGGCTGAACATCTTGACCTAAAACAGCGACGGTAAATTCACGACCCGTAATCCATTGCTCTACGAGTACTTGGCTGTCAAATTTAAAGGCCGCATTTAAAGCGGCATCTAACTGCTCAGCCGTATGCGCTTCAGCCATACCAATGCTTGACCCTTCGTGCGATGGCTTAACCATCACCTTACCAAATTCATTTATGATTGCTTGGCTATCAAACTCATGGCGGCTATCGACAACGGTGTAAGGTGCTGTGCTTAAGCCCATTGCTTTAAATAAATGCTTACAACGCACTTTATCCATAGCCAATGCAGAACCCAATACATCACTGCCAGTATAAGGAAGTCCCATAAATTCAAGCGCACCTTGAATCGTACCATCTTCACCGCCTCTGCCATGAAGTGCGATAAATACTCGTTCAATATTGCGCTCTTTTAATTGCCAAAGAGGCTGTTCTTTAGGATCAAATGCGATGGCATCAACGCCAACACTCTGCAATGCGTTCAATACGGCTTGGCCCGATTTAAGCGAGACTTCTCGTTCAGCTGATGTACCGCCAAAAAGAACTGCTACTTTGCCAAATTTGTCGCTTGTCTGGCTCATACATTTACCTGCTTAAGTTGTTCAATAGACAAGTTGCTTGCTGCTAACTTTTTCACTAATTGGCCTATGTTACCAGCGCCTTGCGTTAAAACTAAATCATTATCTTGCATTACATCAGCAAGCACACCTGCAAGCTCTGCACTGCTTGCTACATGCAATGGCTCTTTGCCGCGTTGGCGTAAACTACGACATAAACTCTTACTGTCGGCACCGACTATGGGCTCTTCACCTGCAGCATAAACATCAAGCAGTAATAACTGATCGACATCGGCAAGTACTTTAACGAAATCTTCGTATAAATCTCGAGTACGGCTATAACGATGCGGTTGGTACACCATGACTAACCGTTTATCTGGCCAGCCTTCACGTACAGCAGCAATGGTTGCGGCCACTTCAGATGGGTGATGCCCATAATCATCGACTAACATCACATTACCGCGTTCATTTTCAAATGTGCCGTAATGTTGAAAACGACGGCCTACACCTTCAAATTTTACCAGCGCTTCTAAAATTGCATTATTTGCAATATTTTGATCTTTTGCCACCGCAATCGCAGCGGTTGCATTTAATGCATTGTGCTTGCCTGGCATATTCAAGCTAACAGCTAAGCTTTCACCGTGTTTATTCACTACATTGAATGAACAGGTATTGGCTGTCTGGCTAAAATCAACCATGCGGTAATCAGCATCGGCCGATTCACCGTAGGTGATCACTGGGCGACCAAAACGAGGAATAAGCTCTGCAGCCACCTCAGAATCTATGCAAACAACCGCTAAACCGTAAAATGGCAAGTTATGAATAAAGTCGACATAGGTGTCTTTCATTTTCTCAAAACTGCCACCATAGGTATCCATATGATCTTCTTCGATATTCGTGATCACCGACACCATCGGCTGTAAGTGTAAAAACGACGCATCACTCTCATCGGCTTCGGCAATTAAAAAATCACTTTTCCCAACCTTTGCATTACTACCCGCACTGTTTAGCAGGCCGCCAATAATAAAAGTGGGATCAAGCCCTGCTTGTGCATAAATGCTCGCAATTAAACTTGTTGTCGTGGTTTTACCATGTGTTCCTGCCACGGCAATGCCATGACGAAAGCGCATTAATTCTGCAAGCATCTCTGCGCGGCGAACAATCGGAATACGCGCCGCTTTTGCTGCTTTAATTTCTGGATTTTGATCGTTAATCGCACTTGATACCACGACCACGCTGGCATCTTTGACATTATTTTCATCATGCCCGATAAACACTTCTGCGCCGACATGAATCAAGCGTTCTGTCATGGCACTGTGTGCGATATCTGAGCCGGTAATACGGTAGCCTTCAAAAGCAAGTACTTCGGCAATGCCACCCATCCCTGCGCCACCAATACCAATAAAGTGGATGGTGTCAATTCGACGCATCGCAGGACGAGTGCTGTTTTCTTTCATCGTGCTTTCTTTCACTACTTATCTCTTCTATTTGCTAGCTGCTCACAGCACTTCGCAACATTGGCTGTGGCATCTAAAATGGCAAGCTGTTTCGCTTTACTTGCCATAGTTGAAATTTTTTCTGGTGCGTTTAAGTAAGGTGATAACACATTCACAACCGCATCTTTTGTAAACTCACTTTGCGGCATCAGCAAAGCGGCTTGCGCGGCGACTAAATACCCTGCATTAGCCGTTTGATGGTCATCCACTGCATGTGGAAACGGCACAAATAGAGCCATTCGACCCGCCGCAGCGATTTCACTTACTGTCAATGCACCAGCACGGCAAATTACCAAATCGGCCCATTGATAAGCGCTATCCATATCATCAATAAATTCAGTCACTTTGCTAAAATCAGCTAACCCTAACTGTTGATAGCTCGCGGTGACATTAGGTTCATTATTTTTACCCGTTTGGTGCCATATATTAAGCGTTGTTTGCGCTGAAAGCTCACTGAATACAGCCGGTAAAGTCTGATTCAATACTTGCGCCCCCAGTGAACCACCGACCACTAGCACATTAATCGGCGTTTGCGTTTGCTTAGCCGTTACCGTCGCAACACTAGCGCGCACTGGGTTACCAACGATTTCACACTGCCCTTTAGCAAAAGCCGAAGGAAAAGCAGCCAAAACCTTATTCGCACACTTTGCTAACCAACGGTTACTCATACCTGCCACTGCATTCTGTTCATGAATAACCAGAGGGATCCCTAAGCTTTTTGCGGCAATTCCTGTTGGGCCTGTCACATAGCCGCCCATGGCGAGTACGACATCAGGCTTTTGCGCTTTTAAAATTTTACGCGCCTGCAAAATGGCATTTATCACCATAAAAGGGGCTTTAATCAAGCGCTTTATACCATTACCGCGCACACCTTTTACGTTAATAAAGTCAATTTCAATATTGTGTTTGGGCACAACATTGGCTTCCATTCTATCGGGTGTTCCAATCCAGCTTACCTGCCAACCTTGCTGCTTTAAAAAATCTGCAACCGCAATGCCAGGGAAAATATGCCCACCGGTGCCACCAGCAACTACAAGTAATTTTTTACTCATCGTTTGCCTCCGCGTGAGGTAGCTTGCTTTGTCGCCATTTTGGTTTCAAAATCAATTCGCAAAAGTACACCTGTTGCGATGGTCATAATTAATAAACTAGAACCACCGTACGAAATAAACGGCAAGGTTAAGCCTTTGGTCGGTAAGATCCCCGCACTTGCGCCGACATTTACCATGGTTTGAAAGGCAAACCAAATACCAATCGCAAAGGCAAAATAACCTTCATACTCTTTACCGCACTTCAACGCTTTTTGACCAATAAGCAAGGCTCTAAAAACAAATATTGCAAGCACCACTAAAATACTTAACACCCCAAAAAACCCTAGCTCTTCACCTATAACAGCGAAGATAAAGTCATTGTGTGCTTCGGGAAGGTACTGTAGCTTTTGCACACTATTACCTAAGCCTTGACCAAACCAACCACCTTGACTGTATGCCATTAGCGACTGTACTAATTGGTAACCTTTTCCGAACGGGTCTTCCCAAGGTTCAAGAAAGCCTGTAACACGTGCCATACGGTAAGGTTCAGCAATAATCAGCACGACTACCGCAGCAATCCCCGTTAATATAAGACCAAAGAATTGCCATAGTTTTGCACCCGCTAGAAAGAGCAAGCCCACCGTCGTAACAAACAGAACCACTACGGTACCTAAGTCAGGCTGCATCAATATCAATAAAGCATACACACCAAACACGGCTAACGGCTTAAAGAAGCCTTTCAGGTTTTCTTGCACTTCTGCGCGCTTACGCACTAAGTAGCCAGCAATATAACTAAAAAAATACAGCTTAGCGGCTTCTGCCACCTGAAAACCAATGGGTCCTACTGGTATCCAGCGCTTTGCACCATTAACCTCACGACCAACTATCAATACCAGTACCAGTAAAGCTAAGCCCAGCAAGAGTAAATAAGGGTTACTGCGTTTCCACCAATCCATTGGGACATTGGTGGCTATCCAGAATAGAAAAAAGCCCATAATTAAGAACATGCTATGGCGAATAATGATGTGATAAGGATTATCAAATAAACGCTCAGCGGTGGGCATCGATGCACTGGTCACCATCACAAAGCCAACCCCAATCAACATCAACATGCAATACATCAACGGCACATCATAAAGTTGTGCAGATTGTTTAGGTGTAAGCGCGTCACGAATATCAGCAAATGCAATCATACTGCCTCCGCCAATACGCACTGGGTAAAATCATCCCCACGCTGCATATAGTTGTTATACATATCTATGCTGGCACAAGCGGGGGCAAGTAATACGATATCGCCCTGATCACTCAGCTGTTTTGCAAGTAGCACTGCTTCATGCATGTTGCTAGTAAGGTGGCCTTTATCTGAAAGCGCCACTAATGCTTTTGCATCTTTACCAAAGCAGATCAAGGCTTTTACTTTGTCGTTCAAATACGGTTTTAGGGCATCTAAATCAGCCCCCTTCGCATCGCCACCGGCAATAACAACTAATTGCTTAGCTTGATCAGCTAGGCTTTCAATTGCGGCGATAGTCGCGCCAACATTCGTTGCTTTTGAGTCATTAAAATACTTTACACCACTAATTTCAGCGACAAACTGACACCGGTGCGCAAGTCCAGTAAAGGCACTAAATGCTTGCAGATAGTGCTCGGCTGTGATTTCAAATGGGCTTAATAACGCCATCACTGCCAATGCATTTTGTTGATTATGCGAACCCACAACATTTAAGCTGCTTACAGGTAACAGAGGCTTACCTTGTGCTGCAAAATATTGTTCACCCTGTTGATCAACTAAAGAGTAATCGGCATTACGAAGTGCAAAGCTTAACTGCGGCTGCTTTGCAGTGTGCGTTGCCGCATCAATGGCATTCACAACACAAAGCGCTGCGCCATTATAGATACGTTGCTTCGAGTCGATATAAGCTTGATAGCTTGGGTAGCGATCTAAATGATCTTCACTCACATTGAGTACACACGCACTGTGTGCTTTTAAGCTCTGGGTGGTATCAAGCTGAAAACTTGATAACTCAAGCACAAAAACATCGTAGTCATGCGCTAATAAATCAAGTACAGCTGTACCTATATTACCACCAAGGCCCACTTTATAACCCGCAGCTTTGAGTACCTCAAATGCCAGCGTCACCACGGTTGATTTTCCGTTTGACCCCGTCACTGCCACAATAGGCTTATCTGTTAAGCGCGCGAAGAGCTCAACATCGCCAATCACTTCTACCCCCGCAGCCATTGCTTTTGCGACTGTTGGCGTTGTTAAACTAAGCCCAGGGCTGATAATAATGATGTCAGTATTGCTAAGCGCTGCATTATCTAAATCACCAAAGTGGGTAACCAGCTCACTCGCATGCTCAGCTAGCCAATCAGCACCTGGCGGCTGCTCTCTGCTATCCACAACCTTTGGCTGAATATTCTGAGACAATAAAAAACGCACAATGCCCAGACCGGTTACACCGAGTCCGAGCACTGTTATGTGTTTATTTTTAATCTCGTTAATTACTGTCATTTACCTGATCTTCAATGTCGCAAGGCCCGCAAGCACGAGCACAATCGAAATAATCCAAAAGCGCACAATCACACGTGGTTCTGGCCATCCCTTTAACTCATAATGGTGATGAATAGGCGCCATTCTAAAAATGCGCTGCCCACGTAACTTATATGAACCGACTTGTAAAATTACCGATAAAGCTTCCATCACAAACACACCGCCCATAATAATGAGCACTAATTCTTGGCGAACTAATACCGCAATAATGCCCAGTGCGCCGCCAAGCGCAAGCGAGCCTACATCGCCCATAAATACTTGTGCTGGGTATGTGTTAAACCATAAGAAACCAAGCCCTGCCCCCACAATCGCGGTGCACACCACAACCAGTTCGCTTGCCAGCGGTAAATGAGGAATATGTAAGTAGCTAGAGAAATTCACGTTACCCGTTAAATAAGCAATAATGGCCAGAGCCGACGCGACTAAAATAGTCGGAACAATTGCTAAACCGTCAAGCCCATCCGTTAGGTTTACCGCGTTAGATGTGCCGACAATAACAAAATAAGTCATGACGATATAAAACAAGCCAAGTTGTGGCAGTACATCTTTAAAAAACGGCACTACTAACGATGTTTCAGTGCCTTGCTGCGCAGTAAAATAAAGTGCGCTTGCCACAACTAAGGCGATCACTGACTGCCAAAAGTACTTCCACTTAGCGATGAGACCTTTGGGGTCTTTACGAATTACTTTGCGATAGTCATCAATAAAGCCCACTACGCCTAATGATCCCACAACAAATAACGTTGCCCACACATATTTATTTGATAAATCAGCCCACAACAGCGTACTGGTAAAAATCGCACCAAGAATCAAAATTCCGCCCATAGTAGGCGTGCCTTTTTTAGACAGATGAGATTCCGGACCATCATGGCGAACCACTTGACCAATCTGCATTTTTTGTAAACCGCGAATAAGCTTAGGGCCATAATAAAGTGAAATAAGTAAGGCGGTTAAAATACCTAAAATCGCTCGCAGCGTCAGGTATGAAAACACATTAAAGCCGCTGTAATACTGTGTTAAATACTCTGCCAACCACACTAACATGACGTTACCCCATTGTTGCCATCTTGCTGGCTGTTAACTAAATCTGCTACCACAAGTTCCATACGAGAACTTCGCGATCCTTTCACTACAATGGTGGTCTTTTGCTGAGATTCAGCGAGCACACTTTGTAATTGTTGTAATAATTGCTCACGGCTTGAGAAATGACGGTTTGGCTTTTCAAAAACATCACTGGCCGACTTACTCAATACGCCAAGGCTGTAAAGTTCATCAATGCCCTTTTGCTGAGCATACTCACCCACTTGTTGGTGATAAAAACGTGCTTCTTCACCAAGTTCGCCCATATCACCCAAGGCGAAAATACGGCGTCCGGGCATATCGCTCAATAAATCAATGGCTGCTTTAACTGACTGCACATTTGCGTTGTAAGTATCATCAATTACCGTTAGCTTATCTGATACTTTCAGTACGTTAACACGTCCCTTTACTTCGCCCATGGATGCAAGCGCAGTTGCAATACTGTCTAAACTCACACCTAATTCAGTGGTTAACGCGGTAGCGATAAGCGCATTAGCAATATTGTGCTTACCAGGCAAAGCAAGCGTTACAGGGACTTTGTGCTCTGTTGTACACAGCATAAATGAAGCGCGCGCTTGTTCATCAAGCACTATATCTTCAGCCCAATAATCTAACTGTTGTGTGGTAGAAAAACGCTTTACTGTTCGGTGAGTCAGTTTATCTAACCAATGATCAGCAAAGTCGCTATCACAATTAACAATGGCAACCCCATCCGGTTTTAAGCCATCGTAAATTTCACCCTTCGCTGTCGCTACGCCTTGTAACGAGCCAAAACCTTCTAAGTGCGACGCGGCAACATTACACACAACAGCCACATCTGGTTTTGTCATGGCAACAGTGTAAGCAATCTCACCAATATGATTAGCACCCAATTCAATCACGGCATATTCATGCTGAGGCTCAAGGCGCAACAATGTTAGCGGCACACCAATATCGTTATTAAAGTTGCCTTTAGTCGAGAGCACTTCACCGTGGCCTGACAGAATTGCTGCACACATTTCTTTTACGGTCGTTTTACCAACACTGCCTGTTATTGCGATGGTTTTTGGTGAGACTTCTGCCATCACCGCCGCCCCAATATGACCCAGCGCAATGCGAGTATCTGAGACAACAAACTGCACAATATCAACGTTAACAGGGCGCGCAACAATGGCTGCAATCGCCCCTTTTTCTTTTGCTTGCGCTACAAATTTATGACCATCAAAGTTAGGCCCTTGTAATGCTAAAAATACTTCACCCTCGCACAGTGTGCGCGTGTCGGTATTTATATTTTTCACTTTGTGATTACCACCGTGGTAATCGGTTGCTAGAACTTGTGCTAGCCAATCAAAATCCATCGGGATCATAACTGCGCCCCTTGCGATTTTTCTTTTAGTTGTTGTTGTACATATTGGCGGTCGCAGAAGTCGATACGCTGATCGCCAATAATTTGATAGTCTTCATGGCCTTTGCCTGCAATAAGAATCACATCATCGGCATTTGCTTGCTCTATTGCATAACTAATTGCACGAGCACGGTCTGCTTCGCAGTGCGCGCGCTCTGGGTGCTCAAGTCCTGCGACCACGTCAGCAATAATTGCATTTGGGTCTTCACTGCGTGGGTTATCGCTGGTGACGATAATACGATCAGCATTACCTTCAGCCGCTTTTGCCATCATTGGACGCTTGCCTTTATCGCGGTCACCGCCACAGCCAAACACACAGCTCACGCCCCCAGGGACATGCTTTTGTAAAGCCTGCAATGCCAGTGCAAGTGCATCTGGTGTATGTGCATAGTCAACAATACAAGTTGGTTGACCCGGTGCGCTAAACGCTTGCATGCGCCCAGCAACCGGTTGCAATGATTTACATGCGTCTACTAACTGTGAAAGCGGGTAACCCATACCTAATAGCGTGGCCATTGCTGCTGCTAGGTTATAGAGGTTAAATTCACCAAATAATGCAGATTGCACCTCAGCGTGACCCCAGCTTGTTTCGAACGTTGCCGAAATACCGGTGTTGCTATAAACGACATCGCTAAAATAGACATAGCGTGCGCCTTTCGGTGCTAAATTTTTATGGCCATAACAAATTAGGTTCTTGAAGTCGTACTTTTCTAACCACTGTTCGACTTGTGCATCGTCTTGATTAAGCACAACAGTTTCTGGATTATGATCACGCAGCAACATCAATTTGGCATCGCCATACGCATCCATTGTGCCATGATAATCTAAGTGATCACGCGACAAATTGGTAAAAACGGCGGCTTTAAACTGACAATGATCAACGCGCTGTTGCACCAGACCATGCGATGAAACTTCCATTGCAACCACATTCATATGTTGATCACGTAGTTCAGATAAAATACGTTGTAAATCAACACTTGATGGAGTGGTATTGGCTAAGGGTGTTAGCTGTTCAGGGTGACCATAACCCAGCGTACCAATAACCGCTGCAGATTTATGGCATTGCTGCGCTAAATGCGCGATCATTGCCGTCGTTGTTGATTTGCCATTGGTGCCTGTTACGCCCACTAAATCTAACTCAGCAGAGGGCTGTTGGTAGAATGCAGCAGCGAGTGCTGGCAGCTTTTTAGCTAAGTCAGACACTAAGTAAAGTGGTTCGAAATGACTTTCAAACTCACATAAGCGATCAGCAATCACAGCAACCGCACCATTTTCAATGGCTTTCTTTATAAACTGGCCGCCATCAAGCTGATGGCCTTTAATTGCCACAAATACATCACCGGGATGAACATCGCGACTATCTAGACGCAGTTGATTGACTAATAAAGAATTAGCCTCTACGTCAATATGATTAAGAATGGGTTTTAAATCACGCATCGTTATCTTTGCCTTCCACGTACGCAACCGCATCTTTGTCCGGTGCGACGTTTAAAATTCTTAAGGCATTGGAGACAATCTCTGCAAATGCAGGACCTGCCGTCGCTCCGCCATAATAAACATCTCCACCCGGTTCATTTATCATTACCACAACAGCTAAACGAGGATTGCTGGCTGGCGCTATACCTGCAAAATAACCGACATATTCGTCACCATAACCACCCACAGCGGCCTTTTTAGAGGTCCCTGTTTTACCCGCTGCACGGTAGCCATCTACGTGAACTTTTTGTGCCGTACCGCCTTTTTCAAATACACTTTCCATCATGTGAACAACGGCTTCAACATCCTTTTGTTGAAAAACACGCTCGCCTTCAGGAATTGAATCTTGCTTCAGCACAGTCAAAGGACGCATAACGCCACCCGACCCTAACATGGCATAAAAACGCGCCATTTGTGCCGTGCTTACCGCTAAGTTATAACCAAACGATAAAGCGGCAATTTCGTGATCAGACCAACGACGGTGTGGATAAAATAAGCCACTACTTTCACCGACCATTCCGGTGCCGCTGTCACTGCCAAAGCCAACTTTTTCATAAAGGCCCACAAAATAGTCTTTCGGTACGGTTTGGCTGACCTTCGTCACACCCATATTACTTGAGTACTTTAAGATTTCTCTTAAGCTCATTTCGCCGTGATTACGCGTATCTTGTACTAAGCTCCCGCCAACGCGCATCCAGCCTGGGTAAGTATCAATAATTTCATCCGGTTGGATTGAGCCGTAGTCTAAACCAGCCAAAATGGCTAGTGGCTTAACAGTCGAACCCGGTTCAAACAAATCGGTAATGGCACGGTTACGGCGTTTGTGTGGTGCTGCGTCTGATAAATTATTCGGGTTGAATGAAGGGCTATTAACCATTGCCAGTACTTCACCGGTTTTTACATCTACGACCATAGCCGAGCCCGATGTTGCTTTGTAAGATAATACGGCTGACTTCACCGCTTTATAAGCAATGGCTTGAATACGTTGATCAATACTTAAATGGATATTCTCTGGTTCTACACGCTCACGCTCATCAAGTACTTCAACTTCGCGGCCTTGGGCATCTTTACGAATAGTACGCTGGCCTTCAACACCGGTTAGTTGTTGTTCGTATAGTTTTTCGATTCCTTCGATTCCATGACCGTCGATATTCGTAAAACCAATCACGTGCGCTGTCACTTCGCCAGCAGGGTAATAGCGTTTTGATTCGTCGAGTAAATGAATACCAGGCAAACGTAAATCACCAATATAATTAGCAACCGCAGGCGTTACCTGACGCTTTAAATATACAAATCGACGTTTCGGATTATCGCGCAGGCGCGCATTGATTTTAGTTGGCTCAATACGCAGTACATCCGCCAGCTCACGCCAACGAATATCATTGCTGTAATAAGCGGCAATGCGTCTATTTAATTCTGCGGTGTTCTCTGCCAGTGCATTTTGATCTTCACCATTTTTACGCGCTTGGCGAAGCACTTTGCTGACCAACGATTTATGCAAGGCTTTGGGGTCTGCATACACACTAACCACAGGCACACTTACCGCCAGCTCTTTGCCATTGCGATCAAAGATCATACCGCGTTGTACATGTTGTTTTTCAACACGTACTGTGCGTTTGTCACTTTCTGAACGCGCTTTGTCTGGTTCAATTACTTGCAAAAATGCGGCACGCGCTACCAGCGTCATAAAGACTAAAAATACAACCGAGCACACCAGCATAAAGCGCCATGTGATCAAGGTATTAGTTGGCTTTTTCCTTCTGCTTATCATTGCAGTATTACCACCTTTTCGTCTTGGCTGGTTGGCCGTTTCATTTCTAATTGCATGGTTGCAACTTCTTCGATACGTGCATGCTGTGAATAAAACTCTTCTTCTACCAACAAGTAGCGCCATTCAAGGTCTAGTTCATCACGCTCTTGCAATAACTTATCTTGTTCTATTAACTGTTGACGAGCTAAGTGAGTTACCTGCACGACACTCAAGCTCGATGCGAGAATCACAACCAACAAGGCCAAGGTCAGCTTATTAGCTCCTAGGCCTTTGAAAATCTCTACAAATAAATTTGGTTGGCGATGTGTCGCTTTTGCTTTCATTACAACCTCTGTGCAACCCTTAGCACCGAGCTGCGCGAACGAGGATTTAATTCAATTTCTTCCTTGCTCGGCTTAATGGCTTTACCCACTGCTTTTAACGTCAGGTTTTTATTTATTTGTGCATCTGTTAAAGGCAGACCTCTGGGTATCGCCTCTCCCTTACTCTGTTTCTTAATAAACTGCTTAACAATACGATCTTCGAGTGAGTGGAACGAAATAACCACCAGCCGTCCACCCGGCTTTAATACTTCAACAGCAGCTTGAAGCGCCGTTTGAATTTCTTCGAGCTCACTGTTGATATAAATTCGAATCGCCTGAAAGGTGCGTGTTGCAGGGTGCTTATGTTTATCTTTTACTGGCACGGCTTGATCAACTAAATCAGCCAATTGTTTGGTACTCGTAATCGGTGTGTGCTCGCGAGTTTCAATAATTTTATGAGCAATACGACGACCAAATTTTTCTTCACCAAAGGTTTTGATCACATGGGTAATGTCTTCAAGTTCCGCTTCGGCTAACCACTGTGCAGCACTGCGACCGCTGGTTGGGTCCATGCGCATATCAAGCGGGCCATCTTTCATGAAACTAAAACCGCGTTCTGCATCGTCTAGTTGAGGTGATGACACACCAATGTCTAATAAAATGCCATCGACTTTACCAATTAAGTCATTGTCTTCCGCCACCGTTTTTAAATTAGAAAAACGGGTATGGGCAATTGAAAAACGGGCATCATCAGCAAATTTTTCGGCAGCTTTAATAGCTTGCGGATCTTGGTCGATTGCTTGTAAGCGACCGTGATCATTTAGACGCGCTAAAATTTGTCCTGAGTGTCCACCGCGACCAAATGTGCCATCCATGTAAATACCTTCGGGCTTTATGTCCAAAGCATTTATGGTTTCTTCCATCAGTACAGAGACATGTTCAAATTGCGCTGTCATTAGCTATTTTTTGCCTTTTTTATTTGTGGTTAGAGTGAGAAATTATCGAATTCGGGATTCGCCTCAAAATCGCCTAGGCGTTCTATCTCAGTATCTTGGCGCATTTGTTCATGCCAACGATCTTCATCCCAAATCTCAAACTTATTCATCAAGCCAACCAACATGATTTTTTTTCCAAGTTCAGCATGTGCACGTAAAGACGGTGCAAGCAAAATTCGGCCATTTTTATCGAGTTGATACTCTGTAGCGTTACCAAGCAACATGCGTTGCATTCGGCGTGCACGTGGATTCATATTAGAAATTTTTAATAACCGCGCTTCAATTTCAAGCCACTCAGCCAACGGATATAACCACAAACAAGGCTCATTAAGTGCTACGGTGCAAATAACGGTGCCCTGATCTTCAGACAAGATCGCATCTCGGTACTTAGTCGGTACCGCAAAGCGTCCTTTATCATCCAAACTCAGAGAGCTCGCACCCCGAAACATAGCTTGCCTTAAAATTAGGTTGTAAATCGTTAACGATTATTACTGATCCAATTTGATCCACTAAAAACCACTTTTTACCACAGTGCTCCAGTTTAGGGCTTGACAAGCTATTTTGTCAAGTAAGCAGATCATCATAACTTGCTTGTAAAGCCAGAAAAAATAAGGCTTCAAGCAAAGCTACTGAATTACGTGGGAAAAAGTGGGAAACAAAGAAAAAAATCTTTTTTGCGGTTTTCTTGGCAAGCTATTGGGTAAAAATGGCTAATGAATGACCAATGAATAATTACAAATTAGTAGAATAAAATCGAATTCGGTAATTTTTACGCAATAACCCTGCAATAGTTACGGGTAATACCGACTTATATGAGCCATTAATTTCATAACAATCTGATATTAAATAATATTATTTGTTGGTACGAAGGTTGCGACAGTGTACTTACCAATTTAATGGCAATTTTTAAGGAATGATTATGACTACCGCAACAAACAAATCGAATTCAAGCACCACAAGCAGTGCAGATACGAAAGCGGCTCAAGTAGAGGCGCCATTTACTGAAAAAGCAACCGAAGCAGCGCATCATGCCGTTGATGCTCTATCATCACGTGCAGCAAGCGCTGAACACAGTGTTCGAGAGGGAGCTACTAATTCGGCAAAAACATTGTCTGAAAAACAAGCGGTTGCGCGTGAAAAAATAAATGAATACAGCGGCAAAACACGTCAACTAGCATCTGAAAACCCATTAGCGACAGCGGGTATTGCATTTGCAGCAGGTATGCTTGTGAGCGCACTAATCCGTCGTAATAAGTAACGATTATGCCGCACTCTCACCCTACTGATGAGAAAACGCAAGAAACCACTGATCAGCAACTCCATGCTGATCAGTGGCAAGATCATCTTGCCAAACTCACTGACTACACTAAACAGCTTTACGTTGATTACCGTCAACAAATGGGGATCTGCAAAGATTTAGCTGCTGCTGAATGGCGTTTGTCAATGCGTTCACTGGCACTCACCATAATATTGATCGTCTGTTTTGCTGGGGGATTGGTGTTACTTTGGGCTGGACTATTAGCATCCATCGGTCTTGCTATATTTAGTCTAAGTGAATCAATTTGGCTGTCAGCGGTGTCGCTGTTTACCATGCAAATACTTTGCTTAATTTGGCTGTGGAAAAATATTGGTTATATCAGCAGCAAAATTGGCTTTGATAAAACCATAACAAGTATTCGACAGTTACTAAACCTCAATAAGGAAGAATGATGTTTATTGATTACTTCATAAAAAAACCGCAGAAAAAGGTTAATAACTTAAGCCAGCAAATGGATTTACTCGATGAATTGAAACGCCAACATCACCAAGCATTTAATTATCGCTTAAAGCGATTCGCCGTTACTAAAGTCGGGCTTGCGAGTGCCTTTTCGGCGGGTGTAGGTTATGGGGCTTTAAAAAATGATGATCATCAGCATGGAAAACTCAAACAACTCAGTCAGTTTAGCTGGCTGTTACGACTGTTGTGATCTTTATCACAAAAAATACGCTTTTTACTTCTCATTTGTTAGTCTTTTCTTTACCGTGTAAATAAGTTTTGCGTGTTAACAGGATAACCTAATTGAAAAAACGGATTGTATTAACCGGTGGCCCCGGTGGCGGTAAAACAACAGCAATCGACTTATTACGACGCGAGTTCTCGAAACAAATTGTGGTAGTGCCTGAATCGGCAACCATGTTATTTGGCGGCGGAATAGAACGGGGTAATGCCCCTCACCTTGTAAAAGCTCACCAGCAAGCTATCTTCAGCTTACAGAAACACCTTGAACATATTCAACGTACTATGCACCCTGATCGTTTAATGCTGTGCGATCGTGGTAGCTTAGATGGTCTCGCATATTGGCCAGGTGATCAGGCGGAGTTTTTTCAATGCTTAGGAACCGATCTTCACACTGAGCTTAATCAATATGATGCTGTGATTTTTTTTGAAACCGCGGCCAAGTCAGGGCAAAGTATCCACAGTAACAACCCTGTTCGTAACGAGTCTGACCAGCAAGCAATTTTGCTAGATGATAAATTACAAGCAGTATGGTCGCAGCACCCGCATTTTAACCTCGTAAAAAGCGCTGAGTCGTTTATTCAAAAAGTCATGTTTGGTATTGACACTATTCGCGACGTAATGAAAGGGTATCAGTAGCAGCTCACATGAGCTGCTACTCTGAGTACTATAATTGGCCACGATTGTGCGCTCGGCCATAGTCTATATCGGGTCCTTTTGGCACTACTTGCGTCGGATTTATCATCGTATGGCTGAAGTAATAGTGACGTTTTATGTGGTAAAAATCGACCGTCTCACTCACCTTTTCAATTTGGTATAACTCGCGTAAATAATGACTAATTGCAGGGTAACTTTCGATGGTGCGTAAATTACATTTAAAATGACCCACATAAACACTGTCAAAGCGAATTAAGGTCGTGAATAAACGCCAATCAGCCTCTGTGAGAGTGTCGCCCACTAAGTAGCGATTATGAGTCAAACGCTGTTCAATTTTATCAAGAGCGGCAAACAAATCATCAAACGCTTCGGTGTACGCTTCTTGCGTTGTTGCAAAGCCTGCACGGTACACACCGTTATTGATATTGTGATAAACAAACTCGTTTATTTCATCAATTTCAGTACGTAGCGCTGCAGGGTAAAAATCGCGTTCATTGTTAGTAAGTTCATTGAATGCACTATTAAACATCCGAATAATCTCTGCAGACTCATTACTGACAATGCGCTGGGTCTGTTTATCCCAAAGTACAGGTACCGTCACTCTGCCAGAATAATCAGCTTTGTTACGCGTATAAATTTGATGCATGTAGTCGCTATCAAATAAAGCATCACCTGTGCTGTGATTATCTTTATCGAATGTCCACCCATGCTCTAGCATGTCAGGACTCACAACCGAGACACTAATGTAGTCTTCAAGGCCTTTTAAATGGCGAAAAATCAGCGTGCGATGAGCCCATGGGCACGCTAATGAAACATACAAGTGATACCGACCTTTCTCAGCCTTGAATCCCCCATCGCCACTTGCCCCTTTGCTACCATCAGCCGTTACCCAGTTACGCAACTGCGCTGATTCACGCTTAAATTCACCTTGGTTGTTGTCTGTGTCGTACCATTTATCTTGCCATTGGCCGTTTACAAGTAATCCCACGATAACCTCCTAGAGTGTGCCAAATTTACCTTGTTGATAATCTCTTACAGCCTGATGTAACTCTGCTTGCGTCGTCATAACAAAAGGTCCCATATGAGCAATCGGCTGCTTTAGTGGCTCGCCCGCAAGCACCAAAACACCCGCCCCCGTTTGCGAATTAAATTCAATGTCACTGCCAGGCTCTAAAATTAACAAGCTCCCCGCTTTAACAGGCCCTCCCTGTTCAGTGTTAATTTCTCCCGTGTGTATATACAACATGACTTTAGTTTGCTTAAGAGGCGCGTGTTTAAATTCAGTGCCGGCAGGCAAAGTCACATCAGCTAACATGCCATTAGCGGCTAAATCTTGTAAGCTTGAAACCTGCTCTTCACTGGCAAACTGCCAACTACCTGCAAGCGCTTTTAACTCAACCCCTTGATCATTACGAGTCACCGGTGCGGGGGCTTCTGTTGTATCTTGGTAACGCGGTGCTCTGAGCTTTTCTGCACTTGGCATATTTAACCAGATTTGGAATCCATGCATGCCTTCTTTTGCATCTGCTAACGGCATTTCACTGTGGATCACACCAAAGCCAGTACTCATCCATTGCACATCACCTGCACGAATCGCTTTTTTGTTACCCATTTGATCTTGGTGCTCAAACCCTCCTTTAATAATATAAGTGAAGGTTTCAATGCCACGATGAGGGTGTGCAGGAAAGCCCCCCATAAAATCACTGTGATCGTCAGACTTAAGCTCATCGATCATTAAAAAAGGATCTAAGTATTTTCCATCAAAGCCTGGGATACGGCTAATATTGACACCATCACCATCTTGAGTGGCATGGCTATTTAATTGTTGAATCACTTTCATAACGTTACTCCCGTAAATCATATGAAATGATTGTAGACGCCAATTTAACTAACAACCATGCGTAAAATTAGCGCCAATCGTTCTATTCAGAAGAATGTTTAGTCTGTTGTGTCATCAATGTATCTGCTACGGTTGCTCCGCGCTCTCCGACTTCTTTTTCGGGGCCGACTGTACTATCAATGACCGTTTGCTGTTCAGCACTGGCATTAATTGCCGCCCCAAAAATAATGATATAAGCACTGATATAAAGCCACATCAGCATAATAACCACGCCCCCTAAAGAGCCATAGGTTTCGTTATAACGTGCAAATTGCGAGACATAAAATGAAAAACCAACCGATGCCACGATCCATAATACTGTCGCGATCATTGAACCCGGTGTGATCCAACGCCACTTAGCAGGGTTTCGATGAGGTGCGTAGCGGTATAAAAATGCCAATGCACCGTTAAAAATGATTGCCAGCAGCGGCCAAGTTATCAGCGTGATCATTAAATCGATTAACTCTGTTAGGCCAACCAGATTAAGCACAATAGGTAAAATACCAATAATTAATAACGCCACGAGAGCGACGATTATGGCGCCCAACGAAAATAAAAAACGGACCAGTAACGCCACAAAAAATTGCCGCTTGTTATGCTGATGGTATGTAATATTACAGGCCGTGATCAGCGCTTGGCAGCCCTTACTGCTACTCCAGACTGTTAACAATAAAGTGCCTATAGCACTCATACTCAAGACTTTTTGCGATTGCTGCGTCACTTCACTCACTTGCAGTAAAATAATATCGCGACTACTGGCAGGTAAAATTGCAATCACTTTAGATAACTGCTCATGAATGTCCGTTGGTGAAGCAAAATAGACATAAATAGACACAATGGCAGCCAGTGCAGGAAAGATTGCTAGCAGTGCATAAAATGCGACACCTGCCGCAACAAACGATAAATTATCTTGTGATAAATTATGATATACCCGTTTGCTTATATCCCACCAACCTCGTAATGGGATTTCCAGCGGCGAGCGAGCCTGAAAACCGCGATTGCCCTGAGACATATTCTTCCTCACTTTCTACTTAGCTTAAGGTGTCGTTGCAAACTACTTGCCACTAATAATGGCGCCTAACTTGCATTGAGCTACGCTTATAACTGCCCGGCTATAATCCATGGAGTGGTGCAATGAATTTTTATTTATATCTTACTAATCAAGTAACTAATTTAATCACACCCACACTATCAACCACGACGTCGACGCCAATTGAAAGCCTTACGTGGTACGATTTAAACTCACAAGTTACGCAGTTTTTACACACTGCTTGGCAAATGTTACCGGCTCTCACACTCGGTATTGTCGCCATTATTATTTGCTACTTACTGGCTCGCCCTTTGTCATATGTACTGATTAAACCACTGGGTTTTGTGAGTGAAAGTAAGCTTTTACATGTCGTTACACGGCGCTTTTTTAGCATCGTTATTATTTTGTTTGGGGTGTACTTATTTTTACGTCTTGCAGGGCTAACCAGTTTTGCCGTCGCTATCATGAGTGGTACAGGATTGGTGGGCTTGATCCTTGGCTTTGCATTTCGTGATATCGCCGAAAATTTTATCTCGAGTATGCTACTCAGCGTACAGCGACCGTTTCGAATTGACGATGTAATAGAAGTAGATGGCCGCTTAGGGGTAGTAAAAAAAGTCACAGCTCGCGCCACTACTTTGGTGGATTTTGATGGTAATCATATTCAAATACCGAATGCTACCGTCTATAAAAATGTCATTAAAAACCTTACTGCGAACCCCAAAATGCGCGGCCATTTTACAGTAGGCATTGGCTACGATAATGACATTCGCTATGCTCAGCAATTAGCCATGCAAGTCGTAAGTCAAAACCCTGCTGTTATTAATGATCCCCCCAGTCAGGTTCTGATTGAATCGCTTGGATCTGCCACACTTAATTTAACCATTTATTTTTGGGTAAACAGCAGTGAACATAGCACGGTTAAAGTGGCATCTCAGCTAATGCGAATGTTAGTAAACACCTATTTAGCAGAAAAAATTAGTATGCCAGATGTTGCTCGCGAACGAATTATTTTAAATACCGATGCCGAGCACACCAGTCATCACACCACTTCACCCCCACAAACATCAAACACTCTCGACGACCATAGCTTGGATGATATAAGTAGTGATGCAGATGATATTCGTGAACAAGCCGATCAATCTCGCGATCCAGAGCAAGGCAGTAATATTATTTAATATTTATCCTGTAAATTAAATACATCTATTAAATCAAGATTGAACTGTATTAGCTGTATGTATTATTGCGGACATGCAGCAGTTTTGATTACCTGTTAACTTTTGTAATTGTCTTTCAATTAAGATAAAAAGAAACAACTGACACATACTCTTAATAATAATCTCAGTGAGTTAAGTATTGATATGACGATAGATAGACGACGTTTTTTAAAATCTGCCGCAGCCATTACCGCCGCGACAGTCGTGACTGGCTGTGCGAAAAGCCAACAAGGTGATAATCAAAGCACACCACTTGCTTCACAAGGTAAAAGCGTAATGGGCTTAGCTGTGCCTGCGATGGATGTGGTACGTGTTGGTTTTATTGGCGTTGGTCAACGTGGTAGCGGCCATGTAAAACACCTTTGCCACATTGAAGGTGTTGAAATTAAAGCTATCTGTGACACAGATCAGCTAATGCTCGAGAAATCAATTAACTATGTTGTTGAAAAAGGCTTACCTAAACCAACTGCTTACACGGGTTCTGATAAAGCCTATTTAGACATGCTGGCTCGCAATGACATCGACATCGTGATCATTTCAACACCTTGGCGTTGGCACACACCAATGAGTGTTGAAACCATGGAAAGTGGTAAACATGCCTTTGTTGAAGTTCCCGCAGCAACCACAATGGAAGAGTGCTGGCAACTAGTAAACACCGCTGAGCGCACTCAAAAGAACTGCATGATGATGGAAAACGTTAACTACGGCCGTGACGAGTTAATGGTTCTAAACATGGTTCGTAAAGGCGTATTTGGCGAGTTACTGCATGGTGAAGCCGCTTATATTCATGACCTGCGTTGGCAAATGAAAGAAATTGACCGCAGTACCGGCTCATGGCGTACTTACTGGCATACAAAAGTAAACGGTAACTTATACCCCACTCATGGCTTAGGCCCCGTTTCTCAATATATGAACATCAACCGGGGTGATCGCTTTGATTTCGTAACATCAGTCAGCTCACCTGCACTTGGCCGTGCAGCCTACGCAGAACGTGAATTTCCTGCAGGCCACGAACGTCGTTCACTGAAATTTACTGCTGGCGACATGAACACCAGCATTATTAAAACAGTGAAAGGCCGAAGCATTATGGTTCAGCACGACACCACAAGCCCACGCCCGTACAGCCGCCATAACCTAATTCAAGGTACTAATGGGACATTTGCAGGTTTTCCTAACCGCATTGCCCTAGAAGATGTACCACCAGCCATTGCAAAAATCTACCAGCAGCAATATGAAGCTGAAGTAGCTGCATGGGAAAGTGCGGGCTCACAAGGTCGTAAACCACATATGCAAAATTTCCATAGCTGGGATCACGATATGGAAAAATGGCGTGCAGAGTTTGATCATCCATTATGGCAACGTATGGGTGAAGAAGCCGTTCGCAACGGTGGTCACGGCGGCATGGATTTCATAATGTTATGGCGCATGATTTACTGCTTGCGTAACAATGAACCACTGGATCAAGATGTTTACGATGCTGCAGCCTGGTCATCAATCTTCCCACAAAGTATGGCATCGGTTGCAGACAGAAGTAACAGCAAAACGATACCAGACTTTACCCGTGGCGCTTGGCAAACAGGTAAGCCACTCGGGATTGTGTCTTAACAACTTACATGCAAAAGCCCGCACCTTGCATTGCGGGCTTGTTGATTAATACATAAAGTGATTAGCACAAAGTAAGTCATTGTCACGATTAAGACTCATTATATCTGGCATATTCCATTGGCCCCACAAACTCAACATAACCAAAGCGCTATGTTGATACTCTTAACTAATGATGAGTGATGACAGCTAAATGGCAATGCTTCAACGAGCGCTAACCTAGCAGCAGACATAAAAATTCGATGGATTTTCTTTACAGAGTCAGTGCAAGGCTAAGTACAAAACGGCGACCAAATTGCTCTACTTTCATGAGGGATGTTGCATCGTTTGTTTGCACTTCTCGAACAAGTCTTTTGTCTGTTGCATTAAAAATATCAAACCGCAGTGCGACCGCATCAGAGAAAAACCAGCTGTAACTTAAGTCGACACTCGTAAAATCATCGACATATACATCAGCATTGTTCGATAAGTCTCGCTGCTCTAAAAACTCACTACGGTAATTAATATTGGCGGCACCTTGCCACTTCTTTGCATTAAACATTAAGCGCAGATTTGCAGTCAGCTCTGACACCCCTTCAATATCAGGGTTATTAATTTGCTCTGCCGTTAACTTCGCGTCCACCAACTGATTCACGCTCGTTATCATACTGGTTTGCACTGAGTTATCTGATAGGAATGGCAATCGCCAATCAGCACTGAATAGCAGTCCAGTGATCGTTGCTTGACCATCATTATTTGCTTGCAGAGCTGAGTAATCCTGCTGTTGATAAGTAACGGTTTTTATTTGATCAACAATAAAGTTATCGAGTTGATGATTAAATGTCATAAGTTGCAGGCTATTTTCTTCACCTAACCAGTTTAGCGACATACTGGTGGTGTTAGCAACGACAGGCTCTAAGGCTGGGTTGCCTAACACAGCATACGGCAAACCACCTGAATTCACATGAAGCTTAGGATTTAAATCAGAATAATTAGGTCGATTTACTGAACGACTATAGCCTAATCTACCAAGCCAGTGTGGAGAAAATTGCCATTTTAAACTAAACGAGGGTAACCACATCGCAAACTTTACCTGCTCTGATAACGTTTTTAATTGACCACGTTCATCAAGTTGATGCCCTAATGTATGGCTTTTTGTATTACTGTGTCTAAGCCCAAATGCCGCAGTTAAGTTTTCTAAATAAGGTATCTGCCATACGCTATGAACATAGCTTTCATAGGCTGTAAATTCAGTTTCATAACTATTTAAATGATCATTTTCGTGTCGCTCACCAAAGGGCAACTCAATATCATATAACTGTAAAAGATCACGCTTTGGAATCAACCAAGGTTGCACTGGCTGCGACAAAAAATCAGCTTTAAATGCGTGAGTCAATGGCACTAGCCAACGACCATCAAGCGCAGGCAAAGTCGCTAACTGTGAACTCGACAAACTAATATCTTGGCGTTGATATCTATGTGACTGTTCGGATTTTTCTGTACCAAATTGCAGATTCGATAATCCCCATGTTGATGCTATTTGCCATACACTGTCCACTCCCCATTCTGTAACTTCGTCATTAACCTCAATCATACGGCGACTCAATTGTGACAAGCGTGAGTAACTATCAACGAGGGCTAAATTAGTTGCGAACTCATACTGCGCGACTTGTTTTTTAGAGATAGCAACCGTTGCTGGTACTGGTTTTAGCCCTACATGAGTCCGCGTAATTGGGGTTTGAGTTGCACTTAACGATTCACTGTGGCTATAAAAAGGACTTATTCGCCAATGCGTTTCATCCTTTGCGTACCATGTGGGCATTATTTGCAGCGTCTGATTATGGTAATACAGACCCGACTCTTCTCGTGAAGATTTACCTTGTGCAGCATTAAATTGCATGTTTTGGATGCTGTTTTTCTTCTCATCGCGTGTCGCTTCTGCATGTTCATTAAGAGGATTAATAGAAAGTCGATGCTCATCATAGGTAAAATCAGTATCTGACCGAAGCCATAGTGTATTTAGTTCAAATTGTGGGTGGGGCTGCCAGGCAATATTTGCGTAGTAACTAGTGCGAGTTCTATCCTCATTTTCAATGGTAAGCGCTAGCGTATCAGTGGGAACTAAACTGGTATCATCAAGTTCTTTCCAGTGATAGCTATCTGGTGCACCACCATTCTCGCCCCAATGCCAAGTTTCGAATTGAAATTGTCTTTGTAGGCGATTTTCATAATTAAATTTAACTAACGCAGCCAATTTGCCATCAGCTGAAATAGCATTACTCGTTAAACCAAAGCTTGGTTGAAAATTACGATCTCCCGCAAGCGCAGCACTGGTTAGGGTTGCCTTAAAGTGATTACTATTAAGTGAGAGCGGATCATCACTCATTAAATTAACAGTTGCTCCCGCAGCTCCGCTTGGTAATCTTGCATCCGCCAGTTTATACACCGCAATATTCGAAAAAAGTTCTGCACTGAAGGTATCAAAGCGGTACTGCTGACCATATTGATTTGAATTGCGAACATTTTCAGTATTTGCTAATCGATGCCCATTTAACAGAGTTAATTGATACTCAGGTCCTAGCCCCATCGCATTAATATTTAGTGCCTCACCTCGGTCCCGGGAGATACTCACGCCAGGGATCGCTTGAAGCGCCTCTGCCAAATTCTCCGCGGGTAATAAGGACAACATAGCACCACTGGCAAAATCAGCTTCACCTATATAATTTTGCTTTTGCTGCTGCGCGTAATAGGCACTTTGTTGATAATTGCTATCATAAACATGCGAAACCGCGTGACTTGCTTTATCGCCCGTTACGGTCACTTCTTCCATCAAAGGCTGTGACTTAATATTTGTGTCTAATTGAATGGACTTTAAAACAACAATGCCTGACGTAGTTTGTTGCCAGATAAAGCCGTTTTTTAATAGCAGCGCATCTAGGCTTGCTTCTAAACTGTCAGCTTTAGAAGTCAATGGCACTTGTAAAATCACTGAGCTGACTAGGTCGTCTGGGTAGATGATCGCTGTTTGATATTGCTCTGCCAAAGCGATGAGCTGCGCCTTTAGCGTGCTTTGTGCAGCATAAAGCTGCTTAGTGAACATACCAAGCAGCATTAAAATACAACAGCAAATGCACCTCATTAACTTACATCCTCATAACTAGAGGAGTATATTGTGCCTATTTCCGATGAAAAGTTTATGACGAAATCATGTCAGTTTTCGGCCTTTTCACTTAACTCAATGCTGTCAGGAAACTGTTTAATTTTAAGCGTATTTAACTGAGCTATCAGCTTTGCTGCACCGAGTATATCGTCTATCGCAAAGCGGCCACTGACTTTTATATCACTAGACACATTATTTAAAACCACTGGCTTTTTGCTATAACGATTTAATTGAAATAAAGCATCATTAATAGACACGTTATCTAAATCTAACCAACCTTCTTGCCAATCAGGTTGTAACGCATTAAATCGTGATACGTTTATTGCAGAGTCGCTCACTCGTGCGCGCTGCCCTTTTACTAATTCAACATGCTGCGAACCATCCAAGCTAGTAACAGAAACCTTCCCATGAAAAACATCCACTAAGGTTTCTCGCAATGTTTTATCAACATTAAAAGCTGTACCAAGCACTTCGATACTCGCATTGCCTACATCGATTGTAAATGGACGCGATTCATCACGATGTACAGAAAAATACGCTTCGCCTTTACTTAGAATCGCTTTGCGGGCTTGGTTGTTTTCACTAAATTCAAGTTGAGAATGCACATTCATCGCAACCAAAGTGCCATCAGACAAGCTCACATCTTGGGCTTCTTCGCTGATAAACTGCTTGGCAGTTACCGTGTTTACTGCTGGTAAATGCGGCGGTTCATAAGTAGGTATCAGCGCCCACATAACGACCGCAAAACATGCTGCGACAGCACCTCCTCCCCAAGAATACAACGCTAAACGACGACGCTTTTTAGCTCGTGCAAGTTGTTCATCCTGTTGCGTGCCCACCAGCTCAAGCGCAGCTAATAACGCCGCATCGTCCCAAATGGCTTTTTCCAATGCATTATCCGATTCATAATCATGTTGATGTGAAGAGTTCATCGCTATCTCAATTACTCGTAATGTTAATATGACGATTTAACCGCCCTAACGGGGACATTCGTGCACTAAAAAATGCTCAGCCATGGCATTTTTCAGCATCTCCATTGCCCGCGAAATATGTTTTTTCACAGCTTCTTCAGACAACCCCAAGCTACTCGCAATTTCTGCCCGTGTTTGGCCTTTAATACGGCGTCGAATAAATACATCTCTGCGCAGTGCTGGCATTTGCAACAAAATTTGTTGGTAAAGTGCAATACGTTGTTCATATTCAAGCGCTGACTCAAGCGATAATGCTTCGCAATGCGGCTCATGCTCTAAAGTTTCAGGAGATTTACTTTGTTGACGATGATGATCAATCACCAGATGTTGCGCCATACGATAACCATACGCGAGCGGATTATCTATCGGGTCTAAGTGTTCAGAGTTAAGTGCCTTTAATAGCAACTTTTGAAACAAATCATCGGCATCGGCACGCTCACTCACTGCTTTGCAAAAAAATCCTTTTAATGCGTCTTGATTAGCAATAAAGCATTGCAATAGCGCTCTACTATGTACAGAAGCTGTATTATTTAAACCGTTAGTCATTGAAGATAGAGACATAATTTTAGTGATGAGGCTAGCTTGTTTATCTAGGTATGACGCGAATCCTAACCTAAAGGGGACAACGGTATGATGAATATTGAGTGACAGTTTTACGTAATTCTCGACTTAAAAATGTCACAAAAGCTTCATTTAAAAATTGGTCCCCTTCTTTGTTAATGCATCGTCTTTAGAGGCGAATTTAAACCAAATATTGCATTTAACAGGAATTAACCCTCATGACTTACCGTGCATTTTCATTATCGCCTTTAGCACTTGCTGTTGGCTCATTAGTAATCGCTCCCGCTTACGCAGAACAAAACCAAGAGCCGATTGAAGAAATTGTTGTCACTGGCAGCTACGTAAAGAGTTTAGAAAAAGCAATTGATTTAAAACGCACCAATATCGGCTTTTCAGATTCAATTGTCGCTTCTGACATAGCAGACTTCCCTGAGCAAAATTTAGCCGAAGCCTTGCAGCGTATGCCGGGTGTCACCATAGAGCGTAATAAAGGTCTAGGTCAAAAAGTAAATGTACGTAGTTTACCGTCTGAGTTTACATTTGTATCAATCAATAATCTTGCGACAGCCTCAGGCAGTGGTGGTCGAGATGTTGAATTTGATATGTTCGCTTCCGAAATTATTCAAAGTGTTACAGTTAAAAAGTCACCAACAGCGGCTGATGAAGAAGGCGGTATTGCGGGCTCTGTCGCAATAACAACGGCACGACCATTTGACTATGATGGTCGCCAACTTGTGGCATCCGTTGAAGGCGCCTATAACGACATTTCAGAAAAGAGCGATCCTAAATTTGCATTTTTAGCGAGTGATACCTTTGGTAACTGGGGAGCCCTGGCTTCATTTGCTTACTCAGAGCGTACCAACAGAACTGACAGCAACTCTGGCATTAACTTTCGCCCATTATCTCGCTGGTTAGAAAAATCAGGTTCGTCACAATGGCAATCAGACCAAGCTGCTGACGTTTTAGAGCGCGATACTGGTATCAGTATTAATGACCGTTTTGATAAAGACGAAACAAGTCGCGTGGTATTTCTTGATAAAGTTGGCGATCGTGCTTACCTGACAGAACAAGAAAAGTGGGGCGCTACCTTATCACTACAATACAAACCTAGCAGTGAATTTAGCCTTACTTTTGATGCGCTACTTGGTAACTTTGATAATCACGAAGATGAATATGATGCTGCGGCTTACTCTGCTTCAAGTATAAGTTCACTTGAAAAAATAAATAGTTACGATGATAACACGTTGTCTGACTATGGCATCACCGTACTCACAGATGTGAACTACGCAGCAACTCAGCATGAGTTTTTAAGTAAAGAGAACAGCAGTGATACAGATTACCAACAGTTCAGTTTAACCCTTGATTGGATGCTAGGTGACTGGGAAGTTTACGGCGTTGTTGGTTATAGTGGCGCAGATAAACTGGCAGAAACGACCAACCTCAAACACACCGCTTATCGCCCAACGCGTTCTCGCTATACATCAACAGGTGGTGAAACCATTGCCAGCGATAACCCTAATACATTTGATATGTATAACTCACCAGAAGCGTATACATTCGATTACTACGAGGTCAATTTAGAAGATATCTCTGATGACAAATATGCGGCTCAGCTCGATTTTAGTCGCCATTTCCAGTTAGATTTTTTCCCTGCGTTATCTAAAGTGCAATTTGGTGCACGCTACACCGACAAATCAAAACAACGTAATTATGGTACAAACCGCATAACAGGTGCTTCTGCTGATGATTCATCATGGGTTGGTACACGCACTTTAGCCGATAGCGAGCTCACAGTAATTTCAGATCTAGTATCTGGTGGCGAATATTTATCAGCAGTATCATCTAAACAAGATTGGAGCCAAATTTCCAATAACTATGCACGTAGTGAATTGCGTTATGATGGTTTTGGAGTTCAGTACGCCCCCGATCAATTCTACGAAGTCTCTGAAAAAACAACCGCTATTTATGCGATGGCAGACTTTGCATTTGAAATAGGCACATTACCTGCCACTTTGAATGCGGGTGTTCGATATATTGATACGAATGTTGATTCATCGGGTTATCACCAAGTGCAAAGTGATAACGGCAGCACAGGTTATACGTCGGCACCTATCTCAAAAGAAGGTAGCTACAAAGAGACGCTACCAAGTCTTAACTTTAGCTTAGAGCTTACTGATAATTTATTATTTCGCGCTGCAGCATCAGAAACCTTTATTCGCCCTGCCCTGACTGATATTGCTTATAAACGCACGGTAAGTTTAAGCGAGTTTAAATACCGTGACGGTAACCCAGATTTAAAACCAACCTACGCTGATCAATGGGAAACCGGTTTAGAGTGGTACCTAGAAGAAGGTGGTTTACTTGCAGTGTCTTATTTCGAAAAAGAAATTGAAGGCGTTGTTCGTGAATCCTTAACCGGTGTTGTGACTGACGTAACTAAATATAATGATAACGGTACTGTCGACGGTGTGTACGACTTCGACGTCTACCAAAAAGTAAACGCTGAGGGTTCATACGATGTAAGTGGTATTGAATTTATTGCACAAATTCCTTTTGCTCGTTTCCACCCAATGTTACAAGGTTTTGGTATAAATGCTAACTACACGACGTTAGATAATTCACTCACGGGTGCGTCTGATTTAGCGATACCAACACCACCAGAAGGCTTAGCAGACGAAACCTATAACATTACTTTTTATTACGAAAATGACAGCTTTGATGCGCGCATCTCTTACAACTACAAAGACAAATATGTTGAGTATATTGAGCGCGATATGTACCCCGTTTACCGTGATGCATATGGCCAAACAGATATCTCGTTTGGTTATCAAATCAACGACACAATAAAAGTCACTCTTGAGGGCATTAATATCACTGATGAAGAAACCACTGGCTACACCATCGCTCCGGTGTTCCCAACGATGTATGAGTTTTCAGGTCGTCGTTTCTCGTTAGGCCTCCGCGGCAGCTTCTAAGCGTATCGTCGGGGCCTAAGTGCCCCGTTATCCTTATAGCAAGGCATATACAATGCGATTATTTACACTTTTTTTAATACTTATTGTGACGTTTAAGCTCAATGCAAAAGAACTAAACACACAAATAGCCTTTATTCCCGACATTCACTTTCATGATATTTATGCTGACTTTAGTCATGCTGGATTTAAAGGCATTGCGCTCGATAACCATACAAAGCCTGTCACAATCCGCAGTATGAAGGCACAACTCCATTCAACCAGATTATTCAATGAAAACTACTTTGCACTCATCGCCGCACTCGATGATATTGCAGCGCGTAACGTGAAATTAGTCGCCTTGCCTGGCGACTTTACCGATGACGGGCAGCCTGTTCACTTACAGGGCCTAAAGGCTCTATTAAGTGAATACACAAAACGCTATGGCATGCGCTTTTTTGCTATTCCGGGGAATCATGATCCCGTTAAGCCAATACGAACCCATGCTGGAAAATCAGATTTTTTAAATAGTGAGGGACGCGAGGTGGCTATTTTTAGTAAAGGCCACGCTATGTGTAAAGGCCCTCATACCGATTTCTTGTTTTGCGATGATGCTATTAGTCACGGTGGCTATCAAGAAATTATGGACGCGATGTCTGAATTTGGTTTAACGCCACAGAGCCAAGACTTGCTATGGCAAACACCTTTTTTAAATAATCACGCTTCTTTAGCCGAGCGGCAGTACCAACAATGCACTAATGATAATAAGCAGTGCGTAATGCTCCCTGATACGAGTTACCTTGTTGAACCTGTTGCAGGATTATGGCTTTTAGCTATCGATGCCAATGTTTATTTACCTGAGTTTAAAAACAATCAACTTACTTTCAAGGGTTCAGGCAATGCAGGATACAACAAGGTCTTAACTGAAAAACCGTACTTATTAAGTTGGATAAAACAGCTTGTTACTGCAGCAAAAGAGCAACACAAAACACTGATAGCGTTTAGCCACTTTCCGATGGGAGAGTTTTACGATCAACAAAGCGCATCAATTAAAGATTTGTTCAATGACCATGCTTTTCAGCTAAAGAGAGAACCGACAACCAATACACAAAGTACGTTAGCAAACACTGGTCTACGCTTACATATTGGGGGGCACATGCATATGAATGACACCAGTATTATTAAAGCTAAGCAGAATACCCTTTATAATATTCAAGCCCCATCTATAAGCGCTTACCGCCCTGCTTACAAGCTTGTTAGTATTACAGGAAGTGAAGCGAAAGTAGATACCGTTTTACTCGATTCTATTGCGAACTTTGATACGTTATTCCCGGCTTATAAAAAGGAATACAATTACTTAGAAGAGCATAACCAAGATGAAAAATGGCTTTCTGATATCCTACAAAGCAATAACTATCACCAATTTACGCTGCAACATCTCGCAGGACTCGCAAAGTGGCGTTTTATACCGAGTGAATGGCCTGAAAGTTTTAGAACCCAGTTACTCGCATACAGCTTTCATGAGTTATTAACACTTTACGATAGCCAAACACCTCTCTCATTAACGCAAACATCTGATGCCCTTCTCAAAAAGGTCAGTCTATTTGATTTTATTCGCGACTTTTACTTATTGAGAAATGCGGGGTCTTTAGCGCTTGAAGATATTTCAGAAACACACTTTAAAGCCTACAAGCTCATGGCTCACCACTTAGATGCTATGGGGCAATGCTTACCAAAAAAGGGGAATAAAATAGCACAAGACGTTGATATATGTACCTTTAAAGTAGGCCTTAGCAAAGCATTCGCTATTTTTGAAAAACTAGCACAAGGTGAAAACGATCGCTGCTTGATCATTGATCTAAACTTAAAAACGAATAAACTAGCAAAAGCATGCCGCTCCTAACAAATAAAAACGGCACCTAAGAGGGTGCCGTTTTTATTAATATTACTTATTACTGAGCATGAGCCGCAGCACGGAAAATCGTGTTAGTGAGCAATACATTCATGCCTTCAAGGTAGGCGCGATACGTCGGTGATTGTGTAAAGCCTATCACCATGCCTTTACCTAGTGGTTGATGAACAAGGAGCGGCTTGTAAGCTAGCTGAGCTTTGTTTTGCTGCCACAAATAACCACTCGCCAGTACATCGTCTTTACCAGTGAACCACGCCAAGTTTTTGCCTGAGTTAAGTTTAATTGGCGTGTAAATATCATTACCGTAAGCCACCGCCACTAAATTTTTATCGACGCCTGCGGTTAACCAATGCTCTTGGTCTACTTCAACATTAGCAAGTACACCGGCTACATAGTCTGGCGAGGTGTGTGGTTCGATGCTCGCTGCTTTTAAATCATCACGAGAAGCGAATAACTGCCCTGCCACTTTACTGCTTTTATCATCGCTGCTGTCGGCTTTTTCTTCTCGGTAGGCTTGCTCGCGCTTAACATCTAATAAGCCGTAATCAGCATGGGTGGTAAAGCGGTTTGCATTACCGAGAGCAATCAACACGCCACCAGCTTCAACCCAGCTTTTTAAATTAGCCGCGCCCGATTTACCTAATGCTTGCTCGTAATTACCTTCCGGTAAAATCAACACTTGGTAATCACTTAAATCAGCCCATGCAAGCATTGGTGTACGAATAGCCGTTACCGGATAGCCGAGCTGTCTTTCTATAACAAAACGGGTGTTACCAGCGCTTAGCTCACTGGTAGGTACATCCCATGCAATCGCCACTTTTGGCGCCACCATTGGTACTGTTTTATTACTACCAAAGCTGGGGCCATCAATCACCCAGCTTGAATCAACACCATCGACTATGGCACCTGTTTGCTCTGCAATTTGACTAATCTTAGTCAGTAAGTCTTTATCGTTTAAGCGCTTTTCAATCACTAAACTGCCCGCTGGGTAGTTAGTTTTATCACCTAATACAAATGCTTGGTCAGCACTTTTAAGCTTAACGCCTGCTTGCAGCGCTGCGGTTAAAAAGCGTGCAGCGGCCGTGTCGCCCCAAGCAACAATATAAGCCACTGAGGCTTCTGGGTTATTCACTTTACCAATCAGTGTGTCGTTAGCCTGAACCGTTTTACTGTCAGCGCTCACAGCCTTACTACAGCTATCGCTATCAACATTAAACATCATTGGTAGCGACCAGCCTGTGACATCATAAATTTCGTCGCCTAGGTTACGAGCACGGCGTCTTTCTTGCTCTTTTACAAAGGCTTCAGCCATATCAACTTGGTCTGTAAATGTGGTACGAACAAATACACCACGCGGCTGCGCTGTATCAATAAAGTAGCTACCCGCTTTGTATTTAACACCGCATGCTTTGAAATCTTCATTTGCTTGTTGAACTTCTACGCCGTGTTCAGCCATTAACGTAGCAAGTTTATGCGTTCCTTCACGGTTACTTTGGTTCGGTAAAATATACACTCGTTCTTTACTCTTCTTACCTGAATCAATTGCATCAACTTGATATTGGTAAAAGTCATTAAGTAGCTTCTCACGTTGATTAGCTGCACCTTCAGCGGTAGAAATTGATGCCACAAACTGACGCTTCACTGTATTAAAATAAGTGAGAAGTTCACCAGTGTTTTTTTCAAAAACATGGCCGCGAGCAGAGCCTACTTCGTAGGTTGATGCTGACGCACCATAAAATACAGGCCAACTATCACCGTACCCAGGATAAAAAGCATCAAAAATTTCGCGGGTAAAATAATCAAAGCCAAACTCATCAAAATATTTAGCATGATTTTGGCCAATAGCATCCATATTAGCTATTTGCGTTTTTGTCATATGGGGATTGAATGGCTGAGCAGCCGGCGCAAAATAATATGATTGATCGCCGCCCATTTCATGAATATCAACCACCACTTGAGGTTTATATTTATTAATTGCAGCTACTCTCCCCTTTGTTTCAGGCTGAGTAAGTGCTAACCAATCACGATTCATATCGAACAGATAATGATTAACTCGACCTCGAGGCCAAGGCTCATTATGTTCTGCACTTAAACGGTCTGCGCTGTGCTCTAATCCGACAGTGGCATAATAGCGAGAAACAAAGCGCTCACGGCCATCAGGGTTTTGTAGGGGATCAATAAATACAACGGTGTTCTCTAATATTTTACTGTTAATGGTATCGTTCGGTGCCGCTAATAAATGGTAAGCGGTGAACAGTGCCGCATCGGTCGAGCTAATTTCATTACCGTGTACTGCATACTGCAGCCACACTGAAGTGGGTAAGTTTTTGATGAGTGACTTTGCATCTTTCGCAGATGTACTTCGCGGGTCTGCCAGCGCTTGCGTGTTGTTTGCAAGGGTTCCTAATGATCGAATATGCTCAGCGGTGCCAACAACCGCATAAACAAGCTCACGACCTTCCCAGCTGTTTGCATACTTAAAAACTTTAATACGCTCAGGAGCGGCTTGCTCAAGGGCTGTTAAATAACGACGCATATCGTTGTAATTAGTAATGCGCTCACCTACATCATAACCAAGAACCTGCTTAAATGTAGGTATATCCGTGTTGTAAACCGTGCCTGGCCACATAGTCTCTGTATTTTTGATACTTGCTGCGGCACTCAGGCTGACAGACATAGCCATAATACACAGTGAGACGGCTTTGATTGCTCCCTTCGCAAACATATAAATTCCACCCATTTAAAAAATCTGAATAAACAGTTACTAACATATAAAACTATTGAAAATAAGGGAATTAAAAGCGTTAGAAAGGTATAAATTAGGGTTAACTGGGAAATAACACCCCTTGTCAGCGAGAGTCATAAGAGCAAGGGGCATTAGGTGTCATTTTCTGTTTTATGCTTTCGCTTTTAAGAAATCATAAAGTTCGTCTTTCAGCGCAGCTCTTTGGTGTTTCTTTTCATGCATTTCACTGTCATCAATCGGAGAACTATTCAGCTCAAGCTCTCTAATTTCTTTATCCATGTCATCGTATCGTTGCATGGTATTTTTAAAATGGGCATCGCTTTTGGCAAGGTTGTGGATTAATTCATTAAACTCTGGGAATTCATTCAATAACGAGTGTTTTTCGCCTAGCATGGGCAGCTCCTTTGGCTAGAATTAAAGTTCAAATTCACTGTATCATTCTGTGAAACAGAGTCAACGTAGCAACCTTGTTCAAGATCAATAATGATGGCGATAAGGCACAGATACCCTATTGCCCCCAATACAGATGAATCAATAGATCGGTTGCTTTAATTTATATAAGAATAATTCCTAGACATAACTTATTGAATTAGATGTATAATAAAAACTCTAAGGAGAGAGTCATGCGTATAGGTATTATCGAAGATCATCAATTGGTAAGAGATAGTTTTAAAAAACTATTGGAGCTGCAATCTGGGTGGCACGTTATCATCGAAGCCTGCTCAGTCAATGAAGCAAAACTTGCTGTCGAGATAGAACAACCTGACGTGTTTATTGTCGATATTTCAATGCATGAAGGTGAGAATGGAATGGCGTTTTTATCTTATTTAAACACGACATTTCCTGAAATAAAAACCATCGTTGCCTCCATGTATGATTACGAACCCTATGTGAGTAATGCTTTAAAACTTGGTGCATTAGGCTATGTGTCTAAACGCTCAGCATCGGAAGCTTTAATTGATGCAGTCAATTCGATTATGAAAGGAGGCAGATACATTAGTGAAGATGTAAAATTCAATGCGACCTCTGCATCAAACAAACTCGATTTACTCACACCAAGAGAAAGAGAAGCCTTCCCCTTATTTGCCAAAGGATTAAATGCTAAACAAGTTGCTCAGCAACTTAATATGATGCCCAAAACAGCTCATGTCCATAAAACCAATATCTACAATAAACTAGAATCTACGAGTTCTTTTGATTTACTAAAAATTGCCATCGACTCTGGGGTAATAGCGCTTGATGAACTGGCGTAACTGCATGCCAATACACGTAAACTCAGTCAATGTAGTGATTGAGTTATCGAAGCAATTATTAACATTTATCCTGTATTTTGTCGGTTTATATTGCTCATCGTTGATAAGTAACCATTTAGAAACCGTAGCTCAAAGTAGTGCAATTTACTTACCTGCAGGAGTAAAACTTGCGTTCTTCGTAATTTTCCCCCTGAGGTTTTGGCCCATACTGTGGTTCACGTCTCGGCTTTATGCAGCCTATTTAGGTGTCTATTATAATAATGAATGGGACTTCGATTTGTTTCACGGCTTTTTACAAGAGCTAACCTATATGGCTATTGTGTATGGTTTTAAAGAGAACCGCTGGCCACCCAAAATTGACTCTAATTCTGGCGTTTTATCTCTCATATTACTCGCCGTATTCACGGCTGCATTTAAATGGTTTTTATTTTCGAGCGCCTTTGAATTTACAACGTGGCTTAAGGATAGCCAGTTATTACAATACAAACTCAATATGACATTAGGCGATCTGACAGGTGCGCTATTTATCGCTCCCGCCCTATTGCTACTGAGCAATAACTATAAACGCATACTCTCTTACTATAATATCTTGATTTTAATCAGCTTATTAACACTCACTCTCATTTACTTACTTATCTATGTAAACCATGCTGACTTATATTCGCTTTTACGCCTCTGCTCGCTCCTTCCTATTATTTGGTTTTCTTATAAGTTTGGCATTACGGGCGCAATTTCTAGCGCATTTGTCAGTAATTGCTTAATTGTCGCTGAAGCGGCTATTGTTCAAGACACAACCAATACATACATAAGCCAGCTTTTTATTATAGCTAATTCAGTGACAGGGCTATTAATAGGCACAGCAACAAGCGAGCTAAAACTAAAAAATAACCAACTACAAGACAGCAATGAAAAGCTCACGGCATTACTGGAAAAAAATAGACAACTTGCCAAACGCATGGTGACAGTCCAAGAAAATGAACGCAAATATCTGTCTCAAGAGCTGCACGATGAACTAGGTCAGAGCCTGACAGCCCTTAAAACTGATCTCACCATTTTATCAATCGAGCAGCAAAACGATACAAGTCCCCTTGTAGCAGGACTAAAAGAAAATGCCAAAGCGATGTATGACTCAGTCTATCAGATCATGCATCACCTTCGACCAAGAGAGCTTGATGAACTAGGTTTAGAGCAAGCGCTAAAAAATGGCCGATTTAAATCTCTGCTTAATAAATCGTCTATAAATTATAAGGTCGAATTAAACTTAAAAACGACACTCTCTGATGAGCATCAAACCGCTATTTATCGTATTTGCCAAGAGGCAATTACTAACTGCATCAAACATAGCACAGCAACCGAATTAAGACTCAACCTGACAGCAAACGATGCTCATATTCAACTTGAATTAAAGGATAATGGTACAGCGAACGGTATAAGCTGCGACTCGGGGGGTATGGGTTGTCATTCATTGAAGAACGGGCGATTGCGCTCGGTGGCAAATATACTATTGATGAAAGTGATGGCTATAAAATAGAGGTTACTTTTGATCTATGATCACACGTACCTAACGAATATAAACCTGTTTCGAATAATATTTCTTTTTGGTATTCATAAGTTGAATTTCAGCTTGATTACCAACAAGCTGCAGCAATAAGCCGTGAGCGATTTCTTTTTCGCCTACTTTCGATTTAACCACCACTTCTTTACCAATAGCACCTTGTAATCTGGGCTTTGGAAAACTAGCTTTTGTGACTGGTTTAAGCCCCTCATTTTCAACGAATAAATTAAGACAGTGCTGCTTAGCTGCAATAATCCATTCATCTTGAGACTTTACAATATCGACATTATTTAAAAAATGAATCAGCGCACTATTCCTGCTGTTAAACTCACTCGACACATCAGACATATTTCGCGCTTGTGCCCACTTTCTGATCACAACGTACTTTCCCTGCGTGAGTTTAGCCAAGCTCGTTGATGCCCCCGTCATCCTGCTATACCATTCAATTCTATAGCATGAAGATCCTAAGCTATGCAGTAACACACTTGTATTACCAAACTCTTTAGTGCTTCCCTCAATAATACTCATTGTTTATTCCTTTAATCTTAGCTCGTTTAAGATAAAAGAATATACAGAACACACGGTTATGGTAATTGGCTGCTTTCTTAGTAAGCCTAAGAAAAATTCCTATACGCTATAATCAGTTAAAAACTATAAGAGCAGACTGACTCGCACAATTCAAAACAAAAAGCCCGTGGCGTTAACTACGGACTTTCTTTAATGTGGTGAGTTAGCCTGTAAGCGGCTGTTTTATATGCGCGGAATGGATTTTCTTTTAGATAGCAAAAAGCCCACAGTTTTCACTGTGGGCTTTCATTAATTTGGTGAGTCAGCCAGTAAGCCGGGTTCTGTCGTGGATAATCATTCGTCTAGGCCATAAATCGCTCTATGGCTCAAGCAACCTACCCGGTTCTCACGTGGGCCACGCGTTCATTATTTAAAATGATAGAACCCTATTTGGTCTTGCTCCGGGTGGAGTTTACCTTGCAACCAACTGTTACCAGTGGCCCGGTGCGCTCTTACCGCACCCTTTCACCCTTACCAACCGAAGTTGGCGGTCTCCTCTCTGCTGCACTTGTCGTAGGCTCGCGCCCCCCAGCCGTTAGCTGGCACCCTGCCCTGTGGAGCCCGGACTTTCCTCCCCCTGCGCATTTTCGTTGCAGGCAGCGATTATCTTGGCTGACTCGGCGCGCAGTATACCTGAGCATGCAGCCGAGTGCAGTAAAGAATTAGTCTTTTTCGTCAATAATTGCTTTATAAAGCGCGTTTTTCTTTAAACCGAAATACTCTGCAACCACGCCACAGGCTTTTTTAAGTGGCATTTCGGCTTCGAGTAAGCCAAGCATACGGCGGGCATCTTCTGGGATATCATCGCTTTGCTTCGCTTTACCCGGCAGCATTAATACTATTTCGCCGCGCTGCTTTGTTGGATCATTCGTTAAAAACTGCTTTAGCTCAGCAACGCTGCCATTGAAAAAAGTTTCGAATGTTTTGGTCAATTCTTTGGCAAATACCACCGGTTGGTCTGAGCCTAATGCGGCTTCTAAATCATCAAGGCTTGCCATGATGCGGTGGGTACTTTCGTACATAATGCTCGTGATACCTGAATTAACAGCCTCAATAAAAAAAGTTTGTCTGGCTTTACTTTTCGCAGGTGTAAAACCGATAAACTGAAAACGGTCGGTCGGCAAACCTGAACAACACACTGCCGTAATGGCTGCACATGCACCAGGTACAGGTGTAACATGTGCACCTTGCTCACGACACAAGTTTACCACGGCATAACCCGGGTCACTGATCAGTGGCGTGCCTGCATCTGAAACCAACGCGATATTCATTCCTTGCTCTAGCCAATCGACGATTTGCTGGGCTTTTTGTTTTTCATTGTGATCATGCAAAGCAAAGGTTTTTGCTTTGATATTAAAGTGGCTTAGCAACTTTCCTGTGTGACGAGTATCTTCAGCGGCTATTAAGTCAACCTCAGATAGGGTTTGTATGGCACGCTGGCTGATGTCATCAAAGTTGCCAATTGGTGTGGCTACAATGTAAAGAGTGCCGATTTTATCTGAATTCTCCTCATTTAACATTGAGGTCTCCTGCGTCAGTCAGTAATATAAGCAAATCGCGTTAACGTATTGGGAAATCATTGTGCGACTTAAACTTGTTAGTCTATTAATTGTATTGTCGGGGTTATCGGCTTGTAGCACAACCGAAAAACCATCAAATACGGCAGAAAATCATTCGGGGCAAGCAAACACAGCCCTATCACAACTAACCGATGCGCAATCAATGTACCAAGCAGCGTTAAATCGCCAAGGTGCCGATAAAATTCAATTACTTTATACCGCTCGCGATGCAGCAATTACTGAGCAGCGCTGGTCATTGCTTGAAACAATCTGTTTTGAGCTCGAGAGCACACCAAGCGTAGATCAAATTCAAAACAAGCTTTACATTGCTTTAGCACAAGAGAAACAAGGTAAAAGTGATCGCGCATTAGAGCAATTACAGTTGCTCGAATCACAACTCACTTTGCCAGAGCATAAAGCATGGCATCAATATTTAACGGCCCGCGTTTATGCATCACAAGGCATGCCTAAACAAGCAATGCCTTATTACTTTGCAGCATCAACCATTAGCAACGAAAATAATTTCACGGTTGCTGATTTAAATAAAGACTTATGGGCAAGCCTTACTCAACTATCTTCTTATGCGCTTGAGCGCTTTAATCGCGGCTCGGTGGTACAACAAGGTTGGGTTAATCTGGCGCTTTATCACCAAGTGTATTTAGGGGCGCCGGTTGAATTGCATCAAGCGATGAATAACTGGATGCGACGCTATCCAGGTCACCCTGCCGCAGAGGTTTTACCTAAGAAAGTCACTGAGCTTGTGCAAGTTGAGCCTCTTAATGTCAATCGTTTAGCGGTGCTTATTCCACTATCAGGCGCTAACGAACGCTTAGGCGACGCATTAAAAGCGGGTGTACTTGCCGCACTTGATACTCACCCACTTGAACAAACACTGTTTATTGATGAATCACTTTCTGCCGCTGAAATCAGCTTAAAACTCAGTGAATTTAAAGCTGACTTTGTGATTGGCCCATTGCTTAAAAGTAATATTGAAAAGCTAAGCACAGCACAAACGCTGATTGATTACCCTGTTATGCATCTTAATAGTTTTGAGGGTGAGCGTATCTCACAGCAGCATTTTTTCTTTGCATTAAGCCCTGAACACGAAATACAACAAGCGTTAGAGCGCTTTTTAACCGCTGGTTACCAAAAGCCAATGCTACTTGCTCCAAACAACAGTAACGGCCAGCGCCTCGTTGAGTACTTTAACCAACAATGGCAACGTTACAGTGAAGTGAAACCACAAGTTGGTTTTTACGCAGGTAAAGATGACATGCCAAAAACTATCACGGGCTTGTTAGAAGTGGACCAAAGTAAAGAGCGGATCCAAGTGGTTAAGTCGCTCTTTAAGCAAGAAGTCGAAAGTGAAACTCGCTCACGTAGCGATATTGATGTTATTTATATTTTAGGTGATGCAACTGAAACTCGCCTCATCAAACCGTACTTAGATGTTAATGTAAGTACTTTCGCAGATCGTATTCCGCTATACGCAAGCTCTAAAAGCCATAGCAAACAAATAGACAGTACCGATAAAGGTGATCTAGAAGGGCTGTATTTTACTGAACTACCTTGGATGCTTGACGGTCAGATAAAGCAGCATAACTTGCGTCAGCAATACGAACGCTTATGGCCTGAAAATACAGATATAAGTCAGCGCTTATTTGCCATGGCATATGATGCAACCAGCCTATTAGGTGATGTTAAGCAACTAAGTATGATTCAAGGAAAACGTTTTGCTGGCATCAGTGGCGAATTAAGTATTGAAACGAATGGGTATGTTACCCGTACGTTAGATTGGGCGCAGTACAAAAACAAACAAATCATTGCCGTTGAATTAGCAACAGAGCAACCGATTCCGTTATTTATGCAATCAGCAACAGGGATTAATTCGGCTGATTAAGTAACGACAGCACAAGGATGAAAGCATGTCGTGGTTTAAACAATTGTGGCACAATAGCCGCGAAAAAGGCCTGTACTATGAACAACAGGCTGAGCAGTATTTAAAGCAATATGGCCTAACAGCCATTGGACGTAATTATTTATGCCAATATGGTGAGCTTGATCTCATTATGCGCGAAGGGCAAACCTTGGTGTTTGTTGAAGTGAAATTTAGAAAAAACAAACTTCGCGGTGGTGCAAATTACGCGCTCAGTAAGCAAAAACAGCAACGGCTTAGACGAACGATCGCCCATTACCTTGCTGAAAAAAAATTATCAAATCAGGCTATGCGAATTGATTATGTTGCCATAACAGGTGAACTAAATAGCGAAATAAACTGGTTTAAAAATGTGTACTAACGCCTCTTGGCGTCGGCTTAATTGGTAGGTTATGCAAGATACAATAAAAAAGATTTTTACCGAGAATATTCAAGTTCAAATTGCGGCTGGCGAGGTGCTCCCAAGCGCCCTTGAATCAGCGGCATTTACCATTGCACAAAGCCTTATCAATGGTAATAAATTGTTATGCTGTGGTACCGCGAGTTGCCATATGCTTGCACAACATATGGCTGGTTTATTAATTAACTTTTACGAAACTGAGCGTCCATGTTTACCTGCAGTAGCCTTGGCACAGGAGCAAGTTAACTTAGGTCCCAACAACAATATTGATGATCACGAAACCTTTGCAAGGCAAATCCGTGCTTTCGCACAACAAGGTGACTTACTGCTAGCTATCGCCGTCAATGGTAATGAAAAGCAAATAATTTCTGCCGTAGAAGCGGCCTTAACTCGCGATATGAAAGTGATTGTTTTAGTAGGTGACGATGGGGGTGAATTAGTTGGCTTGCTTGGCCCTAACGATGTTGAAATCCGCGTGCCATCAAAACGTCCTAGTCGCATTGTTGAATCTCATTTAGTGAACTTGCACTGCCTGAGCGAGCTTATCGATTTAACCTTATTCCCACAGGAAGAAAATTAATGTTTAAACAGTCTCTTATTGTACTTGGTACCATTTTATTGCTGCAAGGCTGTGCAGCTGCAGTTGTTGCTGGTACCGCAGGTGCTGTCACTGCGGCCAATGACCGTCGTACTATTGGCTCGCAAATTGACGATAATAATATCGAAATAAAAAGCTCTATCGCACTGAGTGAAAACGAGCGCATACATAAATACGCGAATGTAAATGTTGTTAGCGTTAATGGCATTGTGCTGATGATAGGCCAAGTCGCCAACCAAGAAATGAAAGACGAAGCGCAACGAGCAATCGAAGGTGTTGACGGTATTCGTAAAATTCATAATCAAATTCGCATCAGCTCAAATATAGGCATGAGTACGCAAACTCACGATTCGTGGTTAACCTCAAAAGTTAAAACGCAGCTTATTACCGCAGAGAACATCAGTGCCAATAACATTAAAGTTGTCACAGAGAATGGCGAGGTATTTTTAATGGGCTTAGTGAGCGATACAGAGGCTAATTTAGCGGTTGATGTTGCCCGTAACATCTCAGGCGTAGAGCGTGTCATTAAGGTGTTTGAGTATTTATAGTTAATCACTCAATAGTCATTAATAAAAAACCCGCATTTAAGCGGGTTTTTTTTTGAGCATTTGAAAAGGCTACTTGATCACTCGTAAGTGAGCACCCTTCTTTTTCTCAGGCTTAGCAGGTGGCTCATCATCTGGCGAAATATCGTCAGGCGTTTCAACACTTTCTAATACCGGAGCAAACTCTTCTTCGTCCTCGATGAATTCTTCTGCAGTAAATACAGTCCCTTCACCATTCTCACGTGCATAAATTGCGAGCACAGCCCCCATAGGCACATACACTTGCATTGGTTGACCACCAAAGCGGGCATTAAAGCTTAGCTGTTGGTTATCCATAGCAAAGTTTGTAACTGCCGATGGGCTAATGTTTAAGACAATTTGACCGTCTTGAACAAATTGCGTTGGTACTTGTACAGCAGGAAAATCAGCGTTCACAACAAGGTGCGGTGTACACTGATTATCAACAATCCAATCAAAGAAAGCGCGTAGTAAATAAGGACGATTTGGCGTCATTATAAACGGATCTCACGCTCTGCTTCAGTCAATGAAGCTTGGAAAGATTCACGCTCAAATAAACGCAGCATGTATTCTTTAAGTTCTTTAGCTCCCGAACCTGAAAGCTCAATGCCCAGTTCAGGTAAACGCCATAATAGCGGTGCTAAATAACAATCAACTAAGCTGAATTCTTCGCTCATGAAATAAGGCGCTTCAGAGAAGATTGGTGCAATTGCAAGTAATGCTTCAGTTAGCTCTTTACGTGCTTGTGCTGCTTCACTGCTACCGCTTGTGATTTTATTCGCTAAGCTGTACCAATCAGTATCAATACGGTGCATCATTAAGCGACTACGGCCACGCATAACCGGATAAACAGGCATTAGTGGAGGATGAGGAAAACGTTCATCAAGGTATTCCATGATGATGTTTGCCTGATATAAACCAAGCTCACGATCGATCAGTGTGGGTACTGTACCGTAAGGGTTAATTTCATGAAGTGCTTCTGGCAGGTTATCCTTTTCAGCCAGGTGAATGTCAACACTTACACCTTTTTCAGCAAGTACAATGCGTACTTGATGGCTATACATACAGTTAGCACCAGAAAACAGGGTCATTACAGGGCGCTTATTGGCAGCTACGGCCATGCCTACCTCCATTATATTACAAAAACAGCAATAGGGGCTTAAGCCCCTATCACAAAATTACCTTTCAAAACGTCCAGAATTAGTGAACATCTCTCCAGTATTCTTTCTTCAGCATGAATGCCAAGATAAATAGAATCACTAAGAAACCAATTACCTTAAGACCTAACGCTTCTGACTCTAAACGTGACGGTTCGCCTACGTAAGCTAAGAAGTTAGTTAAGTCACGAGCAGCACGATCGTACTCGTCGTCACTCATTTCACCTGTACCATCTGTTTCAGTGCCAACAACCTTAGTCACTGTGTGACCATGTTCCTCGACTTCTTCAGTGATAGGTGTCGGTAAACCTTGTAGTTCTTGAAGAACGTGCGGCATACCTACCGATGGGAAAACAATGTTGTTTACACCAAACGGGCGAGATTCATCTTTATAAAATGACTTCAGATACGTATAGATCCAGTCAGTACCTCGAACTCGCGCTACAAGCGTTAAGTCCGGTGGCGCTGCGCCAAACCATTTAGCTGCGTCATCTTTCGCAATTGCATTCTTGATGTGGCTACCTACTTTTGAACCGTCAAAAATAAGTTGCTCTTGACCAATTTCAGTAGGAATACCGATATCGCGGAACGTACGCTCATAACGTTGATACTGCATTTGGTGACAACCAAGACAGTAGTTCATGAACAATTTAGCACCACGTTGCAAAGACGCATTGTCTTTTAGGTCAATGTTCGCGTCCATTAAAGGAACCGAAGGACCTGCTGCCATCGTCAACGTTGGCAACAATGCGAATAAACCGATAATTAGCTTTTTCATCATTTCGTCAACCTCGTTGGTAATGGCTTAGTTTTCTCGTTCTTGCTGTAAACAAATAACAATACGAAGAACATAAAGTATGTCACAGTCGTGATTTGCGATAACAACGTTTTGAAATCAGTTTGTGGTGTTGCACCAACCCAACCTAAGATAACAAACGTTACCACGAATTGAGCAATGTTTAACTTGTGTAAGCCACAACGATAACGAATAGAACGAACCGAACCACGGTCAATCCAAGGTAGTAACGCAAGCACTACGATAGATGCACCCATCGCGATAACACCAATTAGTTTATCTGGGATAGCGCGCAGAATCGCATAGAATGGCGTGAAGTACCAAACAGGGAAAATGTGCTCAGGTGTTTTCAGTGGGTTCGCTGCTTCGAAGTTTGGCGCTTCTAAGAAGAAACCATTCATCGCAGGCATAAAGAATACAACCCAACAGAATAAGATTAAGAAACCAACCACACCCACAATATCTTTAACTGTGTAGTAAGGGTGGAACGGAATTGCATCAACAATGTCTTTCTTGTTGGTGTAATACTCGTGGAATTTAAATTTAGGCTTATCTTCTTCAGCCACAGAGCCTTTCTTACGCTTAATTTCAACACCGTCTGGGTTGTTTGAACCCACTTCGTGTAACGCAACAATGTGTAAGAACACTAAGATAACGATAACTAAAGGAAGCGCGATTACGTGTAGTGCAAAGAAGCGGTTAAGCGTCGCACCCGAAATTACGTAGTCACCACGGATCCAAAGCGTTAAATCATCACCAATAACCGGAATCGCACCGAACAGTGAAATGATTACCTGCGCACCCCAGAACGACATTTGTCCCCAAGGTAGTAAGTAACCCATGAAAGCTTCAGCCATTAGCGCTAAGAAGATGAACATACCGAACAACCACAGTAACTCACGTGGTTTTTGGTAAGAACCGTAGATCATGCCACGGAACATGTGCAGATAAACAACGATAAAGAACGCTGATGCACCTGTCGAGTGTAGGTAACGAAGTAACCAACCGTATTCAACATCACGCATGATGTATTCTACTGATGCGAATGCACCTTCAGCTGATGGTACAAAGTTCATTGTTAACCAAATGCCTGTTACGATCTGGTTAACAAGCACTAACATAGCTAATGAGCCAAAGAAGTACCAGAAGTTAAAGTTTTTAGGTGCTGGATACTGTGCAATGTGCATGTTCCAAACACGAGTCATTGGAATACGATCGTCGATCCAACCAATAATTTTACCAAACATTACGCCGCTCCTTTTTCTTCACCGACTAAAATAGTCGTGTCATCAAGGAAGGTATACGGAGGAATCTCTAGATTCAATGGTGCAGGTACAGATTGGAATACACGACCCGCCATATCAAATTTAGAACCGTGACACGGACAGAAGAAACCATCATCTGTGCCTTCAACTTTTTCACCAAAGCCACCTTGTAAGAAGCTTGGTGAACAACCTAAGTGCGTACAAATACCAACAGCAACGAAAATTTCTGGACGTTGCGAACGGTATTCGTTCGTTGATGATTCAGGTTGTTGAGGCTCTTCAGACGCTGGATCACGAAGTTGACCTTCGTGAGCTTTCATCTGCTCAAGCATTTTTGGTGTACGATTGATAACCCAAACAGGTTTTCCTCGCCACTCAACACGAATTAATTGTCCTGGCTCAAGCTTGCTGATATCTACTTCTACAGGCGCACCCGCAGATTTAGCTCGCTCACTTGGATTCCAAGACGCAATAAAAGGAACAGCAGCCCCAGCCGCACCAACACCACCAACAACAGAGGTAGCTATGGTTAAAAAGCGACGTCGGCCATTGTCTACAGGCGCATTGCTCATCCACTTATCTCCACTATGATTCCCAACACTTGCCATATTGAGAACATCAGTTACAGCAGGTTAATTTTTAGAAATTTTAAAATAGACGCGATCATAATTAAAACCCTTGATTAAAACAAGGTTATTCACAGTCCCATGCTCGAATAAACCCCATTTAATGAATTATTAATTTGGGTAAGCTCGAGTATGAAGCCGTTGGTTATGATAACGCATATAAAAAACAATATACTGACCAAGATCAACCTCACTAAGAGGAAACAGAAATCTGCATTAGCTGTTGTTGAACTCACTCACATTACTTGCCCCCCAATTGTAGCAAAAAAATTCATCAATTAACTGATGGATTTGAGCTTATTTTGCGAAATCGTGAAGTTTTTTTAATGTAATACGAAGGAATTGCCAAGACCGGTTAAATATCGAACGAAAAAAACGGACCATACGCAGGATACAACTTTCTCTGTTTGATCCCTATTCACATCAGCAATCGTAAAATCGAGGAGTTAAAAGTAGTTTTAGTGGTTAGTGGTTAGTGGTTAGTGGTTAGTGGTTAGTGGTTAGTGGTTAGTGGTTAGTGGTTAGTGGTTAGTGGTTAGAACAAAATAAATCACTTTAACCTTAAACACGCTTTTTATGTGTGTGATCTAACGTCTAATTTCTAACTTCTAACTTCTAATTTCTAATGTCTAATTTCTAGAAGAAATAGCTAAAAACAAAAAACCCAGCCGAAGCTGGGTTTTTGAAATTCTGATAAACGTAAATATTAACGTTTTGAGAATTGTGGACGCTTACGAGCTTTCTTAAGACCCACTTTCTTACGTTCAACTTTACGCGCATCACGAGTAACGAAGCCTGCTTTACGAAGTGTAGGACGTAATGACTCGTCAAACTCCATAAGTGCACGAGTGATACCGTGACGGATAGCACCAGCTTGACCAGTAGTACCACCACCTGAAACAGTGATGTGTAAGTCAAACTTTTCAGTCATTTCAACGTGCTCTAATGCTTGACGAACAACCATGCGAGCAGTTTCACGACCGAAGTACTCTTCTAGAGAGCGCTTGTTAATTACGATGTTACCAGTGCCTGGGCGTAAGAATACGCGAGCACTTGAACTTTTACGACGACCTGTACCGTAGTATTGATTTGCCATGATAGTGCTCCTTAAATGTCTAGAACCTGAGGCTGTTGTGCAGCATGGTTGTGCTCAGTACCCGCGTAAACTTTAAGTTTACGGTACATAGCGCGGCCTAAAGGACCACGTGGCAACATGCCTTTAACAGCTTTTTCGATGATCATTTCAGGCTTTGCAGCTTGAAGCTTGTCGAAAGTAGTAGACTTAAGACCACCTGGGAAACCAGTATGTGAGTGGTACATTTTGTCTTTTGCTTTATTACCAGTAACAGTAACTTTCTCTGCGTTGATAACGATGATGTAATCACCAGTATCTACGTGAGGAGTGTACTCAGCTTTATGCTTACCGCGTAGGCGACGAGCGATTTCAGTAGCGATGCGACCTAAAGTTTTACCTTCAGCGTCAACTACGTACCAGTCACGTTTTACTGTTTCTGGCTTAGCAACAAACGTTTTCATTTATTAAAATCCAATGTTTTTTAATTTAAAACCACAGGTAATTATTTTTAATTACCGCTCTAAGTTGAATGCTTTAACCCCTTCGAGTTTAAGACTTTGCGCCATCAATTAGAGGCTAAACTAATATCTGGCAATAGAACGCAACGTGGCAGACGCGGGAGTATACCAGCACTTAAACCACATTGCTAGATGATGGTTGTTTTTTATTCTAAGAAATCAGAATGAATATTTACGCACTTAATGTGAGCAATGGCTTTTTTATCAACTTGTAAAGAAAGCGTCATCTCAAATGGCTAATTTCTGAAAACTCACAATAAACAACTCAACAATGACTATGCTAAATGCTCTCGCGCTAAATATTCGAGCGACTGCATTTCTTGTAATCGGCTAATACAGCGCTTAAATTCAAAATTTAAGTTACCTTCACTGTAAAGTTCAGTGATCGGTTTTTCTGCAGAAATAATAAGCGTCACATTGCGCTCGTAAAACTCATCAACCAATGCAATAAAACGACGTGCGGCATCGTCATTTGCTTGTCCTAATGCTTTTACATTCGAGAGTATGACGGTGTTGTATAAACGGCTGATCTCCATATAGTCGACCTGACTACGGGCTGTTTCACACAACTCGCTAAAGTCAAACATCACGATACAATCAGACACTTTACGGGTTTTTATCATGCGCCCTTCTATTTCAATAGCGGTATCTAAAATGCCGGGCTCAGGTGAAAGCTTATCAAAGTATTCAAATAAGTTTGCGTCTGCTTGCGCATCGAGCGGACTATGAAAAATTTCGGCCTGCTCTAAGGTCCGTAAACGGTAATCAACCCCTGAATCAACATTTACTATTTCAGTATTTGCTTTTACTAATTCAATTGCTGGTAAGAAACGCGCACGCTGCAAGCCATTTCTATATAGCTCATCCGGAACAATATTCGACGTTGCCACAAGCACAATACCGCGCTCGAACAAGGCTTCCATCAGGCCGCCTAGCAACATTGCATCCGTGATATCTTGTACAAAAAACTCATCGAAACAAATAATATCTGTCTCCGACTTAAAGATATCAGCAACGACGTTCAGTGGATTACTGGTGTTTTTTAACTTTTTAAGCTCATCATGTACACGGTGCATAAACCGGTGAAAGTGCACACGCATTTTACGCTCAGTAGGCAGTGCTTCGTAAAATGTATCAACCAAATAGGTCTTACCTCTACCAACACCGCCCCAAAAATAAAGCCCTTTTATAGCTGGCGTGCTATCTTTAGAAAAGAGCTTGGCAAACCATCCCTTGGCGGCTGGCTTGTCAGCAGTTAAGTCATCATAGAGTCTTTGCAAATGACGAACCGCATTTTCTTGCGCTGCATCATGTACGAAGTCTTCACGTTGTAAATCTTGTTGGTATTTCTGCCAAGGAGTCATAGGTCGTTACAATAAAACACAGTTAAATTTGCACAGTATATTAACACGCATCGTATCTCAGGGTATATTAGCCCGCAGTATGATTTCACAATCAAATTAAGCATATTTTAATAAAGATTGGACTATAAATGCTTTTAAGGCATAAGTTTTAGTTATTTTTCCCAAAGGGGTGGATTTATGGGCACAATTACCTGGGTAGGTATTTTAATCATCGTTGCAATCGCAGCATTCTTTATTGGTGCATTTGTAACCAAAAAGCAATTTAAACAAGACGAGCTAGAGCATCAAGTAGAACAAGCCAACAATGCACTTGAACAATATCGTCAAGACGTTGCCGATCACCTTGCAAGCACTGGCAAACTGGTTTCAAAAATGAAAGACAACTACGATCAATTGCTCAATCATGTTGAAGAAACAAATAAGTTACTCCTAACAGATAAAAAGCAGCACCCTAATGAGCCGTTCTTTTCAAAAGAAACCACGGAGCAATTACAACATTCATTACAAGACCGCCAAAGCGATCGCTCAAACGCAGAAGCGCAGCCTGCCGACTATGTAGTAGGTGAAACAGGTCTATTTGCTGGTTCAAATAAAGTTTCAGAACATTCTAAAGCCTCTTGATGAACTTTTTTTTGACCCCATAGTCTTTAGATATAACAGCTTTATATCTAAACGAAGAAAAGGGCTGCTTATGCAGCCCTTTTTAGTTTTTGCTTTATCTCTGAAGTGGAGTAAACCCAGACTATGAAAATGAAATTATCTGTTATTAGTGCTGCTATTTTATCTACTAGCTTCTTGTTAACCCCTGCAATTTCAATGGCCAAACTTCCGGTGGCTGTCAATGGTCAACAACTGCCAACGCTCGCACCAATGCTTGAACAGATCACCCCAGGCGTCGTGAGTATTCAAGTATCAGGGTCTAAAGAAGTCCGCCGTAGAGCAACCCCTTTCGATGACTTTTTTGGTGTGCCGCGTGGGGGCAGTCAAAAGCGTCAATTTAGTGGTCTTGGTTCTGGTGTGATTATCGATGCCGATGAAGGTTATGTAGTGACCAATAATCACGTTGTTGAAGATGCCGAAAAAATGGTGGTCACGCTTGAAGATGGCCGTGAGTATGAAGCAACAAAAATTGGCAGTGACAAAGAGTCTGATATTGCCTTGTTACAAATCGATGCTGAGGATTTAACCGCTTTAAAAATTGCAGATTCAGATAAGCTTCGCGTCGGTGATTTTGCTGTCGCGATTGGTAACCCGTTTGGTTTAAGCCACACTGTAACCTCTGGGATCGTAAGTGCCCTTGGCCGCAGTGGTCTAAATATAGAGGGCTATGAAGATTTCATCCAAACCGATGCTGCGATTAACCAAGGTAACTCGGGAGGCGCGCTTGTTAATCTAAACGGCGAGTTAATCGGTATTAACACCGCAATTTTAGGTGCCTCTGGCGGTAACGTGGGAATTGGCTTTGCCATTCCATCAACAATGATGAAAAACCTTGTTGATCAAATTATTGAACACGGTGAGGTACGCCGCGGCTCACTCGGTATTTCAGGCCGTCCGTTGGATGCAGGGCTTGCAAAAGCGCAAAAGCTTGATGTTAAGCAAGGTGCCTATGTCATGCAGGTAATGGATGACACCGCAGCGAGTAAAGCGGGCATAAAAGCCGGAGATGTTATTATTAGTGTTGATGGTACTGAGATCAGTGGCTTCCACGAACTGCGCAGTAAAATTGCGACCCTAGGTGAAGGCAAAAAAGTGAAGCTCGGTATCTATCGTGATGGCAAAGTGAAAATAGTAAATGTCACACTTGATGGCGCCGCGACTTCTGTTTCAGCAGGTGAAGAAACACACCCTGCATTCCAAGGCGCAACGCTTGAAAACACGCAAAAGAGCGATGGGAAAGGTGTTGAAGTTGCCTCAGTAGAAGCACGTTCACCTGCCGCACGTGTGGGCTTAGAAGAAGGTGACGTGATCATGCAAGTGAACCGCCAACGTGTTGAGAATATTCGTGACATGAATAAAATTATCGAAAACACGCAAGGTAACATCGTACTCGGTGTGAAACGCGGCAGAGAGCTTGTTTTTGTTCTGATCCAGTAAACTTAATTGATAAATCATGAAAAAATAACAGCGGTGCTTGCCGCTGTCATTTTTTTTGTGCCATCATTAGGGGATTGCTCACTGATAATAAGAATATTGTGCTAAAACTATTTAAATTTATTCTTCCACCACTTTTTACCGGATTAGGGATTGCTTTTTTGGTGGTGTTATTTAGCCCCAGTTTACGCAGCGCACTTTTTCCTAATGTAAACTTACCAGCCGCGATGTCGTCTGAGCATATGAGCTTTTCTAGCGCTGTGCAAAGAGCCGCTCCTTCGGTGGTGACCATCTTTTCTGAGAGCATTTCAAACCAACCGCGATACAAACGTCAAAATACGATTCAAGAGTTAGGATCTGGCGTGATCATGTCGCAAGATGGCTACATATTAACCAATTACCATGTGATCAATAATGCGGACCAAATTATTGTGATCTTAACCGATGGCCGTCGCTTTTACGACGTTCAACTAATTGGTTTTGATACCATAACTGATTTAGCCCTCCTAAAAATAAATTCTGATCATTTACCTGTGATCCCCGTCAACGATAACTTCAAGCCCCGAGTAGGCGATGTTGTGCTCGCAATTGGTAACCCACTCAATTTAGGTCAAACAATTACCCAAGGGATTATTAGCGCTACCGGCAAACAAAAGATCACCGACAGCCCCTACAATAACCTATTACAAATGGATGCGGCCATAAATGTGGGTAACTCAGGGGGAGCATTAGTTAACTCACGAGGCGACCTTGTGGGTATCACATCTGCGCAATTTAAAACCCGTGAAAACTTAGATATTCAAGGTATCTTCTTTGCTGTTCCCTACTCTCTTGCAAAAGATATTATGGAAAAGCTAATTAAACATGGCCGTGTCGTCCGTGGTTACCTAGGCTTTACTGGAACCGCTGTGGACAGCACCGGAAAAGATGTAAGCGACAGCTACACTCCAGTAACGGGTATGCGTATAAATAACCTAGATCCCCTTGGTCCTGCATGGCAAGCGGGTATAAAAGAGCAAGATATTGTCATTAAAATTGCCGGATTATCGGTTGCAAACCCACAGCAAGTGCTTGAGAAAATAGGCAATACAGAGCCGGGTAAAGAAATTGAATTTGAGCTGTACCGTGATGGCAAGATTCTAAAAATAATGGTCACCGTCGCAGAACTCGAAACCAAGTTATAGCAATAAAAAAGGCCTAAATAATATAGGCCTTTTTTAAACAAGCAGTGCTGCTCTTAACTCGAACGACGCTTAATATTAGCGCCCAATGCACTGAGCTTATCTTCTATGCGTTGATAACCACGGTCAACGTGATAGATTCTATCAACGATTGTTTCACCTTGTGCCACAATCCCCGTCAGTATAAGACTGGCTGACGCACGTAAATCCGTCGCCATCACTTGTGCACCCGATAACCTTTCGGTATCACCACAAATCGCCGTGTTGCCCTCTAAGCGGATATTGGCTCCCATACGCTGTAACTCAGGGACATGCATAAAACGATTTTCAAATATCGTTTCGGTAATTGTTGCACTGCCCTTCGCCACGACATTAAGCGCGGTAAATTGTGCTTGCATGTCTGTTGGGAAGCCAGGATGTGGCATGGTCTTAATATTCACCGCTTTTAATTCACGGCCACGCATATCTAAGTAAATACTGTTATCAGTTACTTCTACGAATGCATTTGTCGCACGCAGTTTCTCAATAACAGGGTCAAGGCTATGGTGATCGGTGTTTTTACAAAGCACTTCACCACCGGCCATCGCAGCAGCAACCAAAAAAGTGCCCGTTTCGATACGGTCAGGTAAAATACTGTACTCGCAGCCTGACAGTGATTCGACACCTTCAACTTCAATTCGGCTCGTACCGGCTCCGGTTATCTTTGCCCCCATGGCAATTAAACAGTTAGCAAGGTCCGTGATTTCAGGCTCACGTGCTGCATTCTCAAGCACCGTTTTGCCATCAGCCAGTGTCGCTGCCATCAATAAATTTTCTGTGGCCCCTACACTTACCATTTCCATGAAAATTTCAGCGCCTTTCAAACGACCGTCTACTTTGGCGTTAATGTAGCCGTTTTCTACTTTGATAACCGCCCCCATACGCTCAAGGCCTTGGATATGGATATCAACAGGACGTGCACCTATCGCACAGCCGCCAGGCAGCGATACTTGTGCTTCACCAAAACGTGCCACAAGCGGGCCAAGTGCAAGCACTGACGCACGCATTTGCTTTACTAACTCATACGGAGCGAGTGTTTTATTAACGGTTGCACCGTCGATAACCAGCGTATCTTGTTGCCATTCAACATTAGCACCTAAGGTCTTTAATAAAGCCTCTGTGGTACCAATATCGCGTAAACGAGGCACATTGCTAAAAGTACTTTTACCCTGCCCTAAAAGCGCAGCAAAAAGAATTGGAAGAGCGGCATTTTTAGCGCCAGAGATAGTAACTTCACCTGCCAGTGAGGTACCACCTTGAATAACGAATTGATCCATAAGTGGAGCCTACGACTATTGAGGTAAAATGAATTTTTGTTCGCGTTTCCATTCAGTGGGTGTGAATGCTTTAATTGACACCGCATGAATTGTACCGTCTGAGATAGTTGACATTAACGGGGCATACACCAATTGCTGTTTTTTAACGCGAGTTAAACCGTCAAAACACTCACCCACTGCAATCACTTCATAGTGGCTACCATTTGCTTTAACAATGACTTCATCTAATTTTAGTTCGTCGCGTAATAACGTTTCGACTTGGCTTGTTTCCATAAATCTCACTCAAATAAGTTTGTGACCTGTCCCAACTGCATTAATTTTTGCAATTGCTCAGGTGTATTTTGCAGTTCAAGGCGAATACCTTGCTGCTTTAATTCTGCGAAAGAGTGAATTAACCAAGCTAAGCCCGCTGTGTCAACCCTCGATACATCAGAAAGGTCAAAATACCATGTTTTATGCTTAGATTCTGGCTTAGCGTTAAGAAGGCGTTCATGGCCGATTGAATTTCGAGTCAGTTCACCACTGACTCGAAACTGGTTATCTTCAAGCTGAGTAATCGATATTTTACTCATCACCACCTTCGCCTCTAAACTGAACAGGAAGCTGGCTCTTTTGCTCAAGTAAGTCACTCACATACTCAATACCTTGCTGGCGAAGGATACCTTGCATTTCGCTTTGCTTAGCATCTAGTAAACTGATGCCCTCAGCAATCATATCGTATGCACGCCAATTTCCATCTCTGTCTTCGCGTACTTTAAAATCGATTTTAATATCAGGTTTACCTGGTTCAACAATCTTCGTTTTTACAACGACAACATCTTGGCCTTTAAACGGCTGCGCAGGTGCAAACTCGACACTTTGATTGGTGTACTGAGTAAACACACCGGCGTATGTGGCGATCAAATATTTTTGAAATACATCGATAAAGCGCTGAAGCTCTTTAATCGCTTTGGCTTTTTCTTCTTTATCTTCAATCGCACGCACTTTTGAGACATGATTACCCAATACACGCAATGCCGCGTATTTGTAATCAATGTAGGGCATTAACTCTTCTTCAACAATGGTACGAAGATACTCTTTGTCTTTCTCTATTAGTGGTTGATCGTTGGTGATTCTTGCAAAAGTGTTATCAGACACTTTACGCACCATTTTATAAGGGTCTTTTAAATCAACCTCGGGTTCAGCGGCCTGTGTATTAAACGCAAATACCACAGCCAAACAGATTAAAAATTTCTTAAACATAATTATTCACCACCCTGGTTGAATAAGAACTGACCAATCAACTCTTCTAATACTAACGCTGATTTTGTATCGGTAATAAAGTCACCATCGGCGAGCGCTCTACTTTCAACACCGAACAAATCATCCAATCCTGCATCTTGCTCATCCACAGTCACATCTTCACCCATACAACGTTGTTCAGCAGATTGCGGTGCAATAACAGGATTAATCCCCAAATACTGCTCACCCAAAATCCCTGATGTTAAGATAGAGATAGACGTTGTGTCTGAAAACTTACATAAATAATTGGCGTCAATGGCCATATTAACCACTGGCACAAACTCTTTTGGGTGAATTGAAATAGACTCAACACGTCCAATCACCACGCCCCCGACTTTAATTGGGGCACGGGCTTTTAAAGAGCCAATATTTTCAAACTTTGCATTCAGTTGGTAAGTTTCACCGTTACCACTAATGCCAGCGTTAGCCACTTTAAATGCTAATAAAGCAAACGCAGCAATACCAAGGGCTACAAAAAAGCCAACTAAAATTTCTAATTTCCGTGAATTCATCTTTATACCCTAATTAGCTGGTAAACATTACCGCTGTTAAAATAAAGTCAAAACCTAAAACTGCCAGTGACGAGTGCACAACGGTTTCTGTTGTCGCTTTGCTGATCCCCTCAGAAGTAGGAATACAGTCATAGCCCTTGTAAAGCGCAATCCACGTCACAATCATGGCAAAAACAAAACTTTTAATCATGCCATTTACAATGTCTTCTTGAAATGACACTTGCGATTGCATAATCGACCAGAAACTACCTGAGTCAACACCTAGCCAATCAACCCCCACTAAATGCGCCCCAATAATAGCGACGGCAGAAAAAATAAGAGCCAACAATGGCATGCTTATAAAGCCCGCCCAAAAACGCGGTGCAATAATGCGTTTCAGTGGGTCTATCGCCATCATTTCTAAGCTTGATAATTGCTCTGTGGCTTTCATTAAACCAATTTCAGCGGTCAGCGCACTGCCTGCTCGACCTGCAAATAACAAAGCGGTGACAACAGGCCCTAACTCACGAAGCAAACTCAGCGCCACTAAGGGACCTAAACTGTCTTCGGCGCCATAGCCAACTAATACGGTGTAGCCCTGCAGCGCGAGCACCATACCGATAAATAAGCCAGATACCATGATAATGAGTAATGACTGTGACCCGACCATATACAATTGGCGGATCAGTAATGGCGTGCCTTTTTTAACGTTTGGCACACTCACCAAAGCGCCAAACAGCATTTGCGTAGAGCGACCAAGCGCAGCAAAACGCCCTAGCGTTTTGTGACCTAACCTCTGTAATAGATCAAGCATGGTGTACTCCTAACAACTCTTCTTCATACGCAGGAGCAGGATAATGAAATGGGACAGGACCATCCGACAACCCTTTTAAGAACTGCTGAACAAGCTCTGATTGATGATTTAGCATTTGCTCAGGCGAGCCTTCACCAATCACGCCTTGATCAGCAATAATAATGACATGATCAGCAATACTGAGTACTTCTGTCACATCGTGCGTCACAATTAATGAAGATAAACCTAACACTTGGTTTAATGACTTTATCAACTTAACCAGCACCCCCATTGAAATTGGGTCTTGGCCAGCGAATGGCTCATCATACATGATAAGTTCGGGGTCAAGCGCAATAGAGCGCGCTAACGCCGCACGGCGTGCCATTCCTCCAGATAACTCTGAAGGCATTAAGTCTTGCGCACCACGCAAACCAACCGCTTGTAATTTCATGAGCACGACAAGGCGAATAAGATCTTCACTAAGTTGAGTATGTTCACGCAAAGGAAAAGCGATATTGTCAAATACAGACATATCGGTAAATAAAGCGCCGCTTTGAAACAGCATACTCATTTTGGTTCGGGCAGCGTACAGCTCCTTGCGCGACATGCTTGGAATACTGTTGCCCTCAAATAAAATGTCACCAGAATCAGGCTTAAGTTGACCGCCAATTAAACGCAACATGGTGGTTTTACCAATGCCGCTGGGTCCCATGATAGCGGTTATTTTGCCTTTCGGAATGTTAAAACTCATATTTTTATATATGATTCTATCGCCCCGTGAAAAGGTTACATCCTTGATTTCTACTATTGATTGCGACAAGTCGCTCTCCATAACTTTTTTCACTAGTTCTGCCATTTTAAGGGTTTTTTAGTCAAGATGGAAAAAACAAATCGTAAAATTTTGTAATATTTACTATCAAATGAATCTAAGACTAATAACGTATGGCTTAACCCCCGCTTAAATTAAGATTGTAACAACACCGCCCTTAATCATTGCCAGCTCATTCTTTTACTTATACTTTCAGGTTCGGTTTTGTTACTATTTGCAGTCATCTGTTTAAGTAATATTGGCGTATCACAATGGTGACTTCTTTTGTCATTTTAATTATTGGTTTTGCAGCACTCGTTTGGAGTGCCGATCGTTTTGTTTATGGGGCAGCCGCGCTGGCAAAAAATATGGGGATCCCCACCCTAATTATCGGTTTAACGGTTGTGGCTATGGGGTCATCAGCACCTGAAATGATGGTGTCGGCATCTGCAGCACTTGCAAACAAAACAGATACCGCTGTCGGAAACGCTATTGGCTCTAATATTACCAACATTCTGCTTGTACTGGGGGTCACGGCCCTATTACGTCCTCTGTCTGTTTCTTCAATGACGCTAAAACGCGAAATGCCACTTGTGTTAATCGTATCGATTGGCGCGTGGTATGTATTTTCAGACAACTATTTTTCATTCGCCGAAGGGATTGCTTTAATACTTGCTTTTGCCGTATTTATTGCCGGATTAGTGATCATTTCATTGCGAGCAAAAAATCAAGATGACCCTTTTGTTAGTGAAGCCTGTGAAGATGTGCCCGATAATGTCAGCACGCGTTCGGCAGTATTATGGCTTGTGGTCGGCATGATTTTGCTACCAATTAGCTCACACTTTCTAGTGGGTTCGGCGGTTGATATTGCCAAATATTTTGGTCTTTCTGATCTGGTTATTGGTTTAACAATTATTGCTATTGGTACCAGTTTACCTGAGCTTGCTGCCTGTATTGCAGGTGTCTTAAAAAATGAAGACGATTTAGCACTGGGCAACATTGTTGGCTCAAATATTTTTAATTTGCTGGCTGTACTGCCACTGGCAGGTATTATTAATCCATCGGTTATCGACCCATCAGCCGCTAACCGCGATGCACTTATTATGATAGCGGCCACCATTGTGTTAATTGCCATGTCATTGAACTTAAAAGGTGCACGTCGTATCAATAGAATTGAAGGTGGCTTTTTGTTAGTCGCATTTATTGCATATCAAGGCTATATTTTCAGCCAAATAGGATAATCAATGACGCAACATAGCTTTATCGCGCAAGGCAAGCGCGTACTCGAAATTGAAGCGCAAGCATTAAAAGAAATTGATCAATACATTGACCAGCATTTCAATAATGCCTGTCAATTAATGTTCCAATGTACTGGGCGAATTATCGTTATTGGCATGGGCAAGTCAGGCCACGTAGGTAATAAAATTGCTGCCACACTCGCCAGCACAGGAACACCTGCATTTTTTGTTCACCCAGGTGAAGCAAGCCACGGTGACCTTGGTATGATTACCCGTGATGACGTGGTTATGTGCATTTCAAATTCAGGGGAAACGAGCGAAGTTGTCAGTATTATTCCTGTCATTAAGCGCATTGGCGCAAAAATGATTTCGCTAACAGGTAACCCAGACTCAACAATGGCCACGCTTTCTGACGTACATGTGTGTATTAAAGTAAGCAAAGAAGCTTGCCCACTGGGCCTTGCGCCAACAGCCAGCACAACGGCAACGCTAGTCATGGGCGATGCAATGGCTGTAGCACTGCTTGAGGCAAGAGGTTTTACAGCAGACGATTTTGCACTTTCTCACCCGGGCGGAAGCTTAGGAAAACGTTTATTACTTTGTCTTAGTGATGTTATGCACGCAGGTGAGGCCACTCCCATTGTTAATGAATCGCAAAGTATCAAAGATGCATTAATTGAAATGTCGGCTAAAGGCCTCGGTATGACCGCAATTGTTGGTGATGACAACACACTATCGGGACTTTTTACTGATGGTGATTTACGTCGTATTTTAGAGCAACGAGTTGATATTCACAGCACCGCAATTAGCCAAGTAATGACTCGCTCATGCACAACTGCACACGCTGATATGCTGGCCGCAGAAGCGCTTAATATTATGGAACGTAAACGTATTAATGGTTTGATTGTAATCGACAAAAGCAACACCCCCATTGGCGCGCTTAACATGCAAGACCTTTTAAAAGCAGGAGTACTTTAAGCATGACATTTGCTGAGCTTTACCAACCAGTAAGCACAGACGTGAGTCAACGTGCTCAAAAAATAAAACTGCTTATTTGTGATATTGATGGTGTTTTTTCAGATGGCCGTATTTATTTGGGCAATCAAGGCGAAGAGCTTAAAGCTTTCAATACAAAAGATGGATTCGGCATTAAAGCCCTTATCAATAGTGGTTTTCAGGTGGCCGTAATCACGGGACGCCATTCACAAATAGTTCAGCAGCGAATGACTAGCCTTACGGTACAACATATTTATCAGGGCCAAGAGAATAAGCTCATTGCTTATCAAGAGTTAAAAGATAAACTTAGCTTAACAGATGAGCAAATTGCCTATATTGGTGACGATGGTCCAGACTTACCGGTTATGGAAAAAGTCGGATTTGCCGTTGCTGTTAATGATGCTCATCCATTAATCAAAAAACTGGCTCATTACACCACCCTGTTACCTGGTGGCTTTGGAGCTGTGCGTGAACTAACTGATTTATTAATGCTAGAAAATGGCAAACCGCTAACTAGCGATGGAACGAGCGCATGAATATAGCCCGTATTTTACTAAGTATTGTTTTTGTTTGTAGCATGGTTTGGTTATGGTATCCGTACTTTAATCAACCGACAAACACAGTGCTCAGTGAAGACGAGATTATCGCTACACCTGATTACACCGCAATCGCATTAAAGCAAACAGCCTATGATGATCAAGGTAAAATCAGTCATAAAGTGGCCGCTGCTAAAATGGAGCTGTATCAACAGCTCGGGTTTACCTTTTTTGAGCAACCCATTTTCACCATTTACGGTGATCAGCAAGTTTGGCAAGTAAAAGCCAAAGAAGCCACGTTATATGAAAACGATCAGCTTGTATTCGAAGGGGATGTGGTTGCTAAAAACCTTACCCATAATGGCATGATCGAAGATATTAAAGCTGAGAACATTAACATAGACATTGACAAAATGACCATGTTTTCTAAGCAACCTGTCACGCTGACAGGGCCGAATTTAAAAATTACCGGTAAAGGTTTAAAAGCCGATTTAAAAGCCGAAATTGTTGAGTTAACTAACCATACACGAACCATATACTATGACCAATAAACTTAAGAAATTACTCCTGATCCCAAGCTTATTGATTGCGTTTTCTGGCGCAGCTGCTGAGCAGGCTGGCACACCAATCAGCATTAGCTCTGATCGCCAAGAAGGTCAGCTAAAAAATGGCATTGGTATCTTCGAAGATAATGTCGAGATCATACATGGTAACCGTCGTATTACAGCGGATCGACTCGAAGCACATGCAGGTGAAGTTGAAGGCACGGTTGAATTAATTATTGCCACAGGAAAGCCCGCTTACTTTGAAGAAAAACAAGCTGACGGCACTATTATGAGCGCCAGTGCTGAAGAAGTTCGATACGATGTTGCTAAACGCTTATTAACACTCGTTGGCAATGCACAAGTGACTCAAGCAGGCCAAAAAGTCAGTGCCAAGAGCATTACATACGATATGGAACAGCAACTGATAAGTGCCGAGAAAGATGAAAACTCGACCGATCGTGTACACACTATTTTAGTGCCTGTTGATAACAAAAAGAACGATGAAGGCCAGCCATGAGCACACTAAAAGCAGAGCTATTAGCTAAAAGCTATAAGGGTCGCCAAGTTGTAAAAAATGTAGGCCTTGAGGTAGAAGCTGGCAGCATTGTCGGTTTACTTGGGCCAAATGGCGCAGGTAAAACAACCACCTTTTACATGATTGTGGGATTAGTGCCCAGTGACAAAGGTAAAATAAGCATTGATGATAACGACATCACCTTATTGCCAATGCACAGCCGCGCTCGCTTAGGTATTGGCTATTTGCCACAAGAATCATCGATTTTTAGAAAACTGACTGTTTATCAAAACTTAATGGCCATTTTAGAGACCCGTAAAGATCTCAATAAACAAGGCCGCGAAGAAACACTTAACAGTTTACTTGATGAATTTAGCATTCAACACATTCGTGACAGCCAAGGTATGGCATTGTCAGGGGGTGAACGCCGTCGTGTTGAAATAGCACGTGCACTGGCCGCTGACCCTAAATTTATTTTGCTCGATGAGCCTTTTGCTGGTGTTGATCCTATTTCAGTGTTAGATATAAAGAAAATTATTGAGCACTTAAAAAATCGTGGTATTGGTGTATTAATTACTGACCACAATGTGAGAGAAACCCTTGATGTTTGTGAAAAAGCCTACATTGTTTCTCATGGGGAGCTAATTGCATCAGGTACACCTGAACATGTGTTAGCCGACCAAACTGTACGCGATGTGTATCTAGGCGAGCAATTCAGGCTTTAAATACGCCACCGACTAGAGCATCTGCTAGACTTATAACAATGACAATAAATCAAATAAATAGTTAACGGCATCGTTCTATTGTTTGATAAGACTAAAAAGGATTGTTAGGGATACATGAGGCAATCATTACAGCTGCGCATGGGCCAGCAACTTACAATGACTCCACAACTGCAACAGGCTATCCGTTTGTTGCAGCTCAGTACATTGGATCTCCAGCAAGAAATTCAAGAAGCGTTAGACTCTAACCCTTTGCTTGAAGTTGAAGAAGCAGATTATGCAGAAGAGAGTATTGGCAAAAACGAGCAAAAAGCCGAATCTGACGATACCCAACTAAGCGCGTCGGCTGACGAAGCTGCGAGCGAGTACGAGCAAGAAAGCAGTGATGCCCTCAACAAAGACACCGTAAGTGACGACTTAGCAATGGATGTTACGTGGGATGAGTACATGAGTGCTGCCCCATCAAGTTCCTCAGGTCCAATGCCTGAAGATGAGTCAATTTACCAAGGCGCATCAACCGAAACTCTCCACGAATACCTAATGTGGCAGTTACAACTGACTCCATTCAGCCCAACAGACGAAGCGATTGCCGTTGCGATTGTTGAGGCAATTGATGATTCGGGTATTTTAACCGTAAGCTGCGAAGACATTGTTGAAAGCTTCAATCAAAATAACGATGAAGAAGAAATCGAACTTGATGAAGTCGAAGCTGTCTTAAAAAGAATTCAATTATTCGATCCTGTCGGTATTGGCGCCCGTAGTTTACAAGAATGTTTGTGTATTCAATTACGCCAATTCGATGCTGACACCCCCTATTTAGCTGAAACTAAAATGGTGTTATCAGAACATATTGAATTATTAGCGAGTCGTGACTATCGCACTTTGATGAAAAAGACTAAGCTTAAAGAAAGTGAGCTGAAAGAAGTCATGACATTGATCCACAGCTTAAATCCAAAGCCTGCGGATACCATTGTTAGAGAAGAATCTGAATACGTGATACCCGATGTATCCGTAAAAAAAATAAAAGGCCGTTGGGTAGTTGAACTAAACCCAGACTGCATGCCGAAAATCAGAGTGAATAGCCACTATGCGGCGATGTCACGTTCTGTAAAATCAAGCAGTGATAGCCAATTTATTCGCTCTCATTTACAAGAAGCAAAATGGTTTATTAAAAGCTTAGAAAGCCGTAATGACACGTTATTAAAAGTGACTAACTGTATTGTTCAACAACAACAGGCTTTCTTTGAACATGGTCCTGAGGCCATGAAACCCATGGTATTAAATGATGTCGCAGAAATGGTCGAAATGCATGAATCAACAATTTCGCGAGTAACAACACAAAAATACATGCATACCCCGCGGGGAATTTTTGAGTTGAAATATTTCTTCTCCAGCCATGTAAGCACTGAAAATGGGGGTGAGTGTTCATCTACGGCAATTCGCGCTTTAATCAAAAAGCTAATCGCCGCAGAAAACACAGCTAAACCATTGAGTGATAGCAAAATTGCAGATATATTGGCTGAGCAAGGAATTAAAGTAGCTAGACGGACAATAGCAAAATATCGAGAGTCTCTAGCAATACCTCCGTCGAATCAGCGTAAGAGTCTGATTTAGACGTTTTACATAGAAGGAAAATGCTTATGCAACTAAATTTAACTGGTCGTCATGTAGAAATCACAGATTCATTAAGAGACTATGTAAACACCAAGTTTGCGAAACTAGAAAGGCATTTTGACCACATTAATAATGTTCATGTCATTCTAGATGTAGAAAAACTAAGCCAAAAAGCAGAAGCAACTTTACATGTAAACGGAGGCGAGTTATTTGCCTCTACTGAACACCAAGATATGTATGCAGCCATCGACTCGTTAATCGATAAACTTGATCGTCAAGTAATTAAACACAAAGAGAAATTAGCTCGACACTAAATTATGAAACTTAGTTCACTTACTAACCAGGACTGCAGCAAAGCTGCGGTCCTTTTTAATAGCAAAAAAAGAATTCTCGAATTTATCAGCGAACTGGCTCATGAGCAGCTCCCTCATTTATCTCAGCAAGATATACTCAATGCCCTATTGAACAGAGAAAAATTGGGCAGCACGGGTATTGGCCGAGGTATTGCGATTCCACATGGTCGTATGAGCGGTGCAGATCAGCCACACGCATTTGTAATTGTGAGTGAGTCACCTATAAATTTTGACGCAATTGATAATCGTCCAGTGGATATTTTTGTCGCACTCATCGTACCAGATGGTGACTGTCAACTTCATCTAAAGACCTTATCAACAATTGCTGATAGACTTAAAGACAAAGAATTTTGTAAACAGCTACGCAGTGCTAAAACAGATAGTGATCTGTTTAAAGTCATTGCATCAGAGGCATAAATGGAATTAATTATTATCAGCGGTCGCTCTGGTTCAGGTAAATCGGTCGCTTTACGAGTACTTGAAGACTTAGGCTATTACTGCGTTGATAATATTCCTGTAAACCTACTTCCTTCGTTAGTACGCAGTGTGTCAGATAATTACGACAAAATTGCTGTAAGTATCGATGTGCGTAACCTGCCGAAAGAACAGCAAGAATTTAACGATATTCTTGAGTATTTACCGGGCTTTGCAAAACCCACGTTGTTTTATTTAGATAGTGATGATCAAACACTGATCAAACGATTCTCTGAAACACGCCGCTTACACCCATTATCGATTGACTCGCTGCCGCTTGATTTAGCGATTAAACAAGAAAAAGTATTACTGGATGTTTTGATCACCCGTGCCGATTTTATGATTGATACGACCGATCTCAGCGTGCATCAGCTTGCCGAATCTATTCGCGAAAAAATACTGGGTAAAAAAGACAAAAAGCTCATTATTACTTTTATGTCGTTTGGCTTTAAGCACGGTATTCCAAAAGAAGCTGATTACGTATTTGATGCTCGCTTTTTACCGAATCCACACTGGGAACCGGATCTAAAACCACTGACAGGCTTAGACCAACCAGTAAAAGATTACCTTGCTAGTCACAGCATAGTGCAAAAGTTTACATGGCAAATTCAAACCTTTGTACAAACATGGCTCCCTCACTTAGAGCGAAATAATCGCAGTTATTTAACCATTGCGATTGGCTGCACAGGTGGACAACATCGCTCGGTTTACTTAGCGCAAACCATTGGTGAGAGCTTTTCGAAAAGTCACGCAAACGTGAAAATACGCCACCGCGAGCAAGATACCCAATAGGCAACGACGATGCATGCTGAAGACACTTTTTTAATCCAAAATAAGCTAGGTTTACATGCACGAGCAGCCACGGTTTTGGCACAACTTGCACTGCAATTCGATGCTAAAATAACGCTTTACCAAGACGATAAAGAAGCCGAAGGCGATAGTGTATTAGCCTTAATGTTACTCGAGAGCAGCCAAGGCAAAGAAGTCCGTGTGGTGTGTGAAGGCCCCGATGCTGACGCAGCACTCAATGCAATAGGCGAATTAATTGCACAACGCTTTCATGAACAAGAATAGCATTTGCTAAGCCTTGACTGTTTACGTTAAACTTGCATTGGGTATTTAAAATTCCTGTTAAATATCCTACTTTTATATCGCTCGCTTCTCTAAAATACATTTTTCTTAGTAAATTTATCTCAGTGCGGCGATATCCCTGCAAATACTAAATTTAGCAACTATGCTGTATTTGCTGAGTCAGATTTTAAGCTATTTTTTCAGTTGTAAGGACGCCAATGCCAGAAGCCTTTGAACAAGATTACCCGCTACAACAACTAAAACAGGTGACCAAGTCACTCAATAGTGGTCAATTTGTTCAAGTGCGCGGCATGTTAGCAAAAACAGCACCGTGTGATACCGCACTCCTTTTAGAATCATCCCCGCATAAAATTCGCCGTATGCTTTGGCAGCTGGTAGACCCTGATGTGCGTGGTGACGTATTAGAAGAGCTCTCAGAAGATGTACGTTTAGGCATTATTGCCCAAATGGAACCTGAGCACATTGCTGCCGCAACCGAAGACATGGACGACGATGATTTAGGTGAGGTTCTTCGAAGCCTACCTGATACAGTCTACCAAGACGTTGTCGGCGCCATGGACTCGCAAGACAGAGAAAGAGCCACCCAAGCCCTGTCTTATCAAGAGCGCTCAGCTGGTGCCTTGATGAACAGCGATACGGTAACCATTCGCCCAGACGTCACACTAGATGTTGTTTTACGCTACCTGCGTTTACGCGGCGATTTACCTGAAGGCACCGATGATTTATACGTCGTTGATAAACATAATTGCTTTTTAGGGGCATTATCTTTAACGACGTTGTTGACCAATCCCTCAGATAAAGTGGTTCGCGACCTGATGGATGAAGACTGTGAATCTATCTTAATATCGATGGATGAAAGCGACGTGGCACAATTATTCGAACGCCATAACTGGATTTCAGCCCCCGTTGTAGATGATAACGCGCACTTACTAGGGCGTATTACCATCGATGATATCGTTGACGTTATCCGTGAAGATGCCGAACATAGCTTATTAAGCTTAGCGGGTCTTGATGATGAAGAAGATACTTTTGCTCCCGTATTGAAAAGCTCGCAGCGCCGCTCTATTTGGCTAGGAGTCAACTTATTAACTGCTTTACTCGCTGCAATAGTCGCTAGTTTTTTCGAGAATACATTAGCTATCTTACCTATTCTTGCTGTACTAAATGGTATTGTTCCCTCAATGGGAGGCGTAGCAGGCAGCCAAACGCTTACACTTGTTATTCGTGGTATTGCTGTTGGCCATATAAACCAAACTAACCAACGCTTTTTATTACTCAAAGAGCTCGCTATCGGCGCGCTAAACGGGGTAATTTGGTCTATTTTAATCGCGGGTGTTGTCGCGCTGTGGCAGTGGGACTTTAAACTCGGTGCGGTGCTAGCCTTTGCTATGTTCATGAACTTAGTGGCAGCAGGTATTGCAGGGGCCAGTATTCCGCTTATTTTAAAGAGAATGAAAATTGACCCTGCATTAGCAGGCAGCGTAGTGCTTACGACGGTGACAGATATAGTGGGTATTTTTGCCTTTTTAGGCACTGCGACTTGGTTACTTATTTAAACTAAAAACGGCCCTTGTGAGCCGTTTTACTTTGTATAATCTATGTTGCACGTTGCTTATTTTTACCAACACGCGGTTTGGTGTTCGCCTTCTTAAATTGGCTAAAACCTGTGTGGCGGGTTAGTGCAGCTCGGCCTGTGCGCCCTTTCCCTTTTGCTGCCTTTTCATTACGCCCTTCCTCAGGAACTAAACAATGAGGGCCTTTACCAATGAGATTCGCTTTACCCATTTTTTTAAGAGCTTCACGGATCATCGGCCAACCAGCCGGATCATGGTAACGCAAAATTGCCTTATGCAGACGACGCTGACGTGCCCCTTTTGGAACAGGTACTTGCTCCGTGTTATTTTTAATATTACGCAACGAGTTCATCTCGGTATGATAAATTGTCGTCGCATTCGCCATGGGTGAAGGATAAAAGTTCTGAACTTGATCAAGCTTAAAGTCATTCGATTTTAACCACAGCGCCATATTCACCATGTCTTCATCTTTGGTGCCTGGGTGAGCTGAGATGAAATACGGGATCAAATACTGCTTTTTACCTGCCTCTTTCGAGTATTTATCAAACAACTCTTTAAACTTGTCGTAAGCGCCCATACCTGGCTTCATCATTTTCGATAACGGGCCATCTTCGGTGTGTTCCGGTGCTATTTTCAAGTAACCACCAACATGGTGAGTGACCAGCTCTTTAACATAGCGAGGGTCTTCAACGGCTAAATCGTAACGCACACCCGATGCAATTAAGATCTTTTTAATCCCTTTTACATCACGTGCTTTTTTATATAACTCAATCGTCGGCGTGTGGTCGGTGTCCATATGTTTACAAATATCAGGGTAAACACACGATAAACGACGGCATGTACTTTCTGCTTTTTTACTCTTACAACGTAATTTATACATGTTCGCTGTTGGGCCGCCTAAGTCAGAGATAACCCCTGTAAACCCTGGCACCTTGTCACGAATTTGTTCAATTTCGTCAATGATAGATTGCTCTGAGCGACTTTGGATAATACGTCCTTCATGTTCAGTAATCGAACAAAATGAACACCCACCAAAACAGCCTCGCATGATATTCACGGACGTTTTGATCATCTCGTAAGCAGGAATTTTTTCATCACCATAACTTGGATGTGGAATACGTTGATATGGCAAACCAAAAACGCCATCCATCTCTTCTGTTTCAAGCGGAAAAGCCGGCGGATTGACCCAAATAGAGCGATCGCCATGGCGCTGAAATAATGCACGTGCACATCCGGGATTTGTTTCTTGGTGTAAAATACGCGATGCATGCGCATACAAAGGCTTGTTTACACTTACTTGCTCATAAGCTGGCAACTTAACATAGGTTTTTTCCCAAGGCTTAGGACGCGCAGGCTGAATTGTTATCGGCTTTGCCGCCTCAGCACTTAAATCAATACCGGCTTGTTTAAATTCAGATTTACTGCAGCCAACATCATCCGCACCATACGGATTAGGGATCGGGTCAATTTTGCCAATTTTATCGATGGCTGTTGAATCGCTGCCGCGCCACCCTGGTAATGGCTCTTTACGAATAACCGCGGTACCACGAATGTCTTGAATTGAATCGACACTCTCACCGGCTGCAATACGATGAGCAACCTCGACCAATGGACGCTCAGCATTACCATAGATCAAAATATCAGCTTTGGCGTCGAACAATATGCTTCGGCGCACTTTTTCTTGCCAGTAATCATAATGCGCAATACGGCGTAAACTCGCTTCAATACCACCAATCACTAATGGCACATCTTTATACGCTTCACGACAACGCTGACTATAAACAACAACTGCACGGTCAGGACGCTTTCCCCCAACATTACCAGGTGTGTAAGCATCGTCATGACGCATACGTTTTTCGGCAGTATAACGATTGATCATTGAGTCCATATTGCCCGCAGTCACCCCAAAAAAGAGGTTTGGTTTTCCAAGTGTCATAAAAGCATCTTTAGAATTCCAATCTGGCTGGGCAATAATACCAACGCGAAAACCTTGTGATTCAAGCATGCGCCCGATAACAGCCATTCCAAAGCTTGGGTGATCTACATAGGCATCACCACTGACAATAATGACATCACAGCTGTCCCAGCCTAGCGCATCCATCTCTGCTCGGGTGGTTGGTAAAAATGGCGCTGTGCCATAGCATTCGGCCCAATATTTAGGGTAAGAAAACAGGCCACGCTCGGCTTTTAATGCGCTCATAAAATGTACTCTGCTACCAAAAAGGGGCGAATTATACCCCACTCTTAAGGATTATTATAGAAAACAAAACGCCCTTCAAATGGAAGGGCGCTTCTAAATCGTTGAGTTTTATCAAAGCCAATTAGTGCTTAGCTTGTAAATACGTAATTAACTCTTTCTCTGGCATAGGTTTAGCGTACATAAAGCCTTGCACTTCATCGCAACCAAGTTCACTTAAATAGTCTGCTTGGGCTTGTGTTTCAACTCCTTCAGCAATCGTTTTCAACCCTAATCTTGCGCCTAAAGAAATAATTAACGCCGCAATGGCTTCACAATCTTCACCGGGAAGGTCTTTGATAAATGCCCTGTCTATTTTTAGTCGATCGAGTGGTAAGCGTTGTAAATAACTTAACGATGAAAAGCCTGTACCAAAGTCATCGATAGCAATTTCGATCCCAAAGTCTTTAAGCTCCTGCAACGTCGTAATAACATTACTAAGTTCGTCCATTACAACGCTCTCGGTTACTTCAAGCTCAATAAACTTTGGTTCAACTTGGTAATTAATTAAGGTGTCTTTTACGCGCTGCGCATAACCTTTCACTTTAAATTGCGGCACCGAGACATTGACTGCAATGCTAATTGCAAAACCGAGTTGCTCCAAACGCTTTTGCTGCATGCATGCTTGCTCTAATACCCATTGACCTATTTCGACAATTAAACCCGCATCTTCAGCCATCGGCACAAATATGGCGGGTGAAATGTACTGGCCATTACCTGAGGGCCATCGCAATAAAGCTTCACATCCTATGATGTCTAATGTTTTCAAATCGAGTTGTGGCTGAAACCACACTTCGAGTTTACGCTGTTCAAAATCTTGGCGAAGCTGTCTGATAATGCCTAACCGCCATGCCATTTGCTCTTCCATGTCAGGCGTATAAGTAATAACAGCCTCCATTGACTGTTTTTTTGCTTGGTTTAATGCAATATAACCGAGCTTTAGGGTTTCGATACCTGATGGCTTGAAATCCCCTTGGCAGCACATACCAATTTTAAAATTGATCGGCAAAATGTGCTCACCCGCATTGAATGGCAAGCTTAAATGCTCACATAGCATCTCAATATCACATTGCTCTTTTGGCAGTAATAAGCCAAATACATCAGCACCAATTCGCGATATCAACTCAGCTTGAGGGTACTCTTGACGTAACCTGTCAACGATAGCAACGAGTATTAAATTGCCAATTTCTTGGCCTAACCCATTGTTAATATCTGAAAACTGCGCAACGTCGATCAGTAAAAAAACATAATCATTTTTACCAGGATGATAAAAACGCTCGACCTTGTTCATAAAATCATTGCGATTAGAAAGGCCGGTTAACGTATCTTTATAAGCTGCATCACGTAAACGGTTAAACAAACGCACATTATCAAGTCCCACACTCACATTGGTGAGAAATATTTCTGCAAATTGTAACTGCGACTCACTCGGGATATGTGCGGTCTCTAAGTATATAGCGGCTTGGCGATTTTTACTTTTTAGTAGGTAAGTGCTATCAATTTCAGTGTGTTGATGTGTGCCCTGCTCTAGACAGTTTTTCACCTGTAAAATAATACGCCCATTGTCTAACTGCTCAACACCTTGGCCAATAAACTCGTTGTATTCGACACAACCACCAAGCACACAGACTTGGTTATCATCGTCTAATGATCCGCATAGCAACCCTTGTGGCTCACACTCTAAAATAAATGAAAGCTGTTTTATTACCGCCATGGTAAACGCTTTGATATCTGTGAAACCTAAAATAGCTTTTGAGGCATAGAGGATGTTATTGAGTGCTCGACTTTGAAACTCCAGCTGACAGACCTGCTCATAAGAACGAATCGCCGTCACGAGCGCAGTAATAAGCTTACTGCGGGTAAGCTCTGTTTTTGTTTTATAGTCGTTGATGTCGTATTCACGAATTACTTTTTCTTCTGGTGCGTAGCCTGGTTGACCCGTGCGCAAAATAATGCGCACATTATGATTATTGAGGGACTCTCTAACTTGCTTCACAACTTGCAAGCCCGCATCATCAGATTCCATAACTACATCCAGTAATACAACGGAAATTGAATGATTATCTTTAAGCACAGAAAGTGCTTCTGCTCCGGAATACGCATGATGGAAACGCAGACCTTTATCCCAAAACTCAACGCCTGAGAGCGCCAATTTTGTTACTGAATGTATTTCTGGATCATCGTCAACAATTAAGACATCCCAAAACTCTGAGGCTGTTTCGCTCAATAGCGGCTCATCATCTTGGTCACTAAACAAAAAGTCGTTAGATTCTGATGCCATTAATAATTCCTTAGACAAATCAGCGTAAAACAGTAACGATGGCTCAATTCCGGTTTACAGTGTTGCTTAAAATTCTATCACTTATTCGGCTATGATACATTAGTGATAACTTATACTGTGTAGATTATAGTCTATGATACGTATAATGTTATGAAAGCTATCAAATTATTGCCTGAGGTGGGATCATTAAATTATTCATTTTATGCCTAAAAACGCTGTTTATCAGTGCGCTAATCGCCTTGGTAATTGGCCTAATGCTGTCACAAAAATACACCGTTAATAAGTCGGTTAACGTCACAGCAGCGCCGGATGAAATAGCCAGCTTAGTGAGCGATTTCACACAATGGCCACGTTGGCAACCATGGCAAGCAGTTGATCCCAGTATTAAGTTTACTGTCGCTGAGCCAAGTAAAGGCGTTGGAGCTCATCAATTTTGGCAAAGTAAGTTTGGCTCAGGTGAAATGACAATCACCCAGTTAAGTCCAGATAAAATGACTTTCAATATTTTGTTTAATCAGGAACATATCGCCCAAGGTTCGATAAGCTATGTTGGTAAAGGCAGTGAAGTTGAGATTATCTGCACCCTACATGGTGAAGTAAATACCCCTATTATTGGCGGCTACCTCGCTTTGCTAAGCCAATATATTCTTAACAACACAGTTAAACTGGCGCTCAATAATATTAAGACCACTGCGCAGTTAGCTACTAACAACAAGGCCATTGCTCCCGATGACAGTCAAAGCGGCTCAGGCAAGAGTTAATCTTGCTAATATCATTGAAAACCAGCTTGGTTATCCCATTCATAAGTCATCGACTGTCAAAATCAACAGTCCCAGCGATGACAGCTACTCTTCACAAGGGCAGCAGCAGTTGGCGTATAAAATAAATGCAGAAGCCAGCTTACTGCAACGAGCGCAAACACGCCAAGAAATTCAATTTATTAAGCGCCAAGAGAATATTGAAACCATCATGGCAATGGCGATGGCATTTTGCCCAGATGTTACAGGCCAACAACAGCCTGATTCAGACTGGATAGAACGATTTATTAGCTTATGTGAAGACACCGCAAACATCTCGATGCAAAAACTATGGGCTAAAATACTGGCCGGTGAAACCGTCTCACCTGGCACATTTTCAATCAAGAGTTTGCAAACGCTTAAATACATGACACAACGTGAAGCAGATGCACTGCAACGCAGCACGTCGCTATGTGGCTACAACGAAAAAGACAACAGTCACCTAATTTTGTTAGGCTTTTATAAAAAGCCATCCTTGTTTGATTTACTCAGAAAAGGTAACAAAGTCTCCCTTAACTTGGGTAAAACCCCTGTTAGTTTTCCTGACATTTTAACGTTGATGGATATCAACTTATTGTATCGTAAAGAAATAGAGTCAGCAGTATTGAAAGCTGGCCAAGAACTCTCACTAAGCTTTATGAATCAACGACTCATTTTAAAAGCTAAAAGTAATGACCTTGTATTGAGCTATTATAAGTTTACACAAACGGGGGATGAATTAAGAAAACTGATCGTCTCACCTATCAATAAGGCTTATAAGCAAATACTAACAACCTCATTAGACGATGAGTTTGAAATAAGCTGGCAAGCTACAAAATAACCTGCCAGCATACTCAATTAAAAGTGAATTTGGATACCCGCAAATGGGCCTGACGCATCTAAATCCGTATAGATATCATCAATATCATCCAATTCTAATGTCATTGAACGGTAGCCCGCTTTAACATCTAAATCGATAGCAAGATTATCAAGCAACGCATACGCAATACCGGCTTGGTAGTCTTGTACTTTGCTGTCATCAATCGCTAATAAGCTGCCTTCAAAGAAAACACTTAAACCTGTAAACGGTAAACCCACTTCTGCGCGGCCGTATACAAGTGGAACAAAACCAGAGAAATCAACACGTTCTGTTGTGCTTGGGCCACCGTCTTGCGAGGTGCCTGTCACGACAATATCACCGTCAAATTGCTTGGCGTTCACACCTAAATCAATCGACACTAAATCATTATCGAAAATTTCGTAGTAAAGAATGTAATCTACGTGAGAAAGATCACTGACAGTGCCTACTTGTGTACCAACAACATAATCTGAACCACCAAAACTAAATGACTCATCCAACATGGTTGAACCATTCAGCTCAAGCTCGGTGTATTTTAATTTAATGTTAGGTACTAAAGGCACTGGGTGTTCTAGTGCTGCATAGTAGCTTGTGAAAGTCTCATCTTCAAAATTAAAACTTTGTAAATTACCGTCTTGAGCAAAGCTACCGCTATTATCTGATTGCCAGCCATCGACCCCAAGGTATAAACCTAATAGAGTGTCAGCTTGAGCTGTAGGAGCTAAACAGGCCATCGAAAGCGCGGCCGCTAAACAGTACTTTTTCATCATTTTATCCTTGCGCTAAAAGTTCGCTAAGTTCAATTAGAGCCGCATTGGCTCGAGAAATATAATTTGCCATTACCAGTGAATGATTGGCAACAAAACCAAAACCACTGCCATTTAAAATCATTGGGCTCCACACCGTTTCTTGTGTGGCTTCTAATTCACGAATAATTTGTTGTAGGCTAACACGGGCATTTTTCTTTTCTAAGACATCTGCGAAATCGTATTCAACAGCCTGTAAAAAGTGTAACAGCGCCCACGTGGCTCCCCTTGATTCGTAAAATACATCATCAATTTCCCACCACGACGTTTTCACTTGGTTTTGTAATGGTGCATAAGTTGCTTGGTGGGCAGCCGTATCACCGGCCAAGTCAGTGTTTAGGCGTTCTTGGCCAACACTTGCACTTAAACGCTGACTTAAACTGCCTAAGCGCTTTTCGGCTTCTTTTAGCCAACCACGTAAATTATCAGCGCGTGCATAAAATTGACTGTCTCTGTCATTTTGGTCGGCAATTTGGCTGCGATAAACAACAAGTAAATCAATGCCTTTTTGATATTCAGCTTCAGCGCTTGGCCACGCCCATGCTTCGGAGCTGATGTTAAACTGCGGCTGCGCTTTTTTAAGTGCTTCATGCTCTGTTGATTGAGACTGAGAACGACTAAAGTCCTTACGCATTGATAATACAAGGTCACGCGTCATTTCAAGCGCCCCATATTCCCATGCAGGCATATTATCCATCATGACACTGGGTGGCATAATATCGTTAGACAAGTAACCACCGGGCTTATTCAATAATGTACTAGCTACATTAATTAACGTTGTCGTAGTGGTGTACCCCGTGACAAACTTTTCGCCACGCATTTGTGCTTCTTGCTTTGCTTTACCTACAACATCCATACGGTCAGGTTCACTACTCCAGTAAACCGAAACCGCGTAAAAAATAATTAAGATAATAAGTAATGCACTGGCTATTTTTCCTTTATGCTCAGACATGGTACCTCCTAGTGATGTGAGTGCTCTTTACTTTTTTGTGATGCCTCTTTAGACATATCATGTAAAGAGACAACTTTGGCTTGAGTAAATACTCGGTTGCCATCTTTAAAATATAGCGTGAGTTTTCGTTCTTGCCCTGCTTTTAACTCATCTTCAGGGTCAAACACCATCAAATGATAACCACCGGGTTTGAATTCAATGCTGCTGTGAGCACCTATCTCTAACGAAATAACCTGTTCCATCTTCATCATGCCATCAACATGGGTATGTTGATGAATTTCAACGCGCCCTAAACCATCCAATGTTGCCTTTGTTAATGTTGTAGCCTGCTGACTCGGATTGGTAATCGTAAAATAAGCGACACTGGCCTTACTGGCAGGTAAAAATTCGCGAACTTGGGCATTGCTCACGGTTACTTCTGCAACATCGTTATGGTCATGACCGCTGTGGGCAGATGAAAAAGTACTATAAAATAAACTTGTGATAAGAAAAGAGAATGCGGGCAACAGTTTCATTATGTTTTAATCCTTGTTAAGACATCAACTTACCCGCTAAATTTAGCATACTTTATTTATTAAGGCAGTTTATTCGTACCTTAAGCTGGTGATTTCTTGTTATCAGCAATCAGCCAACACAAAGCTGCAATTAATAATAAGGGCCATGCAATCACCACAGAACCAAATAAAAACGCAAGCACTACCCCGACTAAAGCAACCACACCTGCACCAATTAAGCCTATGGTAAATAAAGCAACCCCAGCAACTAGAGCAATAACAGCGACAAGTGCACCAACCACCTCAAGCCCAGCCCAGCTCATATCGGCTATTGATAAAGGCAGCTGCCATGAATCAAAGGATACAAATGCAAATGTATCTGTGCACAGTAGTAAAATTGCTAAGACAATAATAGCTAACGTTTTCATGACCAGCTCCTAATAACCTTTTACTGGCAAGCTACAATGTGCAACAAGGTAACCCACCCCAACAATGAAAGGCATATGTAAAAACAGTATGATCATGAGCAAACGCGTTGACCATACAGGGAAGCCCAATCGAGCAGCTAAACCGCTGCACACTCCAGAGATTTTCTTATTAGTTAAATCTCTAAACCAACGTGATGATGTATGATAAGTATTCATCGTTTTCCTCCTAAGCCGACTGTTTCATTGTGGCTTTTAAATCGGCCAGCTCTTTGTCTATAGCATCATTTTTTTCTAACGCAGCAATTTGCGCCGCTGTCGAATTTGCAGCATCACTGTGTGTAAGCTCATAGGCTTCAACTTGCGACTCGATGTTTTCAACGCGCTGCTCTAAATAATCAAATCGCGCTAACGCATCCGCAACTTTGTTACTATGAAGCTGCTCTTTGACTTTTAAGCGTGCCGTAACCACGCGCTCTTTTTGCATGTAAGTCAGTTGCTTTGCTTTGGCATCTGCAAGCTTATTTTGCAAACGCTGACAGTCGTCTGTTAACTTCGCTAATGAGTCAGCCACTTTATCCATTTCACGTTGCTGCGCTTCAATCTCTGCGTTTAAACGCTGTTTCTCAATTAATGCTGCTTTAGCAAGATCATCTCTGTCTTTACTAAGTGCTTTTTCAGCTTTCGCTTGCCAATCAGCTTGCTTTGCTTGTTTTGCTGCAATTTCACGCTTTATTTGCTTTTCTTGAGTTAAGAATGTTGCTGCGGTTGCACGACACTCATTAAGTGCATCCTGCATTTCTTGCACGAGTAAATTAAGCAGCTTTTCAGGATCTTCTGCTTTATCGAGTGCAGCAGATAAATTAGCCTGAATAATGTCGTTTACGCGATTTAATACACCCATGTGATTCTCCTGTTGATAATTGGGTTAATACACCAAGGAGATTCCAATTCTTATGCCAACTACAAAAAATTTTAAAATAACCATTAAAATACATAAGGTTAATTAGTTTTCACGTAACTAAACACTGACTTTAAGCTGAATGGAAAATAACTAATTTGACTAAAAAACTAACTTTTAAACCAAATTTTAGGATCAAAAAAAGCCACAAAAGAGTGGCTTTTTTTCTGTTCCAATTTGAACATTAAATTTCTGGTACAAAGCTCAATGCTTTATCCATAACACTTAAATCGGCCGTTTTGCCATGACCATTTTCTGAAAGGTGGCGTCTAAAGCCTCGCGCGCCCGGCTGGCCTTGGAAAATACCCAACATATGGCGAGCAATATGCCAAAAATTCGCGCCTTGGCTCATCTCATCTTCAATGTAATCATACATAGCTCGCACAACCTGATGACGATTAAGAGTAAACGGGGTATCACCGTAAATTTTTTCGTCAACGTCACTTAAAATGAATGGATTACTGTATGCCTCACGACCAATCATAATGCCATCAACATAACCAAGGTGCGTAATTGTATCAGCAATCGTTTTCACGCCACCGTTTAGACTCAAGTGCAGTTGCGGATAGTCTTTTTTGAGTTGATAAACTCGCGGATAATCAAGCGGCGGAATTTCACGGTTTTCTTTCGGGCTTAACCCATTTAGCCATGCCTTACGGGCATGAATAATAAAGTCATCACAGCCTACATCGTGGCTTGCTTCAATCAGAGCACATAAAAACTCATACGAATCTTGCTCGTCAATTCCGATCCGTGTTTTAACGGTCACTGGAATCGATACTTCAGCCTTCATCGCCGCGACACACTCAGCAACAAGCTTTGGCTCAGCCATTAAACACGCACCAAAACGACCGTTTTGCACGCGATCAGATGGGCATCCTACATTAAGGTTAACCTCGTCATAACCACGCTCTGCCGCTAACTTAGCACATTTAGCAAGTGCGTCAGGGTCAGACCCACCCAGCTGCAACGCAACAGGACCTTCATGTTGATTAAAGTGTAAGTAATCACCCTTACCAAATAAAATAGCACCTGTTGTCACCATTTCGGTGTAAAGCACAGCATGTTTTGTCATTTTACGATGGAATGTTCGACAATGACGATCAGTCCAATCGAGCATGGGTGCCACCGACAAACGGCGATTTAATGTCGTCGTGCTCATAGTATGGCCCCTTTAAATATCAATGCGTTCACTTGCAACTTGATTACCTAATACATTAACGCTTATTAAAGCAGTAACGGCTAAGATAATTAGCCATCACAATAAAAATAAAGTTTGCGTGATTATACCACTTAACAAAGCTGACGGCATGACTTAATCGTAGATCAGATAATGAAGAAGTGTGTAACTAACACACTTCATCTGGGAGGAAATAAAGTAATGACTAAATCTCTACTTTATTTAAGAGATTTTCTAAATTTTGGCCGGTAAGTTCAAATAGTGTAATTTCGAGTTCTTTATAATCTTCATTTTTTAGATTAACGAGCTTAGCACCCACAGCAATGCGTGCCACTTTCTCAACAGGATCGATTTCTACAATTTCAATTGATGCGTGCGTGTCATGATCTTTTGATTGCACATAATATTCACTGAAGAATGTACCATCAGCGCGCACATTCGGGTTACTGTCAGACACCGACTGCAACAGAGTGCCTTTTTTAAGATCGCTCTTGCGAAGTGAAAAGCTATATTCAGCTACATTGGCATGACCGATGATCAAGGTTACTGCACTTTCATCATTGATTTTAAAGTCATGATCTGTCACTTCGATCACTTTTAATTTGCCACTATCATAGGTCGGCTCCATGCAAGCAGCTAAACTAAAAAGCAGAAAAACAGATAAAACAACATGTTTGAGTCGCATTCTTTGTTCCTTAAATTATATTGCCTCCTTTTAAGTTAGATAATAGAAGGCAATAATTCAAAGTTTAAATGACTGAAAATGCGCTTTAATTTTTACTATACCGCAACCGTTAAGCCAAAATAATGAGCAATGCCACCCAGAATATTTGTTACCGCAACCGAAGATAAAATTAATCCCATCACACGGCTTATGATACTTGCACCACTATCACCGATGAGTTTATGTACATGCGTTGCAAGTAACAGTAAAACCAGCACTATAATCAACACCGATAACATCACTGATGACGTGATTAACTGCTCCAGCCATGTGTATTCATTGTTTCGAGTCATTAGTACTGCAGCAAGCATTGCTCCGGGGCTTGCTATTGACGGAATAGCGAGTGGAAAAATAGCCGTTTCGGTACTATTGCGGACACTTTTTATTTCACTTTCAGGCTTACTTTCACCAAAAATCATCGACAAGGCAAATATTAGTAACACAATTCCGCCGGCAATTTGAAAAGCAGACAAAGGAATCTTAATTGCGTTTAAAAGTAGTTCACCCGCGAGTACAAAAAACAATAAAACCAGTGCCGACACTCCCACCGCTTTTAATGCTACTTTACGTTTAAACTTAGCGTCTTCGCCTCGTGTAACCGCGATAAAGACCGGCACAGTACCAATTGGATCAATGACAGCAAAAAAGAAAATGAACGCAGCAAGCAATTCACTCATACCGAAAACTCCCAAGAAAACCTGCTAGCGAATAAAAACGCTGCAACTACAATACAGTATGATAGTATATCACGGTAGCGTAAGGATAAGAGAAGATGAATACAGAATCACTCGTCAGTAAAGCAAAACAAGTATGTGATAATCGTGGTGCACGTTTTACACCTATCCGTGAAAAAGTATTCCGCCTGCTAGCGAGCGCGCAAGGTGGTGTTGGTGCTTATGACTTATTAGAACAACTCAAATTAACTGAGTCAGGAGCAAAACCAGCAACAATTTATCGCGCCTTAGACTTTTTGTCGGAACTGGGCTTTATTCACAAAATAGAAAGCACAAACTCATTTATGTTGTGCCATCATTTTGATCACATTCATCCAGTACAATTATTAATTTGTGATAGCTGCGGTTATGTAAAAGAGCTGCATTCTACTGTTATTTCGCACGAGCTTAATAACTTAGCAGCTGAAAGCGGCTTTATTGTCTCAGGACAAACAATTGAAGCACACGGAAAATGTGAAAATTGCAAAGATTAAGTGCACTGTTTTATACAGCCACTACAATTAAAGTTAGAACAGCAGCCTCGCTGCAATAACCTAAGGGAAAATAAACAATGAATGTGGAGTTCATCAACCCTTTTTTATCGTCTTTACTCAATGTATTGAGCACCATGGCTCAAACAGAATTAAAACCCGGTAAACCTAGCCTCAAAAAAGATGAGATTGCGCGCGGTGATGTCTCTGGTTTAATCGGTATGGTTGGCCCACAAACTAAAGGTTCACTTTCAATCACCTTTGATGAAAGTTTGGCCTTAACTATTATGGAAAGAATGCTGGGAGAGCGACCAGATTCAGTTAACGAAGAAGTGACTGATATGGTAGGCGAAATAACCAACATGGTCACCGGGGGCGCTAAAAACCTTCTGGGCGAAAAGGGCTATGAATTTGATATGGCAACACCGATTGTTGTATCAGGTAAAGGACACACCATTACACATAAGTGTGAAGGTGCTAAAGTACTCATTCCGTTCACCTCAGAGGACGGGAATGCCAATATAGAAGTTAGTTTTGATAAGCTATGAGTTGGCAACAAAAAACCATTCAGCTAAAGCCTCGCACACGAGGCTTTCACATCATTGATGACGAGTTACTTCGTCAACTACCTGAAATCAGCCAGTACAAAGTCGGTTTATTGCATTTGTTTATTCAGCACACTTCTGCCAGTTTAACTATTAACGAGAATGCAGATCCGACAGTGCGTATGGACATGGAAAGCCACTTCAACCACTTTGTCCCAGAAAGGCAGAGTTATTATCGCCACGATTATGAAGGTGACGATGACATGCCTGCACACATAAAAAGCAGTACATTAGGCTGCGAACTGACAATTCCAATCCATCAAGGACGCCTTCAACTCGGTACTTGGCAAGGTATTTATTTAGGTGAGCATCGCGACCAAGGCGGTTCAAGACGCATTGTTGCCACAATCCAAGGTCAACTATAAAACAAATAAATAAACAGGCGTGACGTAGCTGAAATGTTTTTAAATGGGAGTTATACCATTACGCTTAATTAAGTGGTCTATTTTGAGGCAATAAAACCGCGTTGATAACAAGGCAAAAATTTAGTTATTTAGTTGTTCTAAATCAGA